>JAWLCZ010000215.1:0-6059 GCA_041686835.1 Paenibacillaceae bacterium | reverse complement strand
CTGACTGTTTCGTATAGTTAGGACCTTTCTCGCGAAAGGTTTTTTATTTTGTCTGAAAATCGAATATTGCCCAAGAGGAGTGACATGTCCTATGCCGATTAAAATCCCCGACAATCTTCCGGCCAAAGAAGTGTTGAATAAAGAAAATATTTTTGTGATGGACGAATCCGTGGCGTTCCACCAGGATATCCGTCCGCTTCGCATCGTGATCCTGAATCTGATGCCGACGAAAGAAACGACGGAAACGCAAATTTTGCGCTTGCTCGGCAACACGCCGCTCCAGGTGGAAATCGTGCTGCTGCACCCGAAAACCCACATTTCGAAAAACACTTCCGCCGAGCATCTGGAAATGTTCTATAAGACGTTCGACGACATCAAGCACGAAAAATTCGACGGCATGATCATTACCGGCGCGCCTGTGGAGCATTTGGAATTCGAGGAAGTGACGTACTGGGAAGAATTGAAGCAGATCATGGATTGGAAGCTGAACAACGTGACGTCGACCATTCATATTTGCTGGGCGTCCCAAGCGGGGTTGTACCACCATTTCGGCATCCCGAAATATAAGCTTCCGGAAAAATTATTCGGCGTATTCCCGCATACGGTGACGAAACGGAACGTGAAGCTGCTGCGCGGATTTGACGAGGTGTTCTACGTTCCGCAGTCCCGCCATACGGAAGTTCGCCGCGAAGATATTGAAAAGGTGCCCGAGCTCGAGATTTTATCCGAATCGGAGGAAGCCGGCATTTATATCGTGGCCACGAAGGACGGACGGCAAATTTTCGTAACGGGACATTCGGAATACGATCCGCTTACGTTGAAATGGGAGTATGACCGCGATAAAGCGAAAGGGCTGAATATCGGGCTGCCGAAAAATTATTTCCCGAACGACGATCCGACGAAATACCCGTTAACCCAATGGAGGGCCCATGCCAACCTGCTGTTTTCCAACTGGCTGAACTATTACGTCTACCAGGAAACACCTTACGATTTAAACGAATTGGGAGCGGGAATCTGACCGCGCTTCTAGACCATAAACCGAGTAATAGGAGGAGCACAAAATGAAGATCGAAAGTGTTTTGGCGCAAATCGGCTCAATGTCCGAGCCGGTGACGGGAGCGGTCAGTTTCCCGATATACCAGGCGACAGCGTTTCGCCATCCGAAATTGGGGCAAAGCACCGGGTTTGACTATGCCCGCACGAAAAGCCCGACCCGCAAAGTACTGGAAGAAGCGATCGCTCTTCTGGAGTCGGGGGATGCCGGATTTGCCTGCAGTTCGGGCATGGCTGCGCTGCAGACGGTATTCGCCCTGTTTCAGCAAGGGGATCACCTGCTCGTTTCCCTCGACTTGTACGGCGGAACGTACCGGCTGCTGGAAAAAGTGATGTCCCGGTTCGGCGTTTCGGCGACCTATGTGGACACGAACGATCTGGATGCGCTGGAATCGCATTGCCGGACGAACACCAAAGCGATCTTAATCGAAACGCCGACGAATCCGTTGATGATGATTACCGATCTGGAGCGGGTTTGCGGCTGGGCGAAGAAAAAAGGCATTCTTTCGATCGTCGACAATACGCTGCTCACTCCTTATTTCCAGAGGCCCATTGAATGGGGAGCGGACATTGTCGTTCACAGCGCCACCAAATATTTGGGCGGGCACAACGATGTGCTGGCCGGACTTATTGTCACCAAAGGGCAGGAGCTTTCCGAACAAATGGCGTTCCTGCACAACTCGATCGGCGCGGTGCTCGGACCGCAGGACTCGTGGCTGTTGATGCGCGGCATGAAGACGCTGGCGCTCCGCATGGAGCGGCACGAATATAACGCGACAAAGATCGCCGAATATTTGTCGGCGCATCCGATGGTCGATCAAGTATATTACCCGGCGCTTCCAGGGCATCCCGGCCACGAAATCCAGAACAAGCAATCGTCGGGCAACACCGGCATTTTCTCTTTCAAAATGACGGACGCCCGCTTCATCGAACCGGTGCTGCGCCATATCCGGCTTATCGCTTTTGCGGAAAGCCTGGGGGGCGTCGAGTCGCTGATGACGTACCCGGCGGTGCAGACGCATGCGGACATCCCTGAAGAAATCCGCCGGAAAGTGGGCGTTGACGATCGGCTGCTCCGTTATTCGGTCGGTATCGAGCATGTAGACGATCTGATAGCCGATCTGGAGCAGGCGTTTGCGGCGGCAAAAGCGGAAGTGGAAAGGGGAGGCGCATGATGACGGACGATAAAGAACGGCAACACGGTAAACGGAAACGGTTTGCCACCCGATTAATCCACTTCGGCTCGGAAATCGACCCGCAAACCGGCGCTTCCAGCGTCCCTTTGTATCAGGCGTCAACGTTTCATCATTTTTCATTGGACAATCCTCCGGAATACGATTATACACGTTCCGGCAATCCGACCCGCCAAGCGCTGGAAGATTATATCGCCCAGCTCGAGGGCGGCGTAAGCGGGTTTGCGTTCGCTTCCGGCATGGCGGCGATTTCGACGGCGTTTTTGCTGCTTTCGGCGGGCGATCATGTCATCGTGACCGAAGATGTATACGGCGGAACGTACCGGCTGCTGACGACCATTTTAAACCGGATGAACATCGATTCCACATTCGTCGACATGACCGATCTGGACCAGGTAAAGGCGGCGCTGAAGCCGAATACGAAAGCGGTGTTCATGGAAACGCCTTCCAACCCGACGCTGAAAATTACCGACATCGCCGAGGTGTGCGCTTGGGCGAAAGAGCATCACTTGATTACGATGCTGGACAACACGTTCATGACGCCGTATCACCAACGTCCGATCGAACACGGCGTCGACATCGTGCTGCACAGCGCGACGAAATTCCTTGGCGGCCACAGCGATCTGCTGGCCGGACTGGCTGTCGCGGGCACGGAAGAACTGGGCAGGAAAATGAAGCAGCTGCAAAACGCGCTGGGCAACGTGCTTGGCGTAAGCGATTCCTGGATGCTCATGCGCGGAATGAAAACGCTGCAGGCGCGCATGGAACAATCCGAGCAAAGCGCAAGGCGGTTGGCCGCCTGGCTGTCCAACCATCCGGCAGTGGAAAAGGTATATTATCCCGGATTGCCCCATCACCCGGGCAGGGAAATTCACGAGAAGCAATCGCTCGGTTACGGGGCGGTCGTATCGTTCGACGTCGGTTCCGGCGAACGCGCGCGCCAAGTGATGGACAAAGTGCGAATCCCGCTTGTTGCGGTAAGCTTGGGCGCGGTGGAAAGCATTTTGTCCTACCCGGCGATGATGTCGCATGCCGCCATGCCGCGTGACGTCCGTTTGCAGCGGGGCATTACCGACGGCTTGATGCGGTATTCCGTCGGGCTGGAGCATATCGAAGATATCCTTGAGGATTTGGAGCAGGCTTTGCGGTAAACGGTATCTGTCAACGGTTCTTTTGTCGGGGGGATCCTCAAAAGAACCGTCTCCCGAAAAAATGCGTTCGGTTAATGACGGAATCGCCGCTTTATGATAGGATAAAGTGGAATAAGGGCTCATTAAGGAGTGAACGCAAGTGAGTCGAATCGACCGCATTTTAAATAAAGCGCTGGCCGGCGAAAGGCTGTTTCTTGAGGACGGCATCGCCCTGTTCGAATCGGATGAAATCGAAAAAATGGGGCACGCGGCCAACCAGGTGATGCTGAAGTTTCACCCCGAACCGATTGCCACCTTCGTCGTCGGAAGAAATATCAACTACACGAACATATGCGACGTGTACTGCAAGTTTTGCGCGTTTTACCGGCGTCCCGGCTCGAAGGAAGGATACGTGCTTCCGAACGAAGTCATTTTCCAGAAAATCCAGGAAACGATCGATGTGGGCGGAACGGAAATTTTAATGCAGGGCGGAACGAATCCCGATCTGCCGTTTACGTATTACACCGATTTGCTTCGCGAGATCAAGAAGCGGTTTAACATTACGATGCATTCGTTCTCTCCGGCGGAAATTATGAAAATGAAGGAAGTTTCCGGCGGTTTGTCGCTCGAAGAAGTGATCCGGCAGCTTCGCGACGCGGGATTGGATTCGCTGCCGGGCGGAGGGGCGGAGATACTCGATGATCGCACCCGCAGAAAAATCAGCCGGCTGAAAGGCTCCTGGCGCGATTGGATGGACGTCATGCAAACGGCGCATAAGCTCGGCATGCATACGACGGGAACGATGGTCATCGGGTTCGGCGAAACGGTGGAGGAGCGCGTGCTGCATCTGCTTCGCATCCGCGACGCGCAGGACGAGTGCATCCGCAACAAGTGGAATACGCCCGGCTTTTTGGCGTTTATCCCGTGGACGTTCCAGCCGGAAAACACCAATTTGAAAGCGGAAAAAGTCGGTCCGGATCAATATTTGAAGACGCTGGCGATAAGCCGGCTCATGCTGGATAACATCCGCAATTTCCAGGCTTCATGGGTGACGATGGGGCCCGAGATCGGGAAGCTGTCGCTGCATTACGGCTGCAATGATTTCGGCAGCACGATGATTGAGGAGAATGTCGTTTCGGCGGCCGGCACAACGCATAAAGTGAACATTGAGCTTATTTTGCGGCTCATCCGCGAAGCCGGCAAAATTCCGGCGCAGCGCAACACGAAGTACGAAATTTTGCGCGTTTTCGATGAACATGCCACCGTGGAAAAAGATTTCGTCATGCAAAATTAGATTTTCAAGTCCATATAAACGCTTGTCTGTCCAATGGGGCGGACGGGCGTTTTTTGCTTTACCGATAAAAGCTTTCCTTAGATACCAACGTTTGTTTGTATATATGCACTACGTTGACCATATACTGATTAAAGAAAAGAAAGGAGTGATGAACGTGGAACTGTTTACGGTAACGATTATGACCGAATCGGAGCATTGCGCTAACCAGCTGTACACCAAGATGATTCACGAGTTCGAGGCGCTACATAGTCATCACGGCGAAGTTCAACTTCACATTGACATACATCACGGGCGGACGGACATTCGGTGCGAGGCCGTTCTTCCGGGCTTTCAGCTTCTGCAGGCCGGACCCATTTATGAAAAAGCGGGAAACGCGATTGCGGAATACATTCTGGAGCAATTCGAAGCGGATTTGATGCGGAAAATGATTGCCGATGAATACGAATATGAAGAGCAGGATATTCACGATATTGAAAAATTTTGCGCGCAGCTGTTAAATCAGCCTGAAGGAAGCGGATTTTCCGGCAGTGAGGCAACCATGCGGCGAAAAACGAAAATTGCCGGCATTTTGCACAATTATTTGAAGGAGCACACGGAACTCAACGTTGACGGATTCGTTCATTTTCGTTTGCAAAGTTATACCGACGAGCTGCGGGAAGTGGCCGAGTACGCCATTGACGAATTTCTCATGGAAAAGCAGTACCAGGAATTTATTTCCCTGCTGAAATATTTTGTTTACATTCAGGAAGCGAAAATTCCTGTAGCCCATTTGATGCATAAAGGCGGAAACGAATTTATTCTGCTGAACGAACGGTTAAAGCCGATCGAGACGAAAGATATGGACGGATTCGTTATCGAACTGATGGACAAAGACGTGAATTTTGAGGATATGATCGTCAGCACGCTCATTTCCGTTTCGCCGCAAACGGTGTATATCCATACAAGAGAACCGGAAATGCAGGTCATCCGGACGGTCCGGCAAATTTTTGAAGATCGCGCGAAGCTGTGCACCTACTGCAGAATTTGCAAGACGGCGCTGGGCGAAGCCAATGCGCAGGATCAATTGTACACTTGACATCGTCGAAATCATCTTTATAATAAGGTTTCATAATATGATTTCAAAGTGGACATAAAAGAAAAGCGAGGATCAAAGACACGAATCCGCCGCAGGAACCGTCCAGAGAGAGGAGCCGCAGGCTGCAAGCTCCTTCGGAACTCGGCGCGGATTTACCCCTTTGTAGCCGTGACGTCGAACCCGGCGGGCCGTCTCTTGCAAGCAAGAGAAGGAGAGCCCGGCGGCAGTAAATGTCACCGGGTCATTCCCGTTACCGGATGCAATGAGAATCGGCGCCGTCATTGCGTTGAACGGCTCGGCGGGCCGGTTGAATC
>JAWLCZ010000214.1:0-6069 GCA_041686835.1 Paenibacillaceae bacterium | reverse complement strand
TTGAGATGGAGCCGCAGCTTCGCCTGCTCGCAGGCAGAAGAAACGTCCGCTTCGATATAACAACCTCGAAAAAAACGAAGTTCGACCCGGACAAAATCAAGCAAGTCATCTTGAACTTGTTTCAAAATGCCGTGCAACATACCGATCCGGCTGACGGGGAAATCTCCGTCTCGGTAAACGATAGCTCCGACGGGATTGAACTTGCGGTAAAAGACAACGGTCCCGGCATCCCTAAAGAACACCTTCCGCATATATTTGAACGGTTCTACCGGATCGACACGTCGCGTGCCCGCAAATATGGAGGATCCGGATTGGGGCTCGCCATTACGAAGTCCATTGTCGATCTTCACGGCGGGCGCATCAGCGTGGAAAGCCGGTTAGAGGAAGGCAGCGTTTTCCGGATATGGCTTCCGGAGATTCCGGTTCAAGTCCAGGTCACATGATGGACAGAGTTCCCGATGCGGCCCTGCCGCTTTGTTTTCATTTGCCCGGCTGCTCAAACAACGGATTTGCGGTTGTTTACGGTGTTGCGCCGATCCTGTCGCAGTAATCGTGAATCGCTTTTTGCAGGAATGCGGCCAGCCCTTCTTTCCGCTTGTCGATGTTGGCCGTGAATCGTTCATCCGTCACATACAGATCCCCGAGCCCGCGGAATATTTCCGGCGTGCAGTCGTAGAAATGATCGGTAATCCACCGGCGCAGCTCCCCGACGGCTTCCTGAACTTGCGGGTCGGCCGGACCTTTATCCATGGCGGCGATGATTTTGTCATGGATTGCTGCATGCTCCGCCATAATGTTCGCCCAATCTTCTTTCGAATACCGGCCTGTTCGCCGCTCGACCGCATCCACGGCCGCGTCGCCGTATTTTTGCCGCGCTTCCGCGGCATACTTTTTCTTGTGTTCTTCTATGGCCGTCATGTCAAAGCCTTCGAACATTTCGTTCTTGCCCATCTCAATTCCTCCCTCAATCGATTGAATCGTCTTGTTTACGGTGTCGATGATGTCTTCCAACCGCTTTTTCTTTTGGAGCAGCAGATCCCTGTGCGTTTCCAAGGCCCGTTTACGGTCGAATCCGGGGCTATCCAAAATCGTCTTGATCTCCCGCAAAGAAAAACCGAGTTCCCGGAAAAACAAAATTTGCTGCAGCCGCTCCAGATCGCGAACAGAGTAAAGCCGGTATCCGGCCTGGTTGACCGTTTCGGGCGCAAGAAGACCGATCTCGTCGTAATGATGAAGCGTGCGTACGCTCACGCCCGCCATTTCGGCTACTTCCTTCACTTTGTACGGCACATCATCACCTCCGAATTCATCATAATCCATCACGTTGCGTGAGGGTCAATAGGAATTAGAATGGGAATCCGGCTCCCCTCTTATGCGATATTGGCCGTATAACTGGCCGCATGCCGCGTCGATATCCATTCCGAACGATGGTCTTATCGTCACGTTCAAGCCGGCGGTTCTCAACTGCCGGTAAAATGCTTCAACGCTTCGCCGCTCCGGACGTTCGAAATTACCCGGCGCTCCCGCTGCGGGATTGTACCGGATCAGATTCACATGATACAAGCGGGCCCACGGCCCCCTTCCTTTAAGAAGAGCGATGACCGCTTTGGCATGCTCCGTACTGTCGTTCACTCCGGGAAGCAACACGTAGGCAATGTACACCTTGCGGCCCGCTTCGCGGATATACTCGTCCAGTACCGACATCACATCCGGGATAGGGTACTTGCGGTTAATCGGCATCAGTTCGCTTCGCTGATCGTCGAAGGGAGTATGCAGTGAAAAGGTCAGATTGATTTGCGGGAACTGTCTCGTTAACTGTACGATGCCCGGAATGATCCCGATGGTAGATATCGTGAGACGCCTGGGGCTCAATCCGAACAAGCCGGGATCCGTAAGCGTCCGGATGGCGGCGAACGTTTGAGGATTGGCCAGAGCTTCGCCCATCCCCATGAACGACACACTGTCAATCGAATGCTGCTGCAAATGAAAATACAGCACTTGATCGGTGATTTCGTCGGCGGAAAGATTTTTCTTCAGCCCGACCGCTCCGGTTGCGCAAAATTGGCATCCGAAACCGCATCCGGACTGGGAAGAAATGCAGAACGATTCCCAACCCGCCTTGTAAGTCATCGCTACGGCTTCCGTTTTATGGCCGCCTGAAACCTCGAACAAAATTTTTTTCGCCTGAACGGATGCGGATTGAATCAGCGGCCGGATGCCGAGTATACTGCTGCCGAATTGTTCGCACAACTGGTTTCGCAACGGTTTGGGGAGCACGGTCATACGTTCGAAATCGCCGATCCGGTTTTTAAACACGGCATCCGTAATTTGCTTCAACCTGAATTTCGGATAACCGCGATCGTCAAGAAAGCGGCGTATGCGTTCATATTTGGTTAGCCATCCGTCTTCCTGCCTTATGTTCGATTCCCACGTCCAACGGTTTGATGCATTCATGAACGATTCCCTCCCGGAAATGGATGTGACGGTCCGTACTGCGCGCCAAAAAAAGACGCCGGTTCCCCGACGTCTCTGGACAAAGCAAAAAAGACGCCGGTTTTCCGACGTCTCTGTACAGGCATTTGGCGCCGGAAAATTCCGGTGCCTTTACGCTGACCCATCATTCATTGAAGTATTGTATATGCAGCGCCAGTCAAGATTTTGCAGCAAACGATCGGAAATGGTTTCGTTATGGGATTTCCCACAAAGGATACATGCGTGTATCCTCCGCCATGGAACGGGCGAACGAAATCATTATCCATCGATCTTTGCCTCCTTGAACTCATTTTTGCATGAACGCTGATAGGTTTAAGTATGATGCATGTTCAACGGAAATACAAAGGAAAGTATCCTTATATTTGTTTTGTACCCTTCGGGTTGGTGCCCGCTGAATGGAAGCGCAATTTCATTCCATCCTTTGCGCGGCATCCCGTTATCGTGTTATTGTTATTGTAGCCTCATTTGGCTTGACGGCCGTCAATCTATGTTTTTTAGCGCTCTTTCTTTGTGGAGGATTTATGATCTTTTCCTTGATACCGAAATCCCTGCTGCAGTTGAACACGATTTTTATCAGTATTTTAATAGAGTCACTGCCGTTCGTGCTGCTGGGCGTGTTCGCGGCGAGCATCATTCAAATGTTTGTAACCGAGGACATGGTCGCGAGAATCGTGCCGAAAAACCGGCTGTTGGCGATTCTGTTCGCGATGTTCCTGGGCGTGCTGTTTCCGGCTTGCGAATGCGGCATCATCCCCATTGTCAGGAGACTTGTCATGAAAGGGGTGCCGCTTTATGCGGGAATTGCCTTTATGCTCACGGGACCGATCGTCAATCCCATCGTGTTGTTTTCCACTTATGCCGCATTTGGGAACGACTGGAGCATGGTCGCCTACCGGGCAGGATTCGCTTTGATCGTCGCTCTTCTTACGGGTCTTTTGATCTCGGTTCTTTTTAAAGGGGATGAGTTAAAGGGCACGATCCGCAACCCTTCCGGCCACCATGAAGCTTTTTCGCTTCGGGAAAAAATTTGGGGCAGCCTGAAGCATGCGGTCGATGAATTTTTTTCCATGGGAAAATATTTGATTTTCGGGGCGTTCGTCGCGGCAGCCGTTCAAACCTATGTAAGCACGTCGACGCTTCTCGCCATCGGGCAAGGAAAGGCGTCCTCCTCGCTGGTGATGATGGGACTCGCTTATGTCCTTTCCCTTTGCTCACAGGCCGATGCGTTTATCGCTTCTTCGTTCAGAAGCACATTTTCCGCCGGCTCATTGGTCGCTTTCCTGGTTTTCGGCCCGATGCTGGACGTCAAAAATACGATCATGATGCTCGGGACGTTTAAAACCCGTCTCACGCTCACGATTATCGTATCCGTTACCGTCATCATATTCATCGGCTCTCTCGCCATATAGCGGACAAGGAGGGATACTATGGCCCGCGCGTTCATTTTGCTAGATCTCACCTTATTTATCGTCCATCTGCACAGTTCCGGAAACATCGCCAAATATATCAATATGAAATATGCCTATTTGTCGTTCAGCGCGATATTTGCGCTGGCGCTGCTGACGATCGTGCAGTTTATTGCCGCCATTCTTCGCACGAGACGAGAGAAGGAAATTGCAGCGGGTGAATCATGCGGCTGCGAACCCGGACATGAATGCGCGCATGACCGGCATGACTCATCCGAAAGCTTTTTTGCGTTTGTGAAAAAATTGATGGTCTACCCGATATTTCTGTTTCCGATCGTTACCGGTTACCTGTTTCCCGTGGCGACGCTCGATTCCAGCATTGTCAAAGCGAAAGGATTTCACTTCCCCCAATATGAAGGAGCGGAGGATCCGTACGTGAAACGCCAGTTTCTCCGCCCGGACACAAGCTTCTACTTCACGTCCGGCGATTACGAAGCCCGGATGCAGAAGCAGTTGAACGATCTGCTTGCGCATGACAAGACCGTTATCTCCCCGGATCATTTTCTTGCGGCGATGGAAACGTTGTATCGTTTCCCGGAACGGTTCATGGGAAAAGAAATTGCGTTCGACGGATTTATTTTTCATGATGAAGAAACACCGTCGAACTTCGCTTTTGTGTTCCGGTTTGGCATCATTCACTGCATTGCCGATGCGGGAGTGTTCGGAATGCTGGTCGAGCTGCCGGAAGATGCGGAGCTTGACAACGATCAGTGGGTGCATGTGAACGGTGAATTATCGACTCTTTACTATCAGCCTTTTAAAACGACCATCCCCTACGTAAAGGTGAAAAACTGGTCCCTTATCGACGCGCCGCAAGAACAGTATGTGTACCGCCGTTACTAATGTCCGGCATGTTCTGTCTTGCCGGTTCGGCACGCCGTCTAAAAAAACAGCGAGACGAAAGAGTCAAAATCGATTTCGCCGAAATACCTTCTTAACGGAATCTTTTCCAGCACCTTGGCCACCGACCGTTTTTCGTACGGCACGCCGATGAGCCTCTTCTCAATCTCGGCCACGTCAGAGACACCGAAAAAATCGCCGTAAATTTTTGCCTGTTCAATTCTTCCTTTTTCGATTTGGAGACGAACTTCGATCGTTCCGATATCAAAACGCCGGGATTGCGAAAAATTGCTTTTCGGCGAATAACCGTAGTTCCAATCCCAGCTCTTGTATCTCGATTCGGACAATTCATATATCTTCTCCCAATCTTCGCCGGTTAATTCGTACTCGGGGGCTGTCCCGCCGCCAAAGATAGAACGCAGCAAGGCCGATTTGAACTGTTCCATGGTCATCCCGGTTTCGAGGAATTCCGAGATGTTGGCTACGCGGCTGCGGATCGATTTGATCGCTTTGGACTGCATTTTGGCGGCATTCACTTTCAAAGCGGAAACGACCTGATCGAGATCCGTATCGAACAATAGCGTACCGTGGCTGACCATGCGGCCTCTCGTTATATATCTGGCATTGCCGGAAATTTTCCGGTCGCCTACCTGAATATCGTTCCGTCCCGTCAACTCGGCGTCGATTCCCAGTTCCCGTAAAGCCTGTATTACCGGATCGGTGAATTTTTTGAACTGGTGAAAGGAGAAGCCGTCGTCATTCGTAATAAAGCTGAAATTCAAGTTGCCCAAATCATGGTAAACGGCTCCGCCTCCCGATAGCCGGCGAACTACATGAATGTTGCGGGCCTCTACATATTCGGCGTTGATTTCCTCCGGCGTATTCTGATTTTTACCGATAATGACGGAAGGTTCGTTCATGTAAAAGAGCAGGTAGTCGTCATCGGACGGCAAATTTCTGACCGCGTATTCCTCAATCGCAAGATTTACGCGCGGATCGGTTATTCCTTTATTGTCGATTAGCTTCAATTCAGAACCCCTCCTGTCATCGTTTATTTCAATGGAAGCAATATCGGCTGTCCGCATGTTTGATCGGTTCATTGACCGGCTGCCGTTCCAACTATAGCTATACATATCTGAAAGTTTTCCGAAAATGACCATACCCATACCGATGACGATAAAAAAGATGACGGCGCTGAATCGATCTCCCCTATTCTTCCCCTATTCATAGTAGTAGCCTCTACTTACAACATCATACCGAGTCGCTACTT
>JAWLCZ010000213.1:0-6186 GCA_041686835.1 Paenibacillaceae bacterium | reverse complement strand
GGTCCTTTTTTCAATTTCTTTTAAAATGACGTTGTCGTCCGAAGGCGGTTCCTGCGAATAAAAGATGCTCATAATACTGACGTCGAGAGGCTTCTCCTGCTTGTCGTCTCCTTCGCCGGCGGCTTGGTTGTCGGAACTCGTGCAGCCGGCGAGTGCTATGGCTCCAGCGAGCAAAAACAAAATGAAACCGTGTATCTTCTTGCCTGCACATTTTCCCATTGCATACCCTCCTAATGAAATCAATAGACTCGACATTCGCCGAGACAGGCTAATCTATTCTCATGGAATTGTTAAAAAATACCATAAATCGGAATGTGTAATATATTCCATATTTCCCTTCTATCCCCTCCCTCGCTACTCCGAAAGTCTTTTATCGGATAACGCGGACGATGAAATATCGTCTTCCCCGTCATTCCTTCACCGAACCTACCATCGCCCCTTTAGCGAAGTGCTTCTGCAGGAATGGATACACCAGCAGTATCGGAACGGTGGCAATGACAACAGCGGCCATCTTCAACGTTTCCGGGGGGATTCGCTGCTCCATCATCATTTCCAGAGCCACTTCGCCTCCCGCAGCGGTGGACGAATCGATGAGCATGTTCTGCAGCAGAACCTGCAGCGGCCATTTGGCATGATCGTTGATGTAGAGCACCGCCGAGAAAAAGGTGTTCCAATAAGAGACGGCGTAGAACAACCCGAAAGCCGCAAGGGAAGGCAGCGACAGCGGCAGGATGATGCGGAACCAGACACTTATATCGTTGCAGCCGTCCATTCGTGCGGCTTCCTCCAAGGAATCGGGAATGCTGTCGAAAAAGCCTTTCATCAGCAGAACATACCACCCGTTGGTCAGCACCGGCAGAATCAACGACCACAAGCTGTTGATCAATTGCAAATCGCGCACGAGTAGATATGGCGGAATGATTCCCGGATTGAACAGCAGTGTCACCAGGATGAACAGCATCATGATCCTTCTGCCTCTCAACCGCTTTCGCGAAATGGCGTAGGACAGTCCCGAGGTGACCGTCAGACTTGTCGCCGTACCTACAATTGCCAAGAAGGCGCTTACACCGGTAGCGTTGATAAACGACTTGGTGGACAGCAAATATTCGTATGACCGCAGAGTCCATTCGTCCGGGAAGAGTACGAAGCCCGACTTGCGGATGTATTCGTCCGGACTTGTGAACGATACCGCCAAAACGTAATACAAAGGGAAAAGAGTGACAATGGATACCACGAGCAGTACGATAACATTGACAACATTGAATGCGGATACCCGCCGGGCCATCAATACACCCCCTCTTCGCCGAGTTTTTTGGCCACCTGATTGGCGATGATGACAAGAGTGAGTCCGACGACCGATTTAAACAGTCCGACCGCCGTGCTGAAGCTGAACTGTCCCTGTTGAATGCCCACCCGGTAGACGTAGGTGTCGAAAACATCGGCCACATCGGTTACTGCGCTGTTCATCATCAGGAACACCTGCTCGAACCCGACATCCATGATATGTCCAAGCCGAAGAATGAGCAGGATGATGATAACGGTCTTGATCCCAGGCAGCGTGATGTGCCACATTTGCCGCAACCGGCCCGCTCCGTCGATTCTGGAGGCTTCGTACAGCTGAGGATCGATGCCTGCCATCGCCGCCAGAAAAATGATAGTCCCCCAACCGCATTCTTTCCATATGGATTGGACCGTCAGAAGCCCCCAAAAAAAATGCGGCTCCGTCAAAAAATGTATCTTCTCCGCCCCGATTGCGGCCAATATTTTATTGACGATTCCCTCCGAATCGGACAGCATCAAATAGGTAATTCCGGCAATGATCACCCAGGACAAAAAATGCGGCAAGTACACGACCGACTGTACGAATTTCTTATACGCCATACTGCGAAGCTCGTTCAGGAGCAGTGACAGAACGATCGGAAGGGGAAAGAAAAAGACGAGATTCAACAGATTAATCGCCATCGTATTGCGAAACAGCCGAAAAAAGTCGGGATTGGAGAAAAAACGGTGAAAGTGCTCCCATCCTACCCAAGGGCTGTGCCAAAATCCGGCATACGGCGAGTAATCCTGGAAGGCGATCAGCACGCCCCACATCGGGATGTATTTGAATACAAGGAAAAATAACAACCCGGGCAAAGCCAACAAATATAAAAATTTATCCCGGCTTAAGCCGGTCCACAGCCCCGAATCTCTTACGTTCCGTCCGGTAGGTCGATTACCGGGCAGATCGTTGAATCCGGAAAGCTTCCGTACATTATGGTTCGCGTACGGCGGAGAATGCTGATTCATAAGTTCACCTCTTCGCGCGTTGATTATTACGTAGTATAAGCAGGCGCGGGATTTGCCGCAATAAGCCTTTTTTGCTTCCGCTAAAAAACGGACAGTTGTCTTTTTTTGCTGATTACTCCTTTTTTGCTTCCCCGATTTACGGAAACGATCAGCCATGAAAAAAAGAGATAGACACAGAAGGTCTATCTCTTTTTTTCATGGTTGGTCCTGTCACCTTAACCCTCTCCGGTTCCGAACCTTTTCGCAGCTCTGGCGCGAGCACGTTCGATTTCGACCTCGCGATTGCGAGGCTCGGCATGGGTTACCAGCGAGTCCAGCAGTTTCCGGGCCGCCACAGCCACTTCCTCGACAGCGCGATGGAATGCCGCTTCGTTCGCCTTCGAAGGCTTGTTGAAGCCCGAGAGCTTTCTCACGAATTGGAGCGAGGCTGCCTGAATCTCATCGTCGGTAGCTGGAGGGTCGAAGTTGAACAGTGTCTTGATGTTTCGGCACATGGCTTTCTCCTTTTGATTACCGTTATTATTCCTATCTTACTACACTCCCATCCCTACTCGCCAGCCAAAAGAATGATACATGCCGATACCCCTTAGAAGCTGTGAGAGGAAGGATTCGATTCCCCGAATGCTGTAAGTTATGATCCAGCCTACTGAGAGGTTCAGGACAGATTCGAATCATCTTGGATCAGTTGGCTAACCTGAACCATGATTTCTAACCGGGTATGATACCAAATTGTTCCATAATGTGTTTCTTTACAATCTCTACGGGCAATTCATTGGGATATGTCGCAATCAGCAGCATCGTTCCATGAAGGATAGAGGAAAAGTTCAAGGACGTTATCCTCGGCTCCTTACATCCCAGTCGCTCGAACATGACGCATTGAACTTCGAATTGTCGACGGTATTCCTCATTCAACAGCTTGCCGTATCTCGCCAAAACTTGATCCGATTGCGGCTGCGTCTGCAGATTCAAAAAGAAACGATAAACCTCAGGCCGCAAACATGTTGATTGAAGGCTAAACGAAAAATACCTGCCCTATTTCAGCAGGTATCGTTAATCGCATTGAGCGTTTATGGAACATTTTTAGACGTACGAACCGCAAATTTTAGTGTGAAGGCGGAGCGACCGGGTAGCCGATTTTTTCATAGCGCAGCAGTTTTTTGGCTCTTTCGGATAGTTGATGATACGTCTCCTGGGGAATTTGTATGCTGCCGTTTCGCGGCGCACGATCCGCGGGAGCGTAGATCATGGCGATGTTCGGACGGGGTTGATCGGATCGGTTCGGCGTTCCCCGATGCCACATCCGGTCGTCTCTAATCATAATCGAACCAGCCGGCATCAGGGCTTTGACGGAATGCATATGTTCCGCAATCTTGTCTTTATTAGGGGCTTTTGGTCCGTACCAATAGTCGGGCAGAAGATGCGTGCCGCCAGGCCATATTTCCATCGGCCCGTTATTTTCGTGCGTATCGACGAGCGGAATATTGACAACCAGATTGGATATCGGCAAGTTAACCGTGCAGCGGCTGCCAAACATTGAAGTCGTGTCCGCATGTACCGGTTGGCATTTTTGTCCCCCGGGAAGCGATGTGTTGGTGGCAAAATAATGCAGTACGGAGTCTTCTCCCAATAACCGCTCTACGACCGCCAGAACAAACGGATGCGCGATGATCGATTCGTCGATGAACGGCTTTTCAAATGGCAAATATAATCGGATATGGTTGGTTCCGTCATTAAATCCGTTTTTCGGGTAGTATACTTCTTCGTAATGCTCCCGCAAATAGGGCTCCAAAATTTCGATATACCGGTTGAATACGGTATCCACTAACGGTTTGGGCAAAACTTTTTCAAACACGACATAACCATTAACCTGTATCAGATTTGCCGCGAGCTCCACAGTTTCCGGAAGCAATTTCCCGGACGTCATTTCTTCCGCACTAATTCTCATTTTATCAGCCACCCTCATAGAAATGATGAATGCAGATGCATCATGATTCATTCATTAATGGACTTTACTATAAGAACTGCCGGAATATGCCTATATCATGTTGTAGCTTACCGTTGAATGATGGTGTGAGACAAAGATGCGCTATTTTCGGCTCATTTCTCCTTTTCTTCCGGCAGAGCGATCCACCGGGTTCCCTCCCACTCGATCGCATCGCCCGGGTTTACAGTGGGCGCCACTTTCGCTTTCGGCACATTCAATGTTTTTCCCTAGACTTCAATGACAACAAACGCCTCTTCGAATCGGATCACAACGCCTTTGCTATGCACCTGGCAGTGGCTTTTTCTTTTGTTCTCCATGGCTCATCCCTCATTTCGTGTAACAAGATGGAACGGCCTTCGCACCATGTCTGCCCATTGCTCGAACGAATCGACGTCTCCGAAATTTGTGCCGCTTATATTTCATTTGTTCGCGCCTACGCTTGCAGACAGACTGCTCACTCTGCCCCTAAGGACAAAATATACGATACACATCTGAAGCGCTATAATGAATGCAAAAAACAATAGGATGGTCGGAAAAGGAATGCTCCAATCGACCGCTCTTGTCGCCACCGTTCCTCCGATCGCACCCGACAAAAATCCCGTGAGACTAAAAACTCCCATACCGGATCCTATTTTCTCCCTCGGAAGCAGCAAGGACACGAGTTTTGAGAGAGACGATTGCATAAAGATGAACCCGATATTCGGCAGTATGAGACAGCAGGCAACTGCCCATGGCCCCAAACCGGATAATAATGAAATGAGGATAAAGCCGAGAATCATGAACGACGACGCGATAAGCATCACAGGAATGCTCCCGAAGCGATCCGCCCATTTCCCGCCGACGCGACCGAGCAGCGCAGCGGCCATGGCCGCCGGAAACAGCACGAATCCGATCAAGTCGGTGGTTAGCTGGAACATCGATTTCAGCATAAGCGGTATGATCAGCATCATGCTGAAACCTGTCGAGGAGGACAGAAACGCTGCGGCAACCGCATAACGGAACGGCCCCTCGGTAAACAGCGACAAGGAAATGAACGGTTCGCGCGATTTGCTGCTTTTGATGATGAAGAGAACGAGCAGCGCAGCGAAAGCAGCGGCATATCCAAGGCTTGAAATCGTAATCGCCAGCATCAACATGGCAACTGCAGCCGCCAGCAAGCCCGCTCCGATGGTGTCGATGCGGCCATTGCGGCGCTGCTCATTCGGCAGCGCTTTACGAAGGAACGGAAGCACCAGCAGTGTACCGAGAGAAAGCAGAAACAGATACTTCCAGTGCAGCGCGCCTGACACTAAGCCGCCTACAATCGGACCGATACCCGAAGAGAAGGCGATGAAGGATGCGACGACGCCCATCACAGCGCCCCGCCGTTCCGGTGGGAAATAACGTGCGGGAATGATCATCGCGAGTGCGGGCACCGAGGAGGCGCCTGCCGATTGAACGAGACGACCGGCCAGAAGCCACATGTATCCGTCCGAGAAGAAGCCGATGACGGATCCGGTTGTAAACAGCGAAATTCCGATCGTCATCAGCGTCTTTAACGGGAACAAATCCGCCAGCTTTCCATACATAAGCGAGCCGATTGCGTATACCATCGCGTAGCCGGTGATGACCCAGCCCGCCAGCGACGGCGCAAGTCCGAGATCCTTCGCGATATCCGGAACCGCAACATTGAACACCGTCACATTCATTACCGAGAATAAAAGCAGACATCCTAATAAAGGGACAACTCGATAGCCAGCCTGCTCGTTCTTTTGATTCTGTTGCATCATTGCTCCTCCTCCTCTTTGCGAATCTGTTCCCTCACGTTGCACAATATCTTCTGCAGCAGGTCCAGCATGAGCTCATATTCGTCGTCATTCATGCCAACCCGGCTTTTTCTGCCTATATCGTCCAGGACTTCCTGTATCTTCGGC
>JAWLCZ010000212.1:0-6265 GCA_041686835.1 Paenibacillaceae bacterium | reverse complement strand
CGCTCCCGGTTCGACAACGTGCCCTTCATCGTTGGCGTATTTGTCAATCCGACGGCGGAACAGCTGGAACAAACGCTGCGGGAAGCGCCGCTCGACGTCGTTCAGCTGCACGGGCGGGAGACTCCCGAATTTTGCCGTTCCGTGCGACAGCGATACGCCGTAAACGTGTTTAAAGTGTTTTCCGTAGCCGAATCGGAAAAGGAAATTTGCGCGCCATCGCTGCTTGAGCCGTACAAGGGTTGCATCGATGCGGTCATGCTCGATACGTACGATCCCGCCGTCGGCGGAGGCACGGGCAAAACGTTCGCCTGGGAGCGCATACCGGCATACCGGGAATGGACCCGCGCGGCGGGAATTCCTTTAATCGTCGCCGGCGGCCTGAATGCGGACAACGTGCGGCGGCTCATCGCCGATTACCGTCCTGACGGCGTTGACGTGTCAAGCGGCGTGGAGACGGACGGAGTGAAGGATATACACAAAATAACTGCCTTTGTCGAGAGGGTGAAATCATATGATTACAGTTCCTGACGCCAACGGGAAATTCGGCAAATTCGGCGGCAGATACGTGCCCGAAACGCTGATGAACGCGCTGATCGAGCTGGAGGAAGCGTATGTCCGTTATTCGAAAGATCCCGATTTTGTGCGGGAGGTTCAATATTTGCTGAAGCAATACTCCGGCAGGCCTACACCGTTATATTACGCCGAACGGCTGACCGAGCGTCTCGGCGGAGCGAAAATCTACCTGAAACGCGAGGATTTGAACCATACCGGCGCGCATAAAATCAACAACACGATCGGACAAGCCGTGCTCGCCAAGCGCATGGGAAAAAAGAAAGTGATTGCCGAAACCGGCGCGGGACAGCACGGAGTCGCCACGGCGACGATCGCCGCCCTGCTAGGGCTGGAATGCAAAGTGTTTATGGGTGAAGAGGACACGAAGCGGCAGCAGCTTAACGTGTTCCGTATGAATTTGCTCGGCGCGGAAGTGATTCCGGTCACGTCCGGCACAAAAACGCTGAAAGACGCCTGCAACGAAACGCTGCGCTATTGGGTCAGCCACGTGGAGGATACGTTCTACATTCTCGGTTCGGTCACCGGGCCGCATCCGTATCCGATGATGGTGCGGGACTTCCAGCGCGTCATCGGGGACGAAACGCGCAGGCAGATTATCGAGGCGGAAGGAAAGCTGCCGGATTATGTGATCGCCTGCGTGGGCGGCGGCAGCAACGCGATGGGCATGTTTTACCCGTTCGTCCACGATGAAAGCGTCAAATTAATCGGCGTCGAAGCGGCGGGCAAAGGCGTCGATACCAACGAACACGCGGCGACGATGACCAAGGGCCGGCCCGGCGTATTTCAAGGGTCGATGAGTTACGTTCTGCAGGACGAATACGGGCAAGTCCAGCCGGCCCATTCGATTTCCGCCGGGCTCGATTATCCCGGCATCGGACCGGAGCACGCTTATTTGAAAGATACGAAACGGGCCGAGTACGTCCCGGCTACCGATCGGGAAGCGCTGGAGGCGCTGCAGCTGCTCAGCAGAACGGAGGGCATCATTCCGGCGCTGGAAAGCGCCCA
Source organism: Paenibacillaceae bacterium (assembly GCA_041686835.1). Taxonomy (GTDB): domain Bacteria; phylum Bacillota; class Bacilli; order Paenibacillales; family JAWLCZ01; genus JAWLCZ01. The sequence continues at coordinate 4,687 of JAWLCZ010000212.1, read as the reverse complement.
TGCTATCGCCCACACCGTCAAGCTGGCTCCGGCGCTGTCCCGCGATGAGGTGATTGTCGTCAGTTTGTCGGGCCGCGGGGACAAAGACGTGGAATCGATCATGAAGTATTTGGGAGGTGCGCCCGATGAATCGCATTGATGAAACGTTCGCCCGGCTCAAACAGCAGAATCGAACGGCACTCATTCCGTATTTGACGATCGGCGATCCGGATTTGCCTACGTCCGTGGCGATCATTCAACAATTGGAATCCGCCGGCGCCGACATGATTGAACTCGGCGTCCCTTATTCCGATCCGCTGGCCGACGGCCCGGTCATCCAGCGCGCTTCGCAAAGGGCGCTGCAAAACGGCGTCACCATCGTCGACTGCATCCGCGCAGCGCGCCAGGCCCGAGACGCGGGCGTCCGGCTCCCGTTCATATTGTTCAGCTATTACAATCCGGCGCTTCAGCTTGGATTGGAAACATTCTTCCGGCTGCTTGAAGAAAACGATATCAGCGGCATCATTATTCCCGATCTGCCGATAGAGGAAGACGGCCCGGTACGGGAACTGTCTCTCAGGCACAACATTCATCTCATTCCGCTCGTTGCGCCGACGTCGAACGCCCGTATCGCCAAAATCGCTTCCCGCGCGTCCGGATTCGTATACTGCGTCTCCTCGCTGGGCGTTACGGGCATGCGCACGCAGTTTTATCACGGAGTATTTGAATTTATCGAGGCGGTGAAGCAGGCCGCCAACGTGCCGGTCGCCATCGGGTTCGGCATTTCGAACGCCGAACAGTTCGCGAAATTTTCCGCCCTGTGCGACGGCGTCGTCGTAGGCAGCGCCATCGTGAGAAAAATCGAGGAAGTGCTGCCGCAGCTCAAATCCGAAGAAACGAGAACAAGCGGTCTGTTGCAAATTCGCGAATTTGTAAGTACATTAAAAGGGTGACGAAACCAGCGAGGTGAAAAGAAGCCATGCAGCCAAAGTCCAATATCGTGCATCTTCCGGTTTACCAGCCGGGAAAGCCGATTGAAGAAGTAAAGCGGGAGCTGGGGCTCACGGAAGTGATCAAGCTTGCTTCCAACGAAAACCCGTTCGGCTGCTCCCCGAAAGCGAAAGAAGCGATTATGAAGGATCTGGACAGCGTCAGCATATATCCCGACGGAGCGGCTGCGCACCTGTCCGGCGTATTAAGCGCGCATCTGGGCGTCGATGCGAATCAGCTCGTTTTCGGCGCCGGCTCCGACGAAGTCATTCTTATGATTGCCCGGGCTTTTCTTGTGAAGGGCGATGAAACGATCATGGCGTCCCATACGTTTCCGCAGTACAAACATAACGCAGAGATCGAAGGCGCCGTCTGCATCGAAGTGCCGCTCAGGGACGGGACGCACGACCTTCCGGCGATGCTCGGCAAAATAACGCCGCGGACGAAAGTGATCTGGATCTGCAATCCGAACAATCCGACCGGCACCATCGTGACGCATCAGGAGCTGGAACAATTTCTCGGGCAAGTGCCGGACAGCGTGCTCGTCGTTTTGGACGAAGCGTATTACGAGTACAACGAGTCGCCGGAATATCCCGACAGCATGGCGCTGTTGAAACGGCACAAGAACGTCGTCCTGCTCCGCACCTTTTCCAAAATATACGGGCTCGCTTCCCTGCGCATCGGTTACGGCATCGGCCATCCCGAAGTCATCCGTTACATCAACCAGGTGAGGGAGCCGTTCAATACGACCCGATTTGCCCAAGCTGCGGCCGCAGCCGCCGTGCAGGATCAGGAGTTTATTCGGTACTGCCGCGAGCAGAACGCGCTGGGCCGGGATTACCTGGTTCAAGAGTTCGCCCGTCTCGGATTGTCCTCGTTCCCGGCGTACGGTAATTTTATTATGGTAGACGTCAAGCGGGAAGCCGGAGCGGTCTTCAACGGGTTGTTGCGTAAAGGAATCATCGTGCGCGGCGGGCATCAGCTCGGATTTCCGACATCGCTTCGCGTTACGATAGGAAGCCAGGAGCAGAACCGGAAGTTTATTCAAGCGCTGGAACAAGTGCTGGCGGAAACGGCGGAGTAACCATACTTCATAAAGAGTGAGAGTTTAGATGATAAAAATTGCTGTGTATGGCGTTGGATTGATCGGAGGGTCGCTCGCGCTCTGTTTTAAAGGCCGTTCGGGTCTTTACGTCGTCGGGCATTCCGATAATCCGCAGTCGGTGGAAAAATATTTGCGGCGCGGCGTCGTCGACCATGCGACGACTTCTTTTGCGGAAGCGGCGCAAGATGCGGATTTCATTTTTTTATGCGTACCGGTGAGCCGCATCGAGCCCTACTTACGCAGGTTGGCCGAGCTGCCGCTCAAGCCCGGCTGCATCATAACGGACGTGGGAAGCACGAAACAGTCCGTTGCGGCGTGCGCGCGCCAGCTTCGTTTCGCTAGCGGCGTCCATTTTATCGGCGGACATCCGATGGCCGGTTCCGAACGCTCGGGCGTGGAGGCGGCCACAGCCGATTTGTTCGAAAACGCGTTTTACGTGCTTACGCCGGAGAGAACCACCCCGCCTGAAGTTTACAGGCGGCTCTCGGATCTGCTCGAATATACGCGGGCGAAAATTGTGAGCATCGATGCGGAGCTGCACGACGATATCGTCGGGGCGATCAGCCATCTGCCCCATATTATTGCCGTCGAACTGGTCAACCTTGTAGCCGAGCACAACCGTTCGAACGATTTGTACCAAAGGCTCGCGGCCGGCGGATTTCGCGACATTACCCGCATCGCTTCCAGCGATCCGCTCCTATGGCGGGATATTTTGCTCAACAACCGCGAAGTGTTGTTGAGGCTTCTGGAGCAGTGGAACGGACAAATCGCCGAATTCATCGCATTGTTAAAGAACGGGGACGGGGACGGAATCGTATCCCGTTTTCGCAGCGCTAACGCTTTTCGCAGCCAGATTCCGGAAAGAACCAAAGGCATGATCGCTCCCCAGTTCGATATTTACGTCGACGTGCCAGATCATCCCGGAATCATCGGGCAAATCGCGACTTTGCTCGGCAAACGCAATATTAACCTGAGCAACATTCAAATCATTGAAAGCAGGGAAGATGTTCCCGGCGTGCTGCGGCTGTCGTTCCGCAATGCGGCCGATATGGAATCCGCGATGGACGCGTTGGAGCAAAATGGCTACAACGTGCAATCTTATCGGTAAAGAAAAGACCGGCTAAAAAGAAGTAGAAGGAAGCACGCCAGAGTAGCAGAACGGGTATTGGGTGGAAAGTTTACGGGTCGCCTTTGAAATCGTGTTATTTCCGCAACCCAATACCTGATTCCCCTCTAACGTTCGAACGTATAGGTTTGCACATGAAAGGACCGTCCGGTGTTTTGTCCGACAGCTTTTCTTTCAAATAAAAATAAAACGTTATCATGATGGCTATTGACATAATGAAAACGGATACAATATAATAAAGGTACAGTATGGTTTCTCTCCACTCCTATCCGAAATTAGCACTTTGTGCAGCCACCGACGAGGTGGTTTTTTTTTGTTTGCATATCGAGCTTCTCCGTTACATATACCTTGACTCGAAATATCGTTTTCCCGGCGGTCCGAACAAAATTTTGTCGAATGCGGAAAGGATTTGGCGGGTTTATAAAGAAGTAATCTTAATTGATATCATTTCCAAAACAAATTGCGAAACTTTTTGCTCCCGGCGCGGTAAAAGTAAGAGGATGAGCCGCTGGGGGCACGATGGCAAGGAGGGTCGCTTGTCATGACCGATTCCCAGTTGATCAGAGAAATTAAAGACGGCAACGTTCAATTATATGCGGAGTTGATTCGCCGGTACGAGCGAAAAATCCTTGCTTTTATTTTTCATATGCTGAAGAGCGCCCGGTTGGAATTGTTGGCGGAAGACATATGCCAGGAAACATTCTATAAAGCGTACCGCAGCCTGCAGACGTTCCGCGAAGTGGAAGCCTCGTTCTCCACCTGGCTGTACACGATTGCGAGAAATACGGTGTTAAGCGAACTGCGCAAGCACCGGGGCGCCAACGTTTCGCTGGAGGATAGCGGACACACGCCTCACGCTTCCCCGGAGTCGATACCGGAACAAACGATACTGCGCAACGAGAAAGTTCTGATGGTGCGCAACGCGATTAACAATTTGCCGGAAAAGCAGCGTTCGGCGCTCATACTTAGGGAGTACGATCAACTCGATTATCAGGAAATCGCGAGCATTTTGGGACAAACCGTAAGCGCGGTCAAATCTTTGCTGTTCCGGGCGAGAGCAAGCGTGAAGAACCAATTGGAGCCGTATTTCCTTGATCCGATATTGGAGGAGTATGAAGGGATGAAGCAAAGATGAAATGCAGTGAAGTTCAGGGCGGTTTCGGGATATACTGGGATTTGCCGGAAAACGACAGTACGCGGATGCGGATGAACGAGCATCTGAAAACGTGCGACGCATGCAGCCGCGAATTCCAAATGTGGCAGGAGAGCGCCGAACTGATACGGACTTCCGTTGCCGGCGCGGAACCGTCAATTCGCGGTACAGGGATCGCGAACGGAGTGATGGAGCGGATTTATGCGGAGGAGTCGTGGAGAATTCCCGTTCCGCAGCGCCTTTATAAGCTGCCGTACAAAGTGAGGAGAAACTTGACGGCGACGGTTGCTTTTTTTCTGGCGTTGTTTATGCTCAGCTTCCTCTATTCGTTCAC
>JAWLCZ010000211.1:0-6376 GCA_041686835.1 Paenibacillaceae bacterium | reverse complement strand
TTATCAACGACATGAATTCGGAACGAAGCGCCGCATTCGACACAAAGCTCCCCCGTACGGCGGACGTCACCGTGCTGCTGCCGTACTTCTTCACGCCGCGCGCGCACATGCACAGGTGCTCCCCTTCGACGACGACCATGCAGCCGTGAGGCTGCAGCACTTCGTCGATAATGTCGGCGATCTCCGAAGTGATTCTTTCCTGCACCTGCAGCTTGCGGGTGATGGCGTCGACCAGCCTGGCGAATTTGCTCAGCCCGGCGATTTTGCCGCTCGGCACGTAGCCGATGTGCACTTTGCCGAAAAACGGGGCCATATGATGCTCGCATTGGCTGTAATACACAATATCTTTCACGATGACAAGCTCTTCGTGCCGCTCATCGAATACGACGCCCAGAATTTCCCGCGGGTTCGTATCGTAACCGGAAAAGATTTCTTCATACATCCGCGCCACGCGGGCCGGCGTATCCAATAACCCTTCCCTGTCGACGTCTTCGCCGATGAGGCGCAAAATTTCCCGGACATGGAATTCAATCTGTTCCCGGTTTTCCGCCACCCGCAAATTTCGATATTCCGGAGTTCCCGCCAATTCTCTCCCTCCTCCTACTCACCGCGGTTATTTGAATTTCTGCTTTTTCATCAATTGCTGCACCCGGTTCATTTGTTGTTTGTTCAAATGATAACCCATCCGTTTCGCCATTTGCTGCAGCATTTCCGGATTGTTCTGCATGTTTTCCAGCTGTTTGCGCAAGTAAAAGACGCCGGCGAAAAAGCCGCCGACGGCTCCCGCAATCAAAGTAACGACTGGAATGACGATATTCCAAACCACGGCGATCCACCTCTATGTCATGATTTAACGTTGATGCTCAAGCATAATCATAGCATGTCCGTCAAAATGACACAAATTGCGAATTTTATCCCTGTTCATCTCGAAAAAACATGCTATGATAATAAAGGATAAACGCTTACAGACCAAGGAGGTTGCGACGAATGTTAAAAGTGGCGATGTTGAGTTACTGGCACGTTCACGCCTGGGATTATACGCGCCAGGTATCGGCGCGCAGCGACTGTCAAATCGTTGCGGTATGGGACGAAATTCCCGAGAGAGGCAAACAGGCGGCGGAAAAACTGCAGGTGCCGTTTTACGACAATTTGCAGCAGCTGCTGAGCAATCCGGAGATCGACGCCGTCGTCGTCGATGCGCCGAGCAATATGCACGAAGAAGTGATGGTCGCCGCGGCGAATGCGGGCAAACACATTTTTACGGAAAAAGTTCTGGCGATTACGACCGCGGAAGCGGACCGGATTATTGAAGCCGTAAAGAAATCGGGCATCAAGTTTATGATTTCGCTGCCGCGTCTATGCGAAAGCCGGTTTCTCTACGCAAAAAGCGTGATCGAGCAGGGGCTGCTCGGCCAGATTACGCTCGTCCGCACTCGTCTTGCCCATACGGGGGCGATACATAACTGGCTTCCGGAACATTTTTACAGCAAAGAACAATGCGGCGGCGGCGCTTTAATCGATCTCGGCTGCCACCCGATGTATCTCGCTTACTATTATCTCGGCCTCCCTTCTTCCGTCACCGCGCAGTACGGACACGTGACGGGACGCGAAGTGGAAGACAACGCCGTATCCGTGCTCAAGTACGACAACGGCGCGATTGCCGTCGTCGAAGCCGGGTTCGCCAGCCAATACAGCCCGTTCGCTCTGGAGATTTACGGTACGGAGGGCTGTCTGTTAAGCGGCGAGACGATTCAGCTGAAGAGCCAAAAATTCGAACTCGGCGACAGCTTCGGATGGGTTACGCCGGAGCGGCTGCCGAAACCGCTCCGTTCGCCGCTCGATCAATGGGTCGACCATATTCTGTACGGCACCGAGCCGCACATCACGATCGAACAAGGGCGCGCGCTGACGCAGCTGATGGAAGCTTCCAACCGCTCCGCCGCCGAAGGGCGCACGGTGAACCTGTAACGTGCCGAAAACGAAGGGACGCCAATCGCCATAACGATGGGCGTCCCAAGATTGACGAGAAAGTCCTTGTGACAAGTTGTCATTGGAATAGGGGTGTGGGGTATCTGCCGGAAAGTTTACGGCCACCTTTAAAATCGCAGTTATTTCCGCTAAATCCATTCAAGATAACGCGATTTTAACAGTGGTGGAGGCAGATACCCCCTCCCTCCCAAATGCAGATTACCTCTCTGTAGGACTTTTTAAACATTCTCGGGACGCCGATCGCCATAACGATGGGCGTCCCTTCTTTTCTAAGACAGCACCGATTCGATAAACACCGTCGTATGCCTGGCAAGGTCGACTTCCTTCACGGTCAGCTCATCGTTTCCGTCCATTTTCACTACACGGACTACCGGCCTTCCGGGCAGTCCTCTGTGCTGGCCGACCACGACGCCGGTTTCGCGGGTGGACAGCCGGACCGAGGTGCCTGTCGGGTAGGCGGAAACGACTTTCAGGAAATGAAGAAGCACCTCGTGATCGAGCTTTGTCCCGGCCATCGCCATCATCCGCTCGCACGCTTCATGCGGAGGCATTCTTTTCCCGGTGGACGGATCGAACAGCAAGTTTTCGTACAGGTTGGCGGTGGCGACGATTTTCGCGTACAAATGAATTTGCTCGGACTTCAAGCCACGCGGCAGGCCCGTTCCGTCCACGGCCTCATGATGCTGGAGCGCGATATGAGCGATCAGCAGATTGTATTCCCGCTTGTTTTTCAATATTTCGAAGCCCCGCCACGTATGGTGGTTTTTGCCTTCCTCCGGTTCTTCCGCCTGCATTCCGACTTTTCCGATATCGTGCAGCAGCGCGCCGGTCGCCAAATCCTTCAGCTGGGATTGGTTTAAACCCATATTGATGCCGACCAGCGTCGACAACATGCACGTATTCAGCGCATGAATATACAGACCGTTATCTTTGGTGCGAATATCCGAAAGCTGGGCGAGCATGTCCTTGTTGCGCATAATATCGTCCAGCAGCCGGTCAACGCTCACGCTGACGTCTTTCGTGTTGAATTCTTTGCCGGAGCGGATCGATTCGAACGTTTCCAGCATTTTCTGGATGACCGTCCGTTTCGTTTCCTCGGAAATGACATCGTCAATTTCCACGTCTTCAAACTTCGGGTCTTTAATATAAATCATCGTGGCGCCGATTCGCCGGAGCGTATTGATCATGACGACCGTCAATTGCACGCCTTCGGACAACAGCACCGTCCCGTTGCCGGAAAATATCGTTTTCCCCAAAAACTGACCGGGTTCCACCGAGTCAATGTGCACATATCTCATCCTGCCTCTTCTCCCGTTCCCAATCTGGATGCAATGCTTTTCTCCCACTCCAGCAAATATTGTTTAACGGGCAAGCCGCCGCCGTACCCGACCAGCGTCCCGTCCGCTCCGATCACCCGGTGGCACGGGATGACGATCGACAGCGGATTCCGGTTATTGGCGCCTCCGATCGCCCTTACCGCGCGCGGGCGGCCGATGGTCTCGCCGATCTGCTTGTACGAACGCGTTGCGCCGTACGGAATCGTTTTCAAGGCGTTCCAAACGCGGATTTGGAAATCGGTGCCGTACAAATCCAATTGCAAATCGAACGTGCGGCGTTCGCCCCGAAAATATTGCCCGATTTGCGCCGCAGCGCTTTCCAGTACATTCCTGTCCGGCTCCATCCGATCGACGTCCAGCCACCTGCGCGCCCAGCGTTCAACCGACTCCCGCACTTCCATGAAGCGGCCAAACTCGACGCGGCACAAGCCCCGCTCGGTTGCGGCAAGCAGCAGCGGACCGACGGGAGTGGACATTTCGGTATAATACAATGTGTTCGGCATGTTTCATTCACCTGTTCCCATTGTCCTCTAATTGTCGCTTCTCTGCAATCCCTTTGATCGCCGCGCTTGCTTTCGCCAATTCCGCGCGAGCCCGGTCGTCCGTTTCCCGCCGCAGCGCTTCGTCAACCGCTTCCGCCGCTTGTGCGCCGCCGATTTTGCCGAGCGCCCATGCCGCCGTGCCGCGAATTTCCGGCCGCGGGTCGTTCAGGACGATATCCCGGAGCAGCGGCACGGCGCTCTCATCCTTGAATTTTCCCAGAGCGATGATGGCGTTGCGCTGGATCGGTTTTTTGCCTCTCCATGACGCCGCGCTGTGCCCGTATTTCTCCTTGAATTCCTTGTTGCTCATCGTAAGCAGCGGCTTCAGGAGCGGTTTGACCCGCTCCGGATCCGGCTGCAGCTCCGGCTGATGCGTCCAATGCCTGCCTTTGTTTTTCGGGCAGACGACTTGGCACGTGTCGCATCCGTACAGCCGGTTTCCGATCTTTTCCTTCATTTCGTCGTCGACCCATCCTTTGGTTTGGGTGACGAACGAAATGCAGCGGCTCGCGTTCAGCTGCCCGGGGCCGACTAACGCCCCTGTCGGGCAAGCGTCAATGCAGATCGTGCAGTCGCCGCATTGTTCCGTAACCGGGATGTCCGGAGGAAACGGAATATTCGTAATCATCTCCCCGAGATAAACCCAGGATCCCCACTCCGGAGTAATGATCGCACAGTTTTTTCCGCTCCAGCCAATCCCCGCCCGTTCCGCCACCGCACGGTCGACGAGCGCTCCCGTATCGACCATGCTCTCCATCCTCGCGCCCTCCACCCGCTCCCGGATAAACGACTCCAGCCGGGCCAGCCGGTTGCGAAGCACACGGTGGTAATCTTCGCCCCAGGCCGAGCGGGAAATGATGCCGCGAAACGCTCCCGGTTCCGATTTCGGCGCATTTTGCAGCTTGGAAGGGTAGGCGACGGCAATCGACACGATGGAGGCGGGATCCGGAAAACTGAGCTCCGGATAAACCCGCTTGTCGATATCGGGTTCTTCGAACCCGGATTCGTAACCTTTCTCGCGGCGTTCGACCAAAATGTTCTTCAGCTGCTCGAAAGGATCCGCGGAAGCGAATCCGATCTTGTCGATACCCAAGTCGGGGGCGGCGGCCCGAATTTCTTCCTTCAACCGCCGCCAGTCTTCTTCTCGTGCGTCATTCACCGATAATGGCATGTCGGTTTCACCTCATGTCAAGCGCTTGATAGCTTCCCTCGCCAAGTGATCGCAATGGTTGTTGAACTCATTGTCGCTGTGGCCTTTCACCTTAATATACTCCACCTGGTGGGTATCCATGAAATGAAGGAGCGCTTTCCACAAGTCCTGGTTTTCCACCGGCTGCTTTTTGCTGTTTACCCATCCGTTCTTTTTCCAGTTGTCCACCCAGCCTTGCCTGAAGCCGTTCACGACATAGGCGGAATCGCTGTACAGGCGCACGCGGCACGGCTCTTTCAGCAGCTTCAACGCTTCAATGACGGCGGTAAGCTCCATCCGATTGTTGGTCGTCAGCTTTTCCCCGCCGGAAATTTCTTTGCGGCGGCCTCCGTACATGAGCACGGCTCCCCAGCCTCCGGGGCCCGGATTGCCCGAACAGGCGCCGTCCGTATAGATCGTCACTTCTTTCACATCATTAATCCTCCGTCAATTTTTTCCACCGGGAAACCGGCCAAATGATGAACTCCGCGCGCCCTTCGATGAGGCGGGAAGGCACCGTTCCGAAATACCTGCTGTCGTTGCTTCTCCCCAAATGCCGGTTGTCGCCCATGACGAAATATTGATCCGGTCCGACCACGAGCGGTCCGAAATCGGCGTCTTCGATATTCGTGTCCGTATAAACTTCGTTCACCGGCCGGTCGTTCAAATACAGCCGATGGCCGCGCGCCTCCACTTTGTCGCCCGGCACCGCGATAACCCGCTTTACGAGATAATGCCGTTCCCCGCGCCGCAGCTCCGGATCTTTCAGAATAACGACTTCTCCCGGACGGGGATTTCCGAACACGTACACGAATTTGTTCACGAACAACCATTCGTTTTCGATCAATGTCGGCTCCATGGACTGCCCTTTTACCGTGGAAAGCAGAAAACCGTACTGGTGAATGGCGATGGCGATAACAAGCGCGACGGTAAACGAGACCATCCAGTCCCATAGTTCGGCGCGCAGCCCCCGCGGAGAAGCGTCCTTTTTGTCCGGATCGGACGAGCCCGGACCATCCGCGCAATTCGTTGCTGAAATCCGGCTCATACCGCACCCCGGCCCGTTTCGTTTTTCCACGATTCATAATAGTATAACGCGGCATCGTCCCGAAAAGGCGTTTCGAAAGCGCGGATACGGTCCAAAAGTCCGTCCAGACCGCTCTTCACCTTGGACTGCACCGTGTCGGAGTAACGGTAGTTCCGTTTATGCTCCTCGTACTCTTCCCGATCGACGATCTGGTACTGCCCGTCGGCCGTGACAATGACATCGAGATCGTAATCGATGTAGGTCATCACGTCTCCGTTGACATAAAGCGGAG
>JAWLCZ010000210.1:0-6475 GCA_041686835.1 Paenibacillaceae bacterium | reverse complement strand
CCATCACGGGCGGGGAAGGCAACATTGAGTTTTTGGCTTACTGGGTGCTGCCGGGACCGTCGGTCGCTGAGCATGAAGCCGATTTACAAAACGAAAATATGGAGCAGCGCATTCGTTCCGTTGTGGAGGAAGCGCACTCTCAATTCGCGAAAAACTCATCCTGACTGCGGTGAGTTTTTCTTGTTCGCGGAAAAAAGGAAATCCCCGATTTCCCTCGAAGTTATACATCGGGGTGATCACATGCAGCATAAAGGCGATATTTATGTGATGCTCATCATTGTTGCCATCTTTGTCGTATGGCTGTTTCGCTCGATGAAGCGATCGTTAAAAACTCCCGGATATTTTCCGCCGCCTTTGGATCGGGAAGAATTGAAAGGGAAGGCGGTCGAATTGCTGGAACAGTCCGGCTACGAGGTTTTGTCCGGCAAACACCGCATCCCGGTTTATATAACGCTCGACGATGGGGAGCCGCTGGAAAGCCGGCTTTACATCGATTATTTCGCCAAACGGGACGGCGACACGTATATCGTTAAGGTGGACAAAGAGCGTCAACCGCTCGAATGGACGGGGAGCGCCATCCGGGACCGGCTGCTCCCGTATCACCTTTTGTACCGGAAAGCGGACGGCATCTTGTATGTCAGTGTGAAAGAACGCGCCATAAGAAAAATATCGTTTGATGTGAAGCGATAGGAGGATACAATGAAAGGTCAGCGCCAGATGAAAATACGGGAAATTATTACCAACCGCGAAATCGAAACGCAGGACGAGCTCGTCAAATCGCTGCGCCAGGAAGGGTTTCATGTCACCCAAGCCACCGTTTCGAGAGACATCAAGGAACTGCATTTAATCAAAGTGCCCCTCAATGACGGCAGGTACAAGTATTCCTTGCCCGCCGATCAGCGATTCAATCCGCTGCAGAAGCTGAAACGGGCGCTGCTGGATAATTTCGTCCATATCGATTATACGGATAATTTGGTCGTCATGAAAAGTTTGCCGGGTACGGCGAACGCCATTGCCGCCCAGATTGACAAATTGGATTGGCCGGAAGTCATGGGAACGATTAGCGGCGACGACACGATCCTGATCATTTGCCGGACGAAACAGCAGAGCGCCAAGTTTGTCGACAACATCCTGAACATGTTGGGGTAGGTGAGGATACACGATGCTTATCGAATTAAGTATACGCAACCTTGCGGTTATCGAATCGGTTCATGTCACGTTTCAAAACGGATTTCATGTGCTGACAGGGGAAACCGGCGCGGGCAAATCGATTATTATCGACGCGCTCAGCCTGGTGGCCGGAGGCAGAGGATCCGCCGATCTTGTGCGCTACGGCAGCGATAAAGCGGAAATCGAGGCGCTGTTTGACGTCGACAGCGCTCATCCGGTATGGGAAGCGCTCCACCGTATCGGCGTGGAAGCGTCCAGGGAGGAAAGCCTGGTTATCCGCCGGGAGATTACCGCGCAAGGGAAAAGCACGTGCCGCATAAACGGCCAGCTCGTCAACCTGTCCATGCTCCGCGAAGTGGGCGATTGTCTTGTCAACATCCATGGCCAGCATGAGCATCAATCGCTCTTGAAAGCGGAACAGCATCTGCAGTGGCTTGACCTGTACGGAGCGGATCAGATTGCGCCGGTGAAAGAGGCCTATAGGAGCGCCTACCGCCGCTATTCCGAGCTGATCAAACAACTGCGCGAACTGCAGGAGAACAGCATGCAGACGCTGCAAATGATCGATCTATACCGCTTCCAGGCGGAAGAAATTGCCGCCGCCGCGCTGAAAATCGGCGAAGACGAAGCGCTGGCCGATGAAAAGCGCAAACTTTCGAATGCGGAAAAAATGTTTCAGTCCGCTTCCGACGCTTACGAGGCGTTATACGGCAGCGGCAAGGCGCTGGACAGCGTCGGCCAAGCGATGAACCGTCTGGAAGAAATCGTCTCTTATGACAGAACGGTGCTGCAGCCGGTGCTGGAACAGATTCAATCGGCGTTCTACCAGCTTGAAGACGCCGCTTACCAGCTGCGCGATTACCGGGAGCGGATCGAATTCAATCCGGAGCGGCTCGAACAAATCGAACAGCGGCTGGATACGATTTCTTCGCTGAGAAGAAAATATGGGGACAGCGTTACAGAAATTTTGCGCTATTTGGATAAAATAAAACACGAGCTATCCGTCATCGAAAACAAGGACGAAACCATACAACAGCTTAAAAAGCAAGCGGATCATGAACTGCAGGACATGATTCGGCTGGCCGAGGCGCTTTCCGAAGCCCGGAGCGCGGCTTGCGCCCGATTGTCCGAACAAATCGAGCGCGAGCTTCGCGATCTGCATATGGAGCGGACGCAATTCAAAGTGCATCTTGCGCGAATCGAAGATGCGGGCGGCGTAGAAGTAAACGGCACGCGGGTGCGGTTTACGAAAGACGGATGGGACAGCGCGGAATTTCTCATTTCCGCCAATCCGGGGGAACCGCTTCGCCCCTTGTCGAAAATCGCTTCCGGCGGTGAAATGTCGCGCATTATGCTGGCGATGAAAACGATATTTGCCGCAGTCGACAGGATACCGGTGCTTGTTTTCGACGAAGTCGATACCGGGGTGAGCGGCCGGGCGGCCCAGGCGATCGCCGAAAAAATGTCCAGGCTTTCACAAAGCTGCCAAGTGTTTTCCATTACCCATCTCCCTCAGGTTGCCTGCATGGCTGACGCCCATTACGAAATCAGGAAAGAAATCGAAGAAGATCGGACTTTTACCCGGATAACGCCTTTGCATGGACAGGGACGAATCAACGAATTGGCGCGCATGCTCGGCGGCGTGGAAGTGACGGAAACGACCCAGCATCACGCCAAGGAAATGCTGGACATGGCAGCCGAAAAGAAATCGCTTCTGAAAGCGGCCGTTTCCACATGAAGCGCTGTTTGTCCGCGCGCGGTTAGGAACGGAGGAATCATTTAAAAGTAATAAAACAAAAGGGGTGCGGATAACTTAAAGGTACGCATTTGGCGAGTACCTTTTTCGTCAGGCAAAGAAGAAAAGGGAGCGTGATGCAAGTTGAGTTCCGGTAAAAGCAAAAGATTATTAGGCCTTGTGCTCGTCTTCTTTCTTTGTTTGCTCAGTTTATCCACTCCTTTTCAAAATTTCGCCGCCTTCCCCGAGGAGCTTCGTTTATTTACCGGCCAAGGAAAACAGCTTCGGCTTTCCATGCCGGTCAATGCCCGAATCACGATCGACAACCCCGAAATTTTGAAAGTCAACGGAAACGACAAGCCATCATTTCAGATGAATTTGAAGCATCCGATTTTACTTCATTCAGAGCACAGCGGTCAGACGAGAATGAAGCTGACGCTTTTCGGAAAAATCCCGTTAAAAACCGTAAAAGTGAGCGTCGTGCCCGACTTGAAAGTCATTCCGGGCGGCCAGACCATCGGCGTAAAAATCAAATCGGCAGGCATTCTCGTCGTCGGCCACCATCTTGTCGCCGCAGCGGAAAATCATAAAGTATCGCCCGGCGAAGAGGCGAAAATTTTACTCGGTGACCTTATTGTGCGCATAAACGGCACTTCTATAAACAATGTTTCAAAAGTGGCCGACTACGTTACGAAAGCGGGCGAAAGCAAACAGCCGCTGAAACTGACCATTATGCGCAACGGCAAAACGTTCGAGGTGAACGTCACTCCGGTATATGACATTGAAGATAAAGCGTACCGGCTCGGTTTGTACATTCGCGATTCCGCCGCCGGTGTCGGAACGCTCACTTTTTACTCGCCGGATCATAAAGTTTACGGAGCTTTGGGCCATGTCATCACCGATATGGACACGCAGACGCCGGTAACGGTAGGCGGCGGGGAAATCGTCAATTCCACAGTCACTTCCATTGCAAAAAGCCAGAACGGGGAACCGGGGGAGAAGCGCGCTTTTTTCAAGGAAGGCAAAGTGCTCGGCACGATTGAAAAAAATACGAGCTTCGGCATTTTCGGCCAAATGCATGAGCCGCCGGCCCACAGTATCGACAACGAAGCGGTTCCCGTCGCTTTCGCCGAAGAAGTGAAAGAAGGCCCCGCACAAATTTATACGGTCGTCAGCGGCCAAAAAGTGGAGAAATTCAACATTCAAATCGTCCACGTCGCCAAACAAAACTACCCGGCGACAAAAGGAATCATTATCAAAATAACCGATTCGCGATTGCTGGAAAAGACGGGGGGAATCGTGCAAGGCATGAGCGGGAGCCCCATTGTGCAGGACGGAAAAATCATCGGCGCGGTTACCCACGTTTTCGTCAACGACCCGACTTCCGGATACGGGTGCTTTATCGAATGGATGCTGCGCGACGCGGGAATCATGGTGCAGCCCGATGCGGCGCGAAATGCGGTAGCGAGTTAATGCCAAATGGACCTTCGCAAAGTTTCGATACATCTTCTTGCGGAGGCCCATTGTTTTTGTCGGAAAATTAAACATTATGCAGAATATTGTTGCCGGATGTCATAAATTTATAATTATAAAATAAATTTTATAAAAAATAAAGAAAAATAATTTTCGACAGAAGGAATTTCCATGCCCGTGTCGAAACGTTATTGATGGAAACGATGCACAAAGGAGGATTATACGTTGCAGAAAATAGAGGTTTTGTTAGCTGACGACAACAGGGAATTCACTGCTTTATTGTCCGAGTACATATCGGAACAGGAAGATATGGTGGTGGCGGGCATCGCGTATAACGGAAACGAAGTGCTGCGCTATATCGAGCAGGAAAGAAAAATACCCGATGTGCTGATTCTGGATATTATTATGCCGCATCTGGACGGACTGGGTGTGCTGGAGAAGCTGCGTGAAATGAATTTGACGCCGCAGCCGAAAATTATTATGCTGACCGCTTTCGGCCAGGAGAACATTACGCAAAAAGCGGTTCAGCTCGGGGCTTCCTACTACATCCTGAAACCGTTTGACATGGAAGTGCTGGCGAACCGCATCCGGCAGCTCGTCTCGACGAATGCGCCGCTTACTTCGTCTTCCCCGGCGGGAAAAGCGAATGTCGTTCCCTTATCGAAACCGAGAAATCTGGACGCCAACATTACCAACATCATTCATGAAATCGGCGTCCCCGCGCATATTAAAGGATACCAATATTTGCGCGACGCGATTACGATGGTGTACAACAATATCGAAATATTGGGCGCGATTACGAAAACGCTGTATCCGGCCATCGCCGAAAAATACAAAACGACGCCCAGCCGGGTGGAGCGGGCGATTCGCCACGCGATTGAAGTGGCCTGGACGCGCGGCAATATCGATTCGATCAGCCATTTGTTCGGGTATACGATCAATCTGAGCAAAGCGAAACCGACCAACAGCGAGTTCATCGCGATGGTCGCCGACAAGCTGCGGATTGAGCATAAGGTGAGCTGAGCCTTGCAAATCATGGAATTCGGAAAACACCACTTATTTGTCGGGTTCACCGATAAAGGGTGGTGTTTTATTTTGTACGATTTCCGAATTTCACATTTTGATGAAATATTGAATACGGTTTAACAACATCAAATTTTCATGTATACAATTACCATAATTTATGGCAAAATAATAAAAGAAACGCTTGTTCGCATATTTGTTTACAGGGAGGTGTAATAAAATGTTAAAGTCAAGCGAAAGAAAAAGGGCTATAAGTGGATGGCTGAAGCAACATCAAGCGCAAGAATTTTCATCATCTTTAAAATTGCAAAAATTTCTTTTCTTCTATGAAGGATTATCTAAGATTGAGAATGATTATGCAGAATTCCGATCTTTAAAAGGGTATATAAATGGTCCCGTATTTGGTGATGTATACGGAGACTACACTTACGAATTTAATGAATTTAATGTAGATGTGGAACGCTCATATCAGAGCAGACTCGATATGGTTAATGATGATCGAGCTAAGATTGCAGGTTTTTTAGTAAAGATTATGAATGAAAATGAATTATCTGAAATTACTCATGAATTTAATATATGGAAATCACAAGAACATAGAATCAAACGAGGAGAAAAGAATGTAATTCTCAATGAGGAAGACTTTAATGATTCCGATAGAGATTTGCTTTTATCGCTGAGAAATATGTATTCGATTGACTACATTGATTCAGTCAGAGTAATTCAAGTTTGTGGGAAGAGTTTCATTATTAATAAAGACGATATACAAAAACTCACAGACGAACAAAAAAGAGTATTTATTACTCTTGCTAATAATGATAATTTGCAAAATCCGGTATATGTAACCGTCGCAGAAGATGGAGTGATTTTAGTTGATTGAAAAAAGGGATGTTGTAACTATGAGGATTCCATTCCCCGATGTAAGTTCTGACTTAGCAGTCCAAGCACATATGTATATATGTTTAGAAAGTGGAGCAAACAAGGAATTCCTTAAGTGTCAAACATCCAAACCCATTCACAAATTAAAGAACATGCCTCCCTTCAAATACGTTGAAGAAAAACCTGATGTAACACGAA
>JAWLCZ010000209.1:0-6503 GCA_041686835.1 Paenibacillaceae bacterium | reverse complement strand
ATTGATGGACTTTATCGGCACCAATTTTCCGAAAATAAAAAATGTCGGCATCGTCATCGCCGAGGGCGAACCGAATGCGGTGGTCATGGCCAAGAAAGCGGAAGAAGTTCTTTCCAAGTACGGCATCAAATTGATTAAAGCGCCGGTCACGAATATGTCCGAGGTGAAGCAGGCTGCGGAATCGTTAGTCGGACGGGCTGACGCCTTGTACATTACGCTTGACAATACGGTCGTCAGCGGCGTCGATTCCATCATTCAAATCGCCAACGAGAAGCATATTCCTTTCTTCTCCAGCGACCGCGATACCGTGGAAAGAGGCGCCTTTGCCACGGTCGGATTCAAATATTACGACCACGGCTATCAAGTCGGACAAATGGCTGTAGAGATTTTGAAAAACGGCAAAAAACCGGGCGATATGAAAGTGACCGTTCCCGACAAGCTGGATCTCATTCTCAACTTGAAAGCGGCTAAGGCGCAAGGCATCGAAGTGACGGACGACATGAAAAACCTGGTCAACGATAAAGAGAACAACATCATCGAATAACCATACACAGCGGGGGGTGGACCTTCCCTTGGGTCCACCCCCTTTCCGGCTTAAGGGAGGTAGTTATTGATGCTCAACTCGTTATACGGAGCGCTGGAACTGGGGCTCTTGTACGCTTTGATGGCACTCGGAGTATTCATCACGTTCCGTATCCTCAATTTTCCCGATTTGACAGTGGACGGCAGCTTTACAACCGGCGGGGCCATTGCCGCCATCATGATTTCATACGGTTATGCCCCTTGGATAGCCAGTCTTGCCGCATTTGCCGGCGGTCTGGCCGCCGGCGCCTGTACGGGCCTTCTGCATACAAAAGGAAAAATTAACGGACTGCTTTCCGGCATTCTGATGATGATCGCGCTCTATTCCGTGAATATGCGCATCATGGGCAAACCGAACATCTCATTGCTAGGTTCCGACACTTTGTTTTCCGGCATTTCTCCGCTTGTCCTCATGCCATTCGTCGTCCTGGCTGTCAAGCTGCTGCTCGATATTTTTCTTCAAACCGATTTAGGTCTCGCGCTAAGAGCCACCGGCGACAATCCGCGGATGATCCGCAGCTTCGGCACCAATACCGATCATACGACGATTCTAGGCATCAGCTTATCCAATGGGTTGGTCGCTTTGTCCGGATCGCTCATTGCCCAGCAGTCGGGTTTTGCCGATATTTCGATGGGGATTGGGATGATCGTCATCGGACTTGCCTCCGTTATTATCGGCGAAGCGATTCTCGGAACCGGTAATGTATTCCGCGCGACGCTTGCCGCGGTTCTCGGGTCTATCGTATATTGCATTGTCGTGGCGCTGGCGTTGCGGGTAGAGTGGCTGGAGGCATCCGATCTGAAATTCATCACCGCTCTGATTGTCATTGTCGCACTCATTCTTCCTTCCGCGCAACGAGCCTTGAAGCAGAAAAACGTTGCAAGGAAACGTTCCGTTGAACTTTCGACGCCGGCGATGAAGGAAAACAAAACGGGGGGTGATCGCTGATGCTTGAGCTCTCGAATGTTTCCAAGTTATTCAATCCCGGTACTCCGGATGAAAAAATTGCGCTTCTTCGCGTCAATTTGAAGTTGAATCCCGGTGACTTCGTAACGGTAATCGGCAGCAACGGCGCCGGAAAATCGACGCTGATGAATATTGTATCCGGCGTGATGAAGCCTGATTCGGGAGAAGTCCGCATCGCGGGAAACGATATCCAACAGCTCCCGGAATATCGCCGGAGCCGTTGGATCGGACGCGTCTTTCAGGATCCGATGGCCGGTACGGCTCCTCATATGACCATCGAGGAAAACTTGGCGATGGCTTACGCGCGCGGGAAAAGAAGGGGACTCCGCTTTGGGGTTACGTCGGGCAAACGCTCGATGTTTCGCGAACAATTAAAACGCCTTGGGATCGGCTTGGAGGATCGGCTGCGGGCGAAAGTCGGGCTGCTGTCGGGAGGAGAGAGGCAGGCGCTGAGCTTGCTGATGGCTACGTTCACGCAACCGGAAATCCTGCTTCTCGATGAACATACGGCAGCCTTGGATCCGTCACGGGCTGAACTGATTACCCGATTGACGGAAGACATCATTCGCGAATTGAAGCTCACGACGCTTATGGTCACCCATAACATGGAACAGGCGATTCGTCTTGGCAACCGGTTAATCATGATGGATAAAGGACGAATCATTCTTGATGTCGACGAAGAACGGAAAAAAGATTTGACGGTGGAACGGCTTCTCGGCGAATTCGAGCGCATCAGCGGCCACAAACTGTCTGACGACCGGCTTGTGATGGGATGATCCTGATATATAGAAAATGGAGAAGTCAAGTTTCGTCGTCGTTTGAAGAAGGTCAGTAGGAATGCAATTCCATCGATCCGTACACCCACTTTGTGAGCCGCAGGTTGTAGCTAGTGGCGGTTCGGTTTGACGTATTTGCTCGAATTTCACTTTGGACCGAGCTTGCGCGACTTGGCTGACTTCATACTTTACATCGGGAAGCCGATACCGACTTCCCTTAATTGGAGAAGCTGCTGCGATGGTAGATCAATGAAAAATCATTAAGGTTTCTGCATCGCCTGTGGGCGAGTACAAATTCAAGCAATATACGTCACTGCGGCATACTCAGGCCCTCGGCTGCAGCCGCTCAAGCTCGTTGCCGATGCGCGCGATGAATCCGTCGAACCACGGCTTGCCTTGCGGGAACCATCTCCGCGCAGCCTGCGCGTACCATGCGATATGCAGCAGATGATACAATTGCACGATCCCGATGGGAACGTGCTTCGTCGGGTCGATGCCCAACGAGATCAAAAGGGTCGCGTTGTCCAGCGCCACCGGCCCCCGGATCGGCCGCTGCCAGTCCAGCACGCGGTAGCCGTCAGGTGTTACCAGGACGTTATCCGCCTTAAGATCCGCGTGGACGTACCCGGCCGGCATGCGGATCGCATCCAGCAACGAGGGGGCTTCGGCCCATCGGCTGAGGCGGTTCACCAGTTCGAGGTCAACCTGGCGAAAGCTGCCGTCGCCCACGAGGGCGCGAATATCGTCAAGAGCGGCTCCAATGTAGGCGGCCCACCGGTCTTCCGTACCAATATCCGTCATAATCGGCGGATCTCCGCCGATCTTCGCGATCTGCCCAACCAGATCCGTCGCGATGGCAATCGCCTCGGTCTCCACCGGGCGGACGTCGCTCAATCGCGGCGATTCGAGCTCCTCCATCAATATCGCCACCGTAGTTCCCGTGCCTTCAAGCACACGCGCGGAGACCAGAAGCGGCGACCGGGCCCGGGCGTAAAAGTCAGCCTCGAGTGTAGGCGGCGCCTGCACCTTATAGATGTGCCGGCCCCCGTCACCGGTCCGCACGCGTTGGACGCACGATAGCGGCCACTCGTGAATGGTAGCGCGCTCCGTAATCGGGCTGCCGAGGATCTCCGCCAGTTCATCGTCTTCGTGCAGCCACAAGTCAAAATGTTGATGACGCTTCATAGCCCACCTCATTCGTTCAATGTACGTATAACTTATTTGCCAAACACCGGGCATTTTCCTTCAGCGTTGGGACAAATCCGCGCTTATCATTGCAGTCGTGAGGGAACGCCGCTATAGGGTTCGCGGCCTCTCGTTTACATAATCCGAAGGTTTTTTACCCGTAGTCCTTTTAAAAACTTTATGGAAATAGGACACATCGCTGTAACCTAAAAATTCCGATATTTCACCAATGGTAAGTCGGGATTCCGTTAACATATACACAGCCGTTTTGATTCGAAGAGAATGAACAAACTCACTTATCGTTTGCCCAGTGACCGTACTGAAAAGTATGGCGGCATAGTTTGGACTCTTCCCGATCAAATCTCCGAGGTCTTCCTTTGTTATTTTCCCTCGGTAATGCTGTTGTATATAATTCCTCATTTTTTCAACATATTTGTGCTTCTCTGACGTGATTTTCCCCCGGTCTAATTCGCGGTTGATATAAGTCAACGATTCCGTTAACAAGGCCGCAGACAGAACATCATAATATGGCAACCGTTCCATCCATTGATTCAGGATTCCTTTGATTCGTTCATGAATCAGATCGTAACATCCGATTTTAAAATGAATAGGCTCACCACTTGATAAAATGGGCAGATGGGGAAAATCCGTTGTTTTTGTAAAGTTTAATACATATTTGGCATGAAATACGGTGGGAATGCTTTTTCCATAGTAACTGTTTTGCCCGGGGATCAGCAGGAAATCTCCTTTGTCCATAACGATCTTGCGATCATTTACCCAATACACGCATTTCCCAAAAGTAATCAGGCTGAAATAGTAGCTTTGTTCTTTCAGCGTTGTCTTTTCTTCGCTCCAATCGATTCCATTATCTTGACGCACATCCCCTATCGCGATCATGATCAGCACCTTCAATGCAGTACTATAATACAATCATAATACTATAATTCATGGAATACTTCGAGCAGACGGGATAGAATTAGAAAAAAATCCAAGGGGAGAAGACCGATGCGAAAAACAAAAATACTTTGCACGATGGGTCCTTCATGCGACACCATTCCTGTTCTGAAAGAAATGATTCAAGCCGGAATGAATATAGCCCGGTTGAACATGGCACACGGCGATCCGGAGGAGCATAGCAGGCGAATCCGCAACATACGCCAGGCTGCCGCGGAACTTCATGCCGTTGTCCCGATATTATTGGATATTAAGGGACCCGAAATCCGAATCGGCCAGCTGAAGGAGACATCCTGCGAACTGATAAAAGATGATGAAATTGTGCTTACAACTGAACCTGTAATCGGAGATTCGGGACGAATTTCCGTAACGTACAGGGAAATGCCCGAAGTCGTATCCCCTAGTTCAAAGATTCTCATTGACGACGGCCTGATCGAATTATCCGTGACCGCCGTCAAAGGAAACGACATCCATTGCCGGATCATCAACGGAGGCACCTTAAAACCTAGAAAAGGCGTCAATTTGCCCGGAGTTAGAACCACCTTGCCGGGAGTCACCGACAGAGATGTGCGGCATATTCTTTTCGGATTGCGGCATCAAATCGATATCATCGCCGTCTCCTTTGTAAGAAAGGCGAAAGACATTCTGGAAATCAGAAAACTATTACAGGAACATCATGCGAATCACATTCCGGTTATTTCCAAAATCGAGAACGAAGAAGGGGTTTGCAATCTTGACGATATTTTAGAGATTTCCGACGGCATCATGGTTGCACGCGGAGATCTGGGGGTTGAAATTCCAGTTGAAGAGGTCCCCCTGATCCAGAAACAGATCATTGAAAAATGTAATTTGGCAGCCAAGCCGGTCATTATTGCAACTCATATGCTGGACTCGATGCAAGTGAACCCCCGGCCGACCCGAGCAGAGGTAAGTGACGTCTCCAACGCCGTTCTGCAAGGAGCGGACGTGCTCATGCTTTCGGGAGAAACCGCAGCCGGCAAGTATCCTGTCGAATCCGTTATAACCATGGCTGCCATCGCACAAAAAACAGAAACGATATTCAGTCGCCAGGAGGTTTTGACGCGGAAAAGAACACAGCAAACGACAACCGTCACTGAAATCATCAGCCAGGCTGCCGTCAGCTCCTCCATGGAAATTGATGCAAAAGCGATCATCACGCCAACGGAGAGCGGATTTACGGCCCGCATGGTGTCAAAGTACCGTCCCAAAGCGCCCGTCATTGCAATTACACCGTACGAACATGTGTTGCCAAGATTGTGCCTGCTTTGGGGTGTCTTGCCCATAAAGGGGGTTAAAACAACCACAACGGATGAGATGTTTGAATCTGCGATAAGACTTGGACGCAAATCGGGGATGATCGCGGAAAATGATTATGTGGTCCTGTCCGCAGGAGTGCCGTTCAGCAGAACGGGGACAACGAATTTGTTGAAAATCCAGCAAGTATAGAGCGTGAATAATGAATATATACTTTTTACAAAATTTACTATAAGATCATATCTGTTGAAGAAATTAGATTCCCAAAAATAAAAAAAAGTGAGGGAAGTTGAGCCCATGCTTTACAAGGATGAAAAAAACCAAAAGTATCATGTACTGGCCAGAGCAGTTATTTTATCCGGAGAGTACCTGCTAGTGGCGCATTGTATCGGGATGGAGAATACATTTTTACCCGGCGGGCATGTCGAGATCAACCTTATCCGGTAAGAAAACTGATAAGAAACCATATCGAAGGAATTCAAGGACCGTATTGGGAAAGCACGTTTGATGATACCGGATTATGCATTTAACTCATTTGCTGCGCTGTGCTATTATATTCATATATTCAATAGTTCAAACCATAAGGAGTAGCAGGGCATGAATCGCAGCATTCAACAATTTAAAGCAGAATTTTTCAAAGCTTTAGCTCATCCGATGAGGATTCGTATATTGGAAGTGCTGAGCGAGGGAGAGAAAAATGTAAACGAGATCCAGGCTATACTGGGCTCCGAAGGGTCGGCAGTATCCCAGCATTTGGCCGTTTT
>JAWLCZ010000208.1:3266-6506 GCA_041686835.1 Paenibacillaceae bacterium | reverse complement strand
GGCGGAGCGTTTAAGACCATCGCCGCTCCTTGTCTGCTCGCCTGGCACATCGGCACGGAATGGGATCCGCGCATGGTCGAGAATACGAACAAGCTGCATGCGAATATTCCGCAGTATTCCGGATTGTATGTGCGGGCGAAGGAAGGGGCGTCCCCTTTCGAAAACTGGCTGGCGGAAATGCTGGATCATCTTGCGCAGCAGGAACAGAAGCAGGGGTGGCAGCATCCGCTCACGTTTACGAATTGGGTGACGACGGATCCGCTGCACCATCCGGGGGAACCGACTTTTGAAGAAGATCTGGTCAGTGTCGACGCCACCCATATTGAACCTGTTCGTTGGAGCGCCGGATATTTCGCGTCCTATCACATATACCCTTATTACCCGGATTTCTTCCGTTTCGATAAAACGCTTCGCACGGTGAAGAACGAACGGGGAGAAGCCGATCCTTACGCAACGTATTTGCGGGAGCTGAAAAAATATCACAGCGGTATGCCGATTATGGTAACGGAATTCGGCGTCCCTTCCTCGCTCGGCATCGGACATGTCGATCTGTTGGGCAGAAACCAGGGCGGGCATGACGAAAAAGAGCAGGGCGAAATCAACAGCTCCTTGTTCCGCGAAATTGTCAAGGAAGGATACGCGGGAGCGATACTGTTCGCGTGGCAGGACGAATGGTTCAAAAAAACATGGAATACGATGGCTTACGAGCTTCAGGCGGATCGGCGCAAGCTGTGGTTGAACGTGCTGACCAATGAACAGATGTTCGGAGTTCTCGGGATGTATCCCGGAAAAGACGGAACGCTCGTCATTGACGGCAAAGATGACGACTGGAAAGACTTGCCGGACAAGGACAAGCGGAAAATAGACGCCGATCGGCCGGGATTTCGGGAAATGTGGATGACCCATGATGAAGGATACGTTTATTTGCTCATCCGATTGGCACAGCCGTTCAATCCGGACAAGCAGACCGTTTACCTTGGCTTCGATACGCTGCATGGAGGAAACCGCCATGCGTCCGAGCTTTCCGGCGCCGTTCTCGATGAAGGGCTGGAAACGCTCGTATCGTTAGGGAAAGACGGCGAAAGCAGAATCACCATTGCGTCCAACTACGATTTTCACACGCGTCTGTACGGAAAAAAATACGGCACATTGCCAGTATCGGAGCGGGAGATGCGCGACGATTCCGGCATTTTCAAACCGTGGAAGCTGACGATCGGGCTGGAAATGAATCCGCCCGACACGAAAGTGTATCATCCTTTTGAAGAGGTGGTGGTGGGCGATCTGAAACGGGGAACTACAGACCCGGAAAGTCCCGAATACAATTCGCTCGCGTTGTGGGAGGCCGCCGGAAATATCCTGGAGCTGCGCATTCCGTGGATGCTTCTCGGCTTTACCGATCCGAGCTCGCTGCAGGTGATGAGTTACGAAGATACGGAGAAAGGCTTCAAGAGCGAGACGACGAAAGGCATCCGGGTGCTGCCCTGGATTAAAGACAATCTGACCGGCCAGGTGACGGGGCTTAGCGAAAGCGGCACTTATCCGGTAAGCCGGCTGCCCGCGTACCGTTGGAAGCCGTGGGATTCGGCGAATTACCAGGCCAGACCGAAGAAAAGCTACGACATCATGAAAAAAGCGTATCTGGAAAACATCCAAAACCATTCCAACAGATAGGAGGGAGAAACATGTTTCAAGGAAACCTGATGCTGGCCTAT
Organism: Paenibacillaceae bacterium; assembly: GCA_041686835.1. Classification (GTDB taxonomy): domain Bacteria; phylum Bacillota; class Bacilli; order Paenibacillales; family JAWLCZ01; genus JAWLCZ01. Next base: position 4,794 of record JAWLCZ010000208.1, on the reverse strand, counting down.
CTTTTCATCAAGACCGCCACGCTTGTTATTTTATTTATTCTCAGCCTCGCCTTTCTGTTTAAGGTCAGATTGATCCGGATCAAGAAGAAAAAGGCCGCTTTCCAGGCCAAACACGAATTGTACTTTCAATACGTGCAAGCCCACCTCGACGATCCGGGAGCGCTCAGAATACCGCAGGGCCGGTTCGGCAGGCTGGAACTGGAGGTGTTTCAGGAAAAGCTCGGCGAATGGATCGATATGTTGACGGGAAGCCATCAGCAAAAACTCATCGATCTGAGCGAGCAGCTCGAACTCGTCGATATGAACTTGAAGCGGCTTAAAAGTCCGTTCAGCTGGCGGCGGACCGCGGCCGCCTACCACCTTGGCCTGCTGCGGGCCAGGCGGGCCGCGCCGCATCTTATGCGGCGTGTGCGTAAAGAAAAATACGGGCCGAACTTCGTCATCTACGCCCGTTCTGCGGCGCAATGCACGCAAGACGGCAATGACTTGAAAGAGCTTATGGCGCTGTTTGCCAAGCATAACAAAAATGCCGCCTCTCTGGCCGCGGATATATTCAGGAGATCGCCCGCCGCAGAGCCGGGCCTGATCGAGGAATTGTTGCAGAGCCGCGATTTGCGTCTCGTGAAAATCGCCCTGCACTGCCTGAAAGGACAGGCGTTCTCGCATCTTGCTCCGACGCTGGAAATGCTGATGGACGCCCCGGACAAGGAAGTGCGCATTCTCGCGTCGGAAATCTTCCTTCATTCCAGCCCGGTTCTGACGCGGGACACGATGACCAAAATGCTGACCCATTCCGACGGGGAAATTCGCGCGATTGCAGCAAAAGCGGCCGGTCTGCTCGGAACATTCTCGTGCATAGACATGCTGAAACAGGCGATGCTGGATCCCGACTGGTCGGTCCGGCAGAACAGCGCCAAAAGTCTGGCCATGCTGGGAGAAGAAGGATTTGACGCCTTGTGCGAAATCGCCGTGCATAGCGACGACCCGTACAGCAAAGACATGGCAAACGATGTGATCCATGAGGAACTGATGAAAAGAAAGACAGGTTCCGGGAACGCGTCGACGCCGGTCAGCCCGGAAATCGCCGGAAAAGACAACGTCCATCCCTATGCAGAGGAGGCCATTTAACACAATCAAAGAGGAGGGATACCTATGAGGGACGTGCTGTTGAATTACGGGTTGTTCGCCATGTGTTACATCATGGTCGTTTACTGCATCTATTTTACGATAATGATGCTTTCGTTCAAAAACATTTCGCGTATTGTCAAAGGCTCATTATACTCACCGTTCAAATCGTTGGCCGGATCGGAGCATGTTCCGCCCGTTTCCATCCTGGTACCTTCGTTTAACGAAGAACTGACGATTATCGAGAATGTGCGTTCGCTCTTGTCGCTGAATTATCCGGAATACGAAGTGATCGTCATTAACGACGGTTCGCACGACAATACGCTGCAGGTGCTGATCGACGAATTCCGGCTGCACTATATGCCCTACCAAGCGAAGAAGCGGCTTTTGGAATCGACCCCGA
>JAWLCZ010000208.1:0-3256 GCA_041686835.1 Paenibacillaceae bacterium | reverse complement strand
AACGGCGTTTACCACAATCCCGAATATCCTAAGCTGTACGTCATTGATAAGAGAAACGGAGGAAAGGCGGATTCGCTCAACGCCGGCATCAATTTATCGCACTATCCGTTAATTTGCACGATTGACGCCGACTCGCTGCTGGAAAAAGACGCGCTTATCCGCATAGCCCGGGTGTATATGGAAAACCCCGAGGAAACGGTGGCGATCGGAGGGAATGTGCGCATCGCCAACGGATGCACGATCGAGGACGGCATCATCAAGAAGGTGCGCCTGCCCGACAAATTATTGCCGCTGTTTCAAAACATCGAATATTTAAAAGCGTTTCTGGGAGGCCGGATCGGCTGGAGTTCCATCAACGCGCTGCTCATCGTTTCCGGCGCGTTCGGCGTGTTCCGCAAAGATTACGTCGTCAAGGTCGGCGGGTATCGCGAAGGGTTTCCCGGCGAGGATATGAACATTATCATCAAGCTTCACAAGTATATGCTGGAAAACAAGCTTCGCTACCGGATCGCCTTCTGCCCGGACGCCGTTTGCTGGACGCAGTCGCCCGACACGTTCCGTATCTTGGGAAGCCAGCGAAAAAGATGGGGGCGCGGCAATATCAAAAATATGTGGGATTACCGGTTTATGGTGTTTAATCCGAAATACAAGCAGGTCGGTTTGCTGTCGATGCCGTATAACGTCATCTTCGAGACGCTCAATCCTTATTTTAAGATCACCGGTTTTTTCGCCCTGATCGGTTATTTTCTGATGGACATGACGGCATGGCCGATCGTGCTGACGTTCGTATTTATCAACATGCTCATCAATATGATTTTTACGTGCGGCGCCCTGCTGCTTGAAGAAATCGCCTTCCGGCGTTACCCGCGCATACGCGACCTGGTCATCATGATCGGCTGTTCGGTTTTGATGACGCTCGGTTACGACCAGCTCAACTCGCTGTGGCGGTTTTTGGGACAAATCGACTTTCTTCGCAATAAACGCACATGGGGCGTCATGGTGCGGAAAAGCTGGAAAGGGGAAACCGTAAAATCTTGATGCGGTAAAGGAGGATTATCTGTATGAGTGTGTTGGCAAGTAAAAACTTCGCGCAGATGGTGGCCGACCATTTGCAAAGCTCATTCATGTCGCAGCCCGGCATGCAATTCGGCGTCATCGTCCTGCAGCGCAAAGGCCGCCAGCTGCCTGTGCCGGAAGCAGAAATCGAGGCGCTTGAACCGCACATGCCGATCCGTCAAATGCACGATCCCGAGTCGGGGGCGTCGGTATTCGTATTGGAAGGACAATCGCTGAGCGGCACGCACTATTTTTCGATTATGCTCAAAAATAAACTGCGGCAGCTCGGCATCGATCACGGTCCGATCTTCGTTACCCGTTTTTCACGGGATGACGATTCGGTCGGCCAGACGGTAGTCTCCATGATGAAACAACTGGAGCTCTCTTCCGGTATGCGGAGCGATATTCGGATCGTGAACGGCCCGATGCAAAAAACGCGTTCGCTTCTGGTCGTGGACAACGACGCGACGGTAGGCGAATTTTTAAGCACGCGGCTCGGAATGAAAGGCTACCACGTCCATGTGGCCCATGACGGTCAACAGGGACTGGAAATGTTCGAGCGCGTCTCCCCCGAAATCGTCATTACCGAACTGACTCTGCCGATTATGGACGGATATCAGCTGATCGGCAGCATTAGCCGTAAAAGCAGGGGAAAAAGCAAGGTGATGATCTTAACGGAAAAAAAACTGGAGAACGACATCCGGAAATGCTTTGAACTGGGCGCTTCCGATTTCCTGACCAAGCCATTCTCTCCCCTGGAACTGGAAGCCCGCATCCGCAGATTGCTCGGTTAAACAGACAAAAAACAATTTGGAGGGACGGCAAGATGAACAACAGATACGCAGCGCTAAAAAAGTTAATTGAAACGAAAACCGCCAAGGTAGGTGTTATCGGATTAGGCTATGTCGGTCTTCCTCTGGCCATGCAGATGGTAAAGAGCGGTTTTACCGTTTACGGCATCGATATCGATGAAAGGAAGCTTTCCGCACTGCAAAACGGCAAATCTTATATTCAGGATGTTAGCGACAAAGAACTGCAGGACGCTTTGAACAGCGGCAATTTTTTGCTGACGTCGGACGATCGGGCCCTGAAATGGCTGGACGCGGTAATCATCTGTGTGCCTACGCCGCTCAGCCAAAACCAGGATCCGGACACATCGCATATCCATCTCGTGGTCGAGCAATTGAAAAAGCATATGGAAATCGGACCGCTCATCATTCTGGAAAGCACGACTTATCCCGGTACGACGGAAGAGCTGATTCAGCTGGAGCTGGAGAAACTCGGAATTCGCGCGGGCGTGGATTATTTTCTTTGCTTTTCGCCCGAACGCGTCGATCCTTCGAACCGGTCGTACAATACATATAACACGCCGAAGGTCATCGGCGGCACAACCCCGCTCTGTCTGGAGCTCGGCTCCTTGCTCTATCAATCCGTAGTGAAAGAAGTGGTGAAGGTATCGTCGCCCAAAGTGGCCGAAATGAGCAAGCTGCTGGAAAATACGTTCCGCAGCGTGAATATTGCGTTTATCAATGAGATGGCCATGATGTGCGAAAAAATGGGCATCGACGTGTGGGAAGTGATTAAGGCGGCTTCCACGAAACCGTTCGGGTTTATGCCGTTTTACCCCGGTCCGGGAATCGGCGGGCACTGCATTCCTCTCGATCCGATGTATTTGTCCTGGAAGGCGAAAGGGTACCGTTTTTACAGCAAGTTTATCGATTTGGCGCAGTCGGTCAACAAAAATATGCCGGATTACGTCATCAACAAAACGGCGCAAATTTTAAACCTGTATACGAAGTCCATTAAAAATTCCCGGGTGCTGCTCCTGGGAATGGCTTACAAGCCGGAGGTGGACGACGTCAGGGAATCTCCCGGCCTGGAGTTGTACGAGCTGTTTAAAGCGGACGGAGCGCTTGTCGATTATTGCGATCCGTATGCGCATTCGTTTATCGACAAGCAAGGCAACCTGGTGAAATCGATCCCGAATGAAATCAGTTTGTTCCGGAAGTATGACTGCATTGTGGTCATAACGAACCACAGCGTATTCGACTATCGTCAACTGGCCGATTTGAACGTGGCGATTCTGGACACGCGGAACGCTTTCGACGGTATCGACCTGCCGCACGACACTTGTCGCATCATGGTGCTCGATGGTTTGCCCTCCGGTTCGTCCCTCATTGAGCGATTTCAATGGGAATTC
>JAWLCZ010000207.1:0-6547 GCA_041686835.1 Paenibacillaceae bacterium | reverse complement strand
ATTTTGTGTGTTGGTTGAAGAAAGCCGTTCCTTTCCCCGATTGACTTTCTCTTCGTCATAGCAGTAAATTTCACAGACGTCATGAGACATGGTACCCAACACTCATTCAAATGATTGTTTTATTATTATAATAAAACATGATCCTTCATTCAAATGTTTACAAGTTCCGCATACTTACAAGTTCCGAGCAAAATAATGGAACCCGGTCTCCCGGGTCCCGCATCTTTTATTATGGGGTCTGATTCTGTATAAGTACTAATTGTTCGGCATGGGTGTGTTAATATAGACTTCGCCGATCTGCGGGGACCACGGCTGGCCCCCGTCTCCGCCGCTGACCTCGATTTTCAGGAATCGCGCATCCCCCGGCACTGGAACGGATGACGTATAGCGGGTCACGTGCCACCCGTCGGACGTCGGCACAGGACTGTCATGCACCGCCTGTACTTCTTCCCAGCCGCTTCCGTCAGCGGAAACGTAAAACTTGATCTCATGCATCGTTTCGCTGAAGTAGATCTTGGCCGAAAAGTGTACAATCTTTTCCAGATGGTACACGATGCTTTTCGTTCCGGTATCGTACCGTTTGACCCTCGATTTGTCCCCGTTGAAATACTGTATGTTGCTGTCGTCCAGCACCAAATCGCCGGAATGCGAATAAGTGAGATTCCAGTTATCCAATGGGTCGGCGACCTCCATAGGCGCTTTAGGCGGATCGGTTATGGGCGCGTTCGGGATGTGGTAAACTCCCATTTCCTTCACGGAGATGCCGTACGGCGTTCCCGCCTGAGCCGCAAACAACCGGACATGCCTTGCGGTTACGGGGGCGAACACCATATCCTCCGTTCCGCCTTCGCCCAAGACGGATGAATACGCTTCTCTCCAATCGATGCCGTTGTCTGAAACCTGGATTTTGTACGATTTGGCGTAACCTTCGTCCCAATGGATCTTCACTCTGTTCATCGTTTTCCGGCTTCCCAAATCCACGGCGATCCACTGCGGATCGGTCCGTTTGGATTTCCAGGACGTATGCGGTTTGCCGTCAACAATATCTTCCGCCAGATGAAGTTCGGCATATTCGGTCGAACTGGCGTGGACGTCTTGGCCCAAAGCCAGATTTCCGCCTTTTGCCAAGGAGATGCCTCCGCCTCCGGTATCCATGGTCGTTAGCAGCACAAATCCCCTTTCCGGCAAAGTGACTTGAACGCCTTCCCTCAGATTTACGCGCTGCAATCTTTCGGAAGGAACCGGAAAACCGTTTTCATCTGCCGGCCGTTTCGATGCATAATACTCGAACTTATTGACATCCGTCGTGTCCTGTACGTTCGGTACGATGATCCGGGCCGTCCTGGGAATGTCGCTGTTATTGACAATGGCGATGGTCAGATGGCGCTTGCCGCCCGCCGGGATGACGGCCGCAGCGGTTCTCAGCTTTTCCGTACCGGTATCGCCGGCAAATACCGTCTTGCTGCCGCGCGGGAAATACCTTGAGAACAACGACATCGGATAATACCATGGCCTTAAAGCCTGATCCCGGGCATCGCCGATCGTGTTCCAGAACCCCCATATTTTCAAATGTCCCGTTCCCGGTTCATATCCGGGGGCATCGTGCATCGCGTCGTCCAACATCCAGGAGATGAGGCCGGCTTGCCCGCCGCGAATCGTTTGTATCGTATAATCCGCCATCAGCGCGCCGTAATCGAAATCCTTCACCCGCGGCTGCTGGTCATGCTCCTCGATTTTGCCTTCCACGATACCGGCTTCCCCCATAATAAACGGTTTATCGGCCCCACGGGGATCGTTCTTGTTGATAACATCACGCTTCGACCGCACAAGCTTCTCCACTTCTCCGTTCAGTACGAAATTGTCGGTGGAGTAACGGTGAATATCGTACCCTCCGATGAGCTCCGGAATGGCGTGCACCGTCCAATCCACCCATTCGTCCGCTCCCGTGGAATCCGGTCCCAAGAGCTGAATGCGGCCGAGCAGCCGCTTATCCTTGAACACTTTGTAAAGGTTCTGCATCCCCCTCTTCCAAATCGCGAACCTGTCGCCCTCCTCGGTCGCCCAGTATCCGTTAGGCTCATTGATAAAATTGTAGTATTTGATGCAGTCGTATTTTTTGGTGTTCAGCATATAGTCCATAAAATCGCCAATCAGCCTGGCCCACCGCGGATCGTCGGAAGCGGTAATGTTCACGGGAGGTTCGCTTGTTCTGCTCCATTCCCCAATAATAACCCAGATATTGTTCTTCTGGCAGTAATCCAGAATTTTATAAATTCGCTTCATTCCGGGCGTGTTCCAATCATATACCGGATTCCCCCGCCTGTCGAAACCTTTGGTGTATGTATTCGCTCTCAGCATTAACCGGATGACGGGCGCTTTCGTATACTCGACCCTTTTGAAAATCATGTCCCACTGTTCATCTGTAAATTCATAGGAGTCCGAAGGATCCCATTCGAAACCGACGCCCAAATATTCGTCGACCATGACGGAGTCTGTGTCCACCAGCACCGTTGCCTCGCTTTTTTCGGCGGCGTCCGTATCCGCGGAAACCGGCCCGATGCCGCAAAAGAGCAGCAAGCCTGCCAAAACGATCGATACAGCTCTTCTTACCATCCCATCACTCCTCCTATATGAAAGCGCATTCGAATAATCAAAATACAAACCAAATATTAAGAAATCAGGGGAATTCCTTCAACAATAAACTGAAAAAAGCATCCCTTCCGCCTTCGCGGCGTCAGGGATGCTTTATCTTTTCCGGTAGCGCGGCGCTAACTTATTTGACGATGGAACCGTTAGGCATATCGTCGCTTACGGTAACCACTTCAAGCTTGTCGCCGTGGGAGGCGGCAAGAATCATGCCGTTCGATTGTTCACCGCGCAGTTTGACCGGTTTCAGGTTCGTTACGCAGATCACTTTTTTGCCAATCAACTGCTCGGGCGTATAATGCTTGGCAATCCCGGACACGACCTGCCGTGTTTCGCTGCCGAGATCGAGCTGCAGCTTCAGCAGCTTATCCGCATTTTTCACCGGTTCGGCGGCAATGACCTGGGCTACGCGAAGCTCGACCTTGGCAAAATCGTCGATGGAAATCTCGTCCTTCGCTGCGGATTCCGCGGCCGCTTCCGTTTTTTCCGCCTGCGGCTTTTGCTCCTTGGCGTCCCTGGACGCCGCGGCGCCGTTCATCGATTTCGCAATATACTCGATTTCCTGCTCCATATCAAGGCGCGGAAAAATCGGATCGCCTTTTTGCACTTTCGTTCCCGCGGGCAGGCCGGAGAAGCGGTAAATGCTGTCCCAAGTCCGCAGGCCGCCGTCTTGAATGCCGAGCTGTTCCCAGATTTTTTGCGGCGTCTTCGTCATGAACGGCTGCAGCATAATGGATACGATGCGCAGCGATTCCGCAAGGTGTGCCATGACGGAACCGAGCTCGGCTTTCTTCGCTTCGTCTTTTGCGAGCACCCACGGCTGCGTTTCGTCGATATATTTGTTCGTGCGGCTGATCAGCTGCCAAATCGCCGTCAGGGCGATGGAAAATTCCAGCTTCTCCATCGCGGCCTCCACTTTTTCCACCGTCGATTTGGCCGTCCGCACCAGTTCCTCGTCGTACGGAGTGGCGCCCGTCTTAAGCGCCGGGATGACGCCGTCGAAATATTTGTCGATCATCGCCACCGTCCGGTTGAGCAGGTTGCCGAGATCGTTCGCCAGATCGAAGTTGACGCGTTCGACGAAGCTTTCCGGCGTGAAGTTGCCGTCCATACCGAACGGCATTTCACGCAGAAGAAAATAGCGGAGCGCGTCGAGGCCGTACCGGTCGATCAGCGTGACCGGATCGACGACGTTCCCTTTCGATTTGGACATTTTGCCGTCTCTCATCAAAAACCAGCCGTGAGCGAACACTTTTTTCGGCAAAGGCAGATCGAGAGCCATCAGCATAATCGGCCAGTAGATCGTATGGAAACGCTGAATGTCCTTCCCGACGAGGTGAACGTCGGCCGGCCAGTACTTGTTGAATTTGTCCGGCTGATCGGAGCCGTAACCGAGCGCCGTAATATAATTGAGCAGCGCGTCGATCCAGACGTAAATGACGTGCTTCGGGTCGCCGGGAACTTTGATGCCCCAGTCAAACGTCGTGCGCGACACGGCCAGATCTTCCAGCCCCGGTTTAATGAAATTGTTGATAATCTCGTTCCGGCGCGATTCGGGCTGGACGAAATCGGGATGCTCCTCCAAAAATTGCAGCAGCCGGTCGGCATATTTGTTCATTTTGAAAAAGTAGCATTCCTCCTGCACTTTTTCGACCGGGCGTCCGCAATCGGGGCAGTTGCCGTCAATCAGCTGGCGTTCTAGGAAGAAGGTTTCGCAAGGGGTACAGTACCAGCCTTCATACGTGCCCAAATAGATGTCGCCCTGATCGACAAATCTTTGAAACACACGGGATACGACCTGCTTGTGGCGTTCTTCGGTGGTGCGGATGAAATCGTCGTACGAGATTTCCAGCTTGCTCCAAAGCTCTTTTATCCCGGCTACGATGCCGTCGACAAACTGCTGTGGCGGCACCCCTTTCTCCTTCGCTTTCCGCTCGATTTTTTGCCCGTGCTCGTCGGTGCCCGTCAAATACATGACGTCGTAACCCCGCAGGCGCTTGTAGCGGGCCATCGCATCGCCGGCCACCGTAGTGTAGGCATGTCCGATATGCAACTTATCGCTCGGATAATAGATGGGCGATGTGATGTAAAAAGTTTTGTTCTGCTCCGGCATGAGTGACTCCTCCTTCATAAGTATGGTGCGGAAAAACTTCTTTCCTTATCTCTGCTAAAATGCAGAAAGCAAAAAAGCCCCCGTCCTGACATGGGACGAGAGCTTGAACTCACGCGGTACCACCCAAATTCCCCCCGCTTTCGCAAGCGCAGGGCTCGGCAAGTCATATCGACTCCTCCGTTAACGCCGGAATGCGTCGCTCCCTTACCGCCCGTGCCTTAGCACGCCGGCTCGAAAGCAAATCCTCGGGGACCATGTTCCGAAGCTTACCCTATACCGGTTTTCAGCTCCCCCGGCTCTCTGTCATAGGGCTCGTCTTCGTACTCATCCTTTCATCGGATGCTATGATGTTCTGCTTTGTTTAAGCAAAATATACCGAATTGATACTCCCCGTGTCAAGGGCGGCTATTTTTCGCGGGTGGAACGGGATTGTATCCTCCCGGATGGAACGGATGGCATTTGCATATTCTTTTCACGGCGAGCCAGGAGCCCCTTACAGCGCCATGCCGTTCGATCGCTTCCAGAGCATACTGCGAGCAAGTCGGATAAAACCGGCACGTCGGCGGCTTGAGCGGAGATATGAATTTCCGGTAAAACACGATCGGACCCTTCAGCAACGTTTTCATGCCCATCCTCCGGCCGTATGCGTCACTGCCCGTCCGTACGGCAGTCCGCGCAATATCCGTACACTTCGAATTTATGGTTTACCGCCTCGAACTGCTCCGGCAATTCGGAAACGAGATTCATCGGGCAAAAAACGATCGGATACGTCTTCTCGCACTGCAAGCATATCATGTGATGATGGTGGTGATGTTCGCGGCAGTGTAGCTTGAATTTCACGCCGTCCTCGAACATAAACTGCTCCAGCACGCCCATTTCCTGCAATAGACGAAGATTGCGGTACACCGTATCGAAGCTTAAGCCCGAATACTGCTTTCCCATATATTCGTAAACGTCTTTCGGCGACAAATACCGTTCATTCCCGGCAAACAGTTTGGCCAGCGTTTTCCGCTGATCCGTAATCCGCAGTCCTTTTCCGGCCATCGCCTGGATGATTTCCTCGCTGTTCAAAGCGTTCCCTCCATATCGCAACGTCGGTCAGTCGCAGCATTTTATTCATAGTGTACATCATCCGTCCGCGCCGGGCAACACGCCGCGAAACAACCAGACAACGGTAACGCAGTGCTTGTCCGTCTTTCTTTCGCCGCGCGAATCCCAGCGCGCGGTTCGCCATATGGTGGCGGTCAACCGCATGCGCCTGAAGCGCGATTCGTCCGTCCGGATGTTGCCTCGCTCACCGAATCACCTGCCGAGACGGGGCCAACCATACCGTTTAGCTGCCTCACCCGGTACCATTGGGGGATGTTGCCGGGAATCAGGCCGCTTTCCGCATGTACAAGTGCGGATTTACGACGGGAACGAGGTTTCTGTTGAGAATAAACCCATAACCATCATTGCAGGTATGAGACAAATCAGGTATCATAATAATGAATAAGGACGGTGCGCCAACACCGTCCAAGCACAACACTTGGGCAGGATGTTCCTCCCGAGTAAAATAACCCGTTAAGAAGTAACCCGTCCCTCGGCGCTAACCTGGGCGGGTTATTTCCGTTTTACAAACGTGAGCAGCGCGAGAATGAACATCCCGAACAGCAACACATCCTGAAACGAAAATTCCATGCGCATCCCTCCTCGTATAGTATGTTTAGAATCTTCTTTTCGAAGAATTTCCAGTTAAATCATGGCAACTATGGCGGACGTATCCGAACCCGCACCGCAGCCCGAAAG
>JAWLCZ010000206.1:0-6554 GCA_041686835.1 Paenibacillaceae bacterium | reverse complement strand
ATACCATCGGCCGGGAAGATATCGGCGATAAAGACGCACGCATGGCCGTCACGCTCGTTTTCCGCTTGAAGCATGTCACGCCGGACGTATGGCAAAAGATTGAACAAAGGCTGCAAAACGATGGGGATCCGGGCACCGGCGCGAACGAAATGAGCGCATGGGGCTATAAAGAAATGCAGCAGTACCCCGCAGTAAACAAGGAGCGGGTAAAGATGCGGGGCTTGAACATCGGCAGGCAAAACGACGAAACGGCGCTCGTCAATTCACTGCAAATTTTCGGCATCGACGGGCTCGATCCGGCTTCGAGGCAGGAAGCGTTTGACATCGGTCAAAAGGAGCTGCCGCATGTTGTCGAATATATCCGCAAGCTTTATCCCGAGTTCTCCGGCGTCGAACTGGACGGCACCGCGCCCGAGCTTTACGTGCGCGAAACGAGGCATATTCAGGGAGAATACCGTTTGACGATAATCGACGTTTTGGAAAACCGCGATCAATGGGATCGCATCGCCTTCGGCGCATACCCGGTCGATATCCAGAGAATATCGCCGAACGACAGCGGCGCCGTCGTATGCGATCCGGTACAGTACGCCATTCCTTTTCGCAGCATCGTGCCGTTAAAAGTCGACGGGCTTCTCGTCGTCGGCCGGTCCGCCAGCTTTGACACGCTGCCGCACGGCAGCGCGCGGGTCATTCCCGTCGGAATGGCGACGGGCGAAGCGGCGGGCGTCGCGGCGAAAATCGCCATCGATTCAGGCAAAACGTTTCGCGAAATGGCTTCTTCCCGGGACGATGTAGCCAAAATGCAGGCGATGCTGAACGAGCAGGGGATGGAATTAAAACCGTTCCAGGTGAAGCCGTATCCGTTCATGAAACATAAGGCGTACCCGGGATTGAAGGTGGCGGTCAGTCTCGGTATCGCCGTCGGAGGATACGATCATAAGCATTTCGCTCTTGATGACCCGTCCAACGCGCAGCGGATGGTGAACGTCATGTACAGGGTGAAGAAAAAGTATCCTTCTTTTGCCAAAGGAGATCCGGCCAACGCGATAGCCGGCCTGGACACCCCGGAGAAGCTGCCGCTCACTTTGCAGCAGGCGAGCTATACGATCGCCAGAACCGCCGGTTTGCAGGTATCCCGCGAAGCGGCGCAGTCCGAACTGATTCGCAGAGGCTTGCTGCGGCAAGAAACGGTCGATTTCATCGGCGACACGAACCGTCTCACCAACGGAGAGTCGTACATGATGCTGAAAGATTTGACGGATGCAATCGGCAGGAACTGAAATCTTCATACAGAAATGTAAATCGCTTTATGATTTGTAACATAATTGTAATTTATTTTTCATTTTCCTTTAATAAACAAATCATATAATAGGAATCGACCCCCTTTTTAATATATATACTTACTGTAAACCTGCAATGGATTGCAGGTTATTTCTTTTCCAGGGGAGCATGCAGCCGATGAACGATGCTGTACATCACAGCGGCAACGACTTGACTTTGTGCGGCGATGATCATAAAATCATCTATAAAATGAACATATCTGCGATCCGTTGAAGGGACAAAGTAATTCGACACACGTACACAGAGAGGGATGCCCAGGCTGCAAGCATCCTTATGGTGGCCGGATGAACAGACTTCCCGGAGGACATGCGGCGAACCGCCATAAAGGACACGCACGGTCCTTTAGCCAATTAGCCGTACTGCGTGAGCGGGCGTTAACCGTCAAAGAGCGGGATCATGGCGTTATCCGATCCCGAATATGGGTGGCACCACGGGTGATTCGATCGATCTCTCGTCCCTGGCGTAGTTCAGGGCGGGAGATTTTTTAGTTTGAAAAGGAGGATTCATATAAATGGCATTTCAAAAGCCGAAAGGAACCCAGGATATCGTTCCCGGCCAAGTGGAAAAGTGGCAGTATGTCGAGGATAAAGCGCGGGACATTTGCCGCAGATTCAATTACAAGGAAATCCGCACGCCGATTTTTGAACAAACCGAGCTGTTTCAGCGCGGCGTAGGGGAAACGACCGATATCGTCGAGAAAGAGATGTACACTTTCGAAGACAAAGGCGGGCGAAGCATGACGCTGCGTCCGGAAGGCACGGCGGGAATCGTGCGCGCCTATGTGGAGAACAAGCTGTACGGCGAACCCGACGTCAGCAAGCTGTATTACATCGGGCCGATGTTCCGCTACGAGCAGCCGCAGGCCGGACGGTACCGCCAGCTGCACCAGTTCGGGGTCGAGGCGATCGGATCGCCGGACCCGGCGATGGATGCCGAGGTCATCGGTCTCGGCTATGTTTTCTATAAAGAATTGGGGCTCGGCGGCGTCAGGGTGGAGATCAATTCGGTCGGAAATCCGGAGAGCCGGGCCGCCTATCGCGATAAGCTGCTGCAGTTTCTCACGCCGATCAAAGACAAGCTGTGCAGGGACTGCCAATCCCGGTTTTACCGCAACCCGCTGCGCATTCTCGATTGCAAGGTGGACCAGGGCTTGTTCGAAGGCGTCCCTTCCATCGTGGATAGTTTGGACGAATCCGCTTCGACCCATTTTCAAGCGGTACAGGAGCATTTGACTTCGATGGGCATCGAGTTCACGGTCAACCCGCGCCTCGTTCGCGGATTGGATTACTATACGCACACGGTGTTCGAATATAAAGCGGCGGGCATCGGAGCGATTGACACGATTGGAGCCGGCGGGCGTTACAACGGACTCGTGGCGGAAATCGGCGGCAGCGATCAGCCGGGCGTCGGTCTCGGCATCGGTATGGAGCGGGTTTTGCTCGTTCTGGAAGCGCAGGGAGTGCAGATTCCTTCGCAAGAAAGGCTGGACGTATATCTCGTCGCCCTCGGGGAACAGGCCGAGAAGGAAACGGCGAAGTTATTGTACAAGCTGCGTTCGGCAGGCGTTTCCGCGGAAAAAGATTACCTCGGGCGCAAAATCAAAGCGCAAATGAAAGCGGCGGATCGATGCCAAGCCAAGTATGCCGCCATTCTGGGGGACGACGAGCTGTCCCGCGGGGAAATTAAGCTGAAAGCGTTTGACAGCGGGGAACAAACCGAGCTGCCGTTGGCCGGTTTTGTGGAAGAAATGCGGGCGCGCGCAAAACGGTAACCCGCCAACGATAAGCGGTGAATCGCGAATATTGAATCATGCGAAGAGACGAGAACAAATTCAGGAGGAACGATACACATGATGTTAAGAACGCACCATTGCGGCAAATTGAATAAAGCGAACGTCGGCGAAACCGTCGTATTGAACGGCTGGGTACAGAGACGCCGCGATCTCGGCGGAGTGCTGTTTATCGATTTGCGCGACCGCAGCGGCATTGTGCAGATTGTGTTCAATCCGGATTTTTCGGGGGAAGCTCTGGATATTGCCGACAAGGCGCGCAACGAATACGTGCTGGCGGTACGGGGGAAAGTGGTGGAACGCGATCCGTCCACCTACAACCCGAATTTGGAAACCGGGGAAATCGAAGTGCAGGTCAGTGAAATCGAAATTTTGAACCCGGCTAAAAATCCGCCGTTTTTTATCGAAGACGGGGTGGAAATCGACGAATCGATCCGTTTGAAATACCGTTATTTGGACATACGCCGTCCGGAAATGCAGAAAACGCTCATGCTGCGTTCGAAAGCGGCCAAAATTTTCCGCGATTTTCTGGACGAGAACGGGTTTATCGAGGTGGAAACGCCGATTTTGACGAAAAGCACGCCGGAAGGCGCCCGCGATTACCTCGTCCCGAGCCGCGTCCATCCGGGCGAATTTTTCGCGCTGCCGCAGTCGCCGCAAATTTTCAAGCAGCTGCTCATGGTCGGCGGGCTGGAGCGGTATTACCAAATCGCCCGCTGCTTCCGCGACGAAGATTTGCGCGCCGATCGCCAGCCTGAATTTACGCAGGTCGACATTGAAACGTCGTTTTTGTCGCGCGATCAGCTGCTTGACATGATGGAACAGCTCATCGTACGCCTGTTCCGCGAAACGATCGGCGTCGAGGTGCCGCGACCGTTCCAGCGTCTGACTTACGCGGAGGCGATGGACAAATACGGCTCGGATAAGCCGGATCTGCGCTTCGGTCTCGAGTTGGTCGACATCTCCGACATCGTGAAGGGCAGCGGCGTCAAGGTGTTCGCTTCGGCGATTGAAAAAGGCGGCCAGGTCAAAGCGCTCAACGCCAAAGGGTGCGCGAACTGGAGCCGGAAGGAGCTGGACGATCTCCAGCCGTTCGCCGCCCGTTACGGAGGCAAGGGCCTCGCCTGGATCACCTTGAAAGACGGCGAAATGAAAGGGCCAATCGTCAAATTTTTCTCCGAAGAGGAAATGGCGAAGCTCAAAGAGCGTTTGAACGCGGAAGAAGGCGATCTGCTGCTTTTCTCGGCGGATACGAAAAAAGTCGTCGCCGACGTGCTCGGCAACCTGCGCTTGAAAATCGGGCGCGAACTGGGGCTGATTGACGAAAGCCAGTACAAATTCGCCTGGGTCGTCGATTTTCCTCTCCTCGAGTACGACGAGGAAGAAAAACGTTACGTCGCGCTGCACCATCCGTTCACACGGCCGAATGAAGAGGATTTGCATTATTTTGACACCGATCCGGAAAAAATACGGGCGCAGGCGTACGACCTCGTCTTGAACGGATACGAAGTCGGCGGCGGTTCGATGCGGATTTACCAGCGGGAAGTCCAGGAGAAAATGTTCCGGGCGCTCGGTTTTTCCCAAGAAGAAGCGCACGAAAAATTCGGCTTCCTGCTTGAAGCGTTCGAATACGGCACCCCGCCGCATGGCGGCATCGCCTTCGGTTTCGACCGTCTGGTCATGCTGCTTGCCGGACGCAGCAACCTGCGGGAAACGATCGCGTTCCCGAAAACGGCCAGCGCCACCGATCCGCTTACCGGCGCGCCGTCGCCCGTCGAGGAAAGCCAGCTGGAGCAGCTGTCGATTCGGATCGCCGCGAAGCAGCCTGCCGGAAAGCAGTGAGCTCGCCTGCCTGAAGCGGGCAGAACGCCGAGTTGAACCGACGAAGCGAGTCTCTCATACCGGAACCCAACATCCCAATCAGGCCGATTTAACAGGAGGAATCAACCCGATATGCTGCACCAGTTTTCTAGAACCGAGCTGGCCATCGGTCCCGAAGGTCTGGATGTGCTGAGAAACAGCACGGTAGCCGTGCTCGGAATCGGCGGCGTCGGTTCCATCGCAGCCGAAGCGCTCGCCCGCACCGGAGTGGGCCGTATCGTCATGATCGATAAAGATGTGGTCGACATAACGAACATCAATCGGCAGATCCACGCGCTCATGTCGACGATCGGGCAGCCGAAAGCGGAATTGATGAAAGAGCGCATCAAGCTGATCAATCCGGCCTGCGATGCCGTCGCGCTGAAAATGTTTTACACGGAAGAGACGTACGAGCGGCTGTTCGAGTACCCGCTCGATTATGTCATCGACGCATCCGATACGATAACGTACAAAATTCATTTGATTAAACAGTGCCTGCAGCGGAACATACGCATCATTTCCAGCATGGGGGCGGCCAACAAAATGGATCCGACCCGCTTTCAGGTGGCGGATATTTCCAAAACGTCGATGGATCCCATCGCCCGCGTCATCAGGCAAAAGCTGCGCAAAGAAGGAATCCGGCAGGGCGTGAAAGTCGTTTTCTCGACGGAACCGCCGTTAAAGCCGCGGGAAGACGTCACGCAGCGCATCGTGCCGGAGAACGCTCCGGAAATCCGCAAAGCCCAGCAACCGCCGGCCAGCAATTCGTTCGTGCCGCCTGTGGCGGGGCTCATCATGGTCAGCGTCGTCGTGAAGGACCTTCTCGAAGCGCAGGCAAAAAAATAAGGTCGTGCCCGGCATTCCGTCGTTGGAGCCGGGCGTTTTTCATTTGTGCGAACAGCGCGTGAAAACAAGCTGTCAAGCGCCGGTGATGTTGCTTTTGCGGCGCTTTGCGCTATAATGATGTAAACGCGGAAAATACGAACATACTTGCGGTTTGCAGGTGAATACCGCAATAAGGATGAACAGGTGAACACCCATATGGATTTATTCGATTTCAACCCAACGGAAACAAACGAATATGTGCCTTTGGCGGAACGGATGCGGCCGAACAGCTTGAGCGAGTTTTTCGGCCAATCCCATTTGCTGGGGGAAGGAAAAGTGCTGCGCAATATTATCGAGAGCGATAAAATTCCGAGCATGATCTTCCAAGGTCCTCCGTCCTGCGGAAAAACGAGCCTCGCCCATATTATCAGCCGCACGACGAAGGCGAATTTCGTAAAATTGAACGCGGTGTCGCTCTCGGTCGCCGAAATCCGCGAAACGATAAAAAAGGCGAAAGACGACCTGAAAATGTACGGGCAAAAGACGATTGTGATGATCGACGAAATCCACGCGATGAAAAGCAACGTGCAGACCGTGCTGCTGCCTGCGGTCGAGGACGGCAGCATCATTTTGCTCGGGCTGACGACGGAGTCGATTGCGCACGACATTATTCCGCCGCTCGTATCCCGGTGCCGCACGTTTCAATTGAGAACGCCGGAGAAACACGAATTAAAACGCA
>JAWLCZ010000205.1:0-6567 GCA_041686835.1 Paenibacillaceae bacterium | reverse complement strand
GATGAACGTATCCACCTTCTTGTAAGCGCTCGGACCGTTCGTCACCCATATAGACGTAGATGTCCTGGCGCCATCGTAATTCCGGCCGTAATTTACAAATGCGACATGGCCGAACTGCTCGAAGCTCCATTCCGCCCATTGCCACGACTTGGCGCCGTTCACGGATCGGGCCACCCGCGCCCCTGTTCCGTCTGCCGTAAGCGGTGTACAATGCATCGTCCTCCGCCCAAGTCATCGGCCAATTATCGCTGCCGTCCCGGAGAATGCCTCCCGTCGCCATGCGGCTGATCTGGCTTTCCGGCTCCCACTCGACCCCGGTGATGAGGTTGCTCCTAGGGTAAGGCTCCAGGACCTCCATGGCCCCCATAAGCGGTTCGATAAACAGGTTCCGCAGATTGTCTCCCCTTGCTTCAGGTTCCGGGGTTAGCGGTGCACCGCTCCGGATCGCCGCCATCTTCCGGCTCGGCACCAGCAGCATAAACTGGTCTCCCGCACCCTTCGCCATCACGGCGTCGTCCGGCAGTATAAGCCACGACCTCCGGCCGGCTGACTAGATAATCGACACCGACGATATCGTCCCAGGTTCGGATGCCCAGGAAGGTCTGCCCCTTGAAATAAACCGATTTGACGACAAACTGCTCCATCTGACGTTCGGTCCGGTTGTAGGTACGAATGTACTCCTCCGATTCGAACTCATGCTCTTCCAGCCTGTCGCGGAACGGGCTATTCTCCAGCTTCCAGCGTCTTTCCCCGAAATACAATGAATCGATCACCAGCCGTTCACTTGCATGTGGACTCCCACTTGAATATAGAGATCCGGCACCACTTTTGTCAAGATATGAAATAACATACTCACAAAAATACGGGACGCGAAATTACGACCATATCGCATGAGAAACTAAGCGTATCCGAAAAACAGGAGGAGCGCTCATGGAGGCGACGAAAAAAGATGAACAATGGCGGAAGCGAATCGGAGAATATCGGGCAAGCGGGATGACGATGAAAGCGTGGTGCGTCAAGCAGGGTATAGCGTTCAGTCAAATGAAATATTGGATTCGTAAACTGAAACTGAGCACGCGACAGCGCTCGACCTCCCCCACAACATGGATCATCGTCACTCCCTCGTCCGAAACAGCGATGCCCGAACATGCCCCGCTCATCATTCGGATCGGCGGGGCCTCCATCGATGTCCGTCCGGGCTATGGTGTGGCCTTGCCTATCCGTCGTGCTTATGATTCGGTCCATTGTGTCGTATGCATAGAACGTGCTGTACCCGTTTTGATCAATATGCTGTATTTGCCGCCCCATAGCATCATAAACAAAATGGTTATAAAATAGGCGCTCCACTACCGAATGAAGTCGCTTTACCTCCCGCTGCTGACCGAACGACATATCGTGCCAAAAACGCGCTAACCCCTCATTCCCCACCCCTTCACATACTCCCCTCCTCTATGCAAAAAAATCGAGCCCCGATACGATGCTATCAGGAGTTCGAGTCCCGATGCAGAGCCGACGCAAGCCGATTTACATTCGTTTCGCCCCACAGTCGCCTCCCTTTCTTTTCGGTACTCCGTTATTGGATTCGTTACCGGCCCACGAAATAAGAAAACCTCTATCGAGGCCAACTCCAAGAAGCAAGACCGCGTGTAGCGGGAGGCGAGGCAACTTCAGATGTTATATCCGCAGGATATACTTTCTGAATCGCTCAAAAAGGACCGTCCGGCAACGATCTGTTGCCGGACGGTCCTTCCATGGTTATCCTTATACGGATGCCTTATGCCTTCTTCTCGCTGCGTAGTGAAGCTATATATGCACAAACACCTTTCCTTCTTCGACGGAGACGCCGAAAGTGTCGACAGTAACTTCATACGTTTTCGTTCGCTGGGACGCATCGACGATCATACAGCCTGTCTTCATATCAAATTCGTACTGATGCCACGGACAGCGTACGATCTCGCCTTCTCTTTCGAACCCGTATGTTCCTGAACCGGATGAAACAATCAACGCTGTAGTCAACCCTTTACACAACTCAGCTCCCTGATGCGGACAAACGTTGCGCAGCGCATAAAACTGACCGGCAACATTGTATACGCCAATGCTGTGTCCGCCCACCTCCAACAGTTTCTTGGCGCCTGGTGCAATTTCCGATACTTGAGCCACGAAATACTGTCGGGTCATGCTTGTTCCTCCCTTACCTCTGATTTGCGAGGAGGCAGGTGATATAGATTTGCTGCATTTTGATAAAAGATGCGATCCCAAAGTTCATTGTCTAACTTAGGCAATGCCAATAGAGGGGAGTCAAAATCCCAATGCGGGTAATCGCTGCAGAACATCAAGGTTTCATTGGCATATATACTTTCCATCATGTTATCGAATATTTCGCGCCTCGGCGTTTCCTCGATGGGTTGAGTCGTCACTCGAACATTGTCACGAAAATACTCGCTGGGTTTTTTGCGTACCCATGGGGTTTGCACGCGCAGCGCCTTCCAATCCTGATCGAGCTTCCATAAATAAGGCGGGATCCAGAAGACACCTGACTCTTGCAATACGACTCGCAATGTGGGAAACCGATCGAAAACCCCATCAAAGATAAAACTGGCCAGATGTGCCGCCATCACCTGCGAACGCAATGCCCGCGATTCAATGTAATGCGATACGTGACCGGCTCCCGTTGGAGATGCATTAATGCCTGCTCCTTCGCCCCCGACATGAATGGTGAATGGGAGGTTATGGCGTACGCATGCCTCATATATCGGATCGTAAAACCGGTTTCCGTATGGCTTCGACGCTCCGTTGGCAACAATCACTTGGACCATATCGGAACGGCCGCCGACACGGTCGATTTCGATGGCGGACAAGTTCGGATCCTGCTTCGGAATAAATACCGATCCCCTCAATCGACGATCCTGCGAAAGCCAATGCTCAATCGTGTAATCGTTGACCGCGCTGCATATCGCTGCAGCATAATCGTAATTCCCCGAGCTCTGCATCCCATAGCCTAACCCTGTCAGAATACCGTACTCTACATTGTACGGATTCAAATGATGTTCCTGCATATGAGTAAGGTCGCTGCCTGCATGGCCCCCTCCAGGGGGGAAAGCATCTACCATTCTCCCGCCAATCCCGCCGTTGAACCCTGCCGCCGACGGCCCCTCTGACGCATAAGTTTTCATAAACTCCAGATAGATCCGCGGCAGATAGGGTTTCAGCACTTCCATTCCCGTATAATGATGAATGTCACAATCGATGATCGAGCGTTTCAGTTTTGGTCGCTTGATGGTCTGTTGGTCGGTGCTTTCTTGGTTCACTTCTCCCATTCCCTTACCCTCCTAACAGGTGTATATCATCATTATGAGCCGCTATTGATGGCAGCCATCCAACCATGATCACGCACTTTGTCGTCGTAATAGGAATCATCCACGTGCAATCCGAAACCCGGGGCGGTTGGAACGGTAACTTGTCCATCCCTTATCCTGTAACCCGAGGTATCGATACCTTCCATTCGGGCTTCATCCCATTCCACGAACAAAAACCCTTGAATCGCCGGATAGAGGTGACAAGAAGCAAAATTCCCATAAAATCCTCCGTAATTATGCGGTGCAGTTTTAATTCCATGTTTATCAAGCCTTGCACCTAATTTGAGCCAATTTACAATACCATAATCTCTCAAATCATATTGAATCGCATCGATCCACCCCTGCTCCGCCCATTCAACAATGGGGGGCGCCGCTAACCCTTCACCATCGGCGATCATCACGTTTATGTTATGTGTCTTCATCCATTCCTTCAAATGACGATAAAGCATCACATCCTCGTGAAACGCCTCTTCAATCCATAACAAATGAGACTCAGCCGTTTCCATTAGAACATGCTTGGCAAGACTCAAATTGTATCCATTGTTGGCGTCGATCGAAATGTTGCATTCGGAGCCAACCGCTTCCCTTATTCCGTTGACCACCATAATATCTCTCTTGATTCCTTCCGCAAGATCCATGTGCATGGCTCCACGGCCCACTTTGATCTTAAACCCGCGGAAACCTTCTTCGAAGCCTTCCATTGCCTCTTCTTGCATCAACCGTACGGCATCAATATTGGAGTTTAGGTGTAAATCATCAAAGTATAGCGATGTATCATAGCACGGAACGCGTAATGGAAGTTCGCTGCTATTGCCGGTTACTAATTCGTAAACTGGTTTTCTTGTGACCTGACCGAGCCAGTCAAACAATGGGAATTGGAGCATCCGGAACCGATCTTGTATCCATTGCTCAGCGGAAAATATGTCATTCACAGATGCGCCTACCAATGTAGATGCCGTCTCGCGAGTGATTTTCGACCAACCAAATCCGACGATGCCTCCGATCGTAATTCGCACCAACGGACAACTTACCTGTTTGCCGTGCACCCCCAGCCTGGCGTTGGCGCCCGCCGTTCTCCGCCGCTCTCCTGTCATCACAACTTGTTCGATTTTGTCGATCTTCCAACGGTGATCCAACTCGGAAAACATAACCATGTTGCCGACCACTCTCCCTTTTACCCCATCCTTATTTGGCAATCCTCTCCTGATAGGCTTCATTCATTTCCGTAATAATTTTTTGGTAATTCGGATCATTCTTCAATCCGTCAATAAAATGGTCCCAATCTTCCATGGAAGATTTCCCTATGATCACCTGCGTTTTCATATCGCTAATTTTCTTGTTGTAATCCGAACCTAACCTCAAATTGGTTTCGGAAACCAGCCCGGCGCTAAGGTCAGGCACAGAAATCTTCGCTTTTTCTTTTGCGATCCTCATGTTTCTTTCGTAAACCTCTTTAGGCATGCCTGCGGCATACTGCCACAAATCATCCACGACTGTGCTGAACATCTTCCCCCAAGAACCCGTTCCTACGCTATGTTCTGCAGCTTGTGCTGTGGCAATTTTAAACCCGTCGACAATAGTGTAATCGACATCCTTGATTCCATAGAGGGTTAAATCTAGACCTTCGCCGCCGGATCCATAATTCAGAAAATGTAATATTGCTTTCATTTTCTCTTCAGGTACGGATTTCGGTATCGCTAACAATCCATTGTAGCCTACTGATTTCGAAACGTATGGTTTGGCTCCCTCTCTCGGGCTTAAAGAAACCATGGGCACCCAATTCACCTCGGGGTTGGCCTGCACTTGTTCTTCTGTATACCGGTATAACCCTTCGGGTGTAGATACCATGATTCCAGCACTGCCGCTTGTCGTTAAGTCCCAGAATTGATTGTCTTTGAGGACAGGATAATCATGTGGAATTAAACCTTCCTCATATAACTTACGCTGGTATTCCAATGACTCTTTCATTTCCGGTTCAAAATTCATATCGACGAGCTTACCGTCTCTCAACCCCCACGTTCCGTTCGTACCCGTAAATACATCTTGTAGAAATTGCGGTTGGCGCATCGTATAACCAACCGTATCGGGTCTGCCATCAGGTTTATTTTCTTTAAACGCTTTCATCACGTGATATAAATCTTCCATGGTTTCAGGCATGGTCAGACCCAATTGATCCAGCCAATCTTGTCGAATGAGGGGGAAAGATCCGCCGTCCGTAGGCCTTCCGCTGGGAATTGCATACGTTTTATGATCAATTTGCGTGGAATCCCATACCGTTTGATCGATCGATGCAAAGTTCGGATAGTCTTTAATATAAGGGGTTAGATCCCAGAACGCTCCCTGCATGACCATTTGGCGGAATACCGTATTCGTTACACTATTAATCTTAATTAAATCGGCGATATCTCCGGCAGCTAGAGCGACATTCAACCTTTTCGTGTAATCCGCTGCCGGAATCCACGTAATATCTAACTTGGTATTTGTTTTCAGCTCATATTCCTTCTGTACCAAGTTATCGGAAGCAGGAGGGTGAGACATGGAGTAATCTATGAATATTTTTATTTCTGTCGGTTCGCTTGGCGTTGCTGCTTCTTGCTTCGTTGACTGTTGATCTGAGGTTGTATCCGAAGCCGTATTTGTATCCGTTGTGCCCCCCTGATTGGTTGCTGAATTTGTCGAAGAACAAGCTACAGTGAGCAGAGATAACGTTGCCGCGATTGACAAAATGACCGTCAACCGTTTTACCGAAAACTTTGTTTCGCCGACCATCTGCGATCATCTCCTATTCAGGACATTTTTTTACTGAAACCCCGCACATATGGGCTGCCGCGCTGTATCATCCTTTCACAGATCCCAACATCACCCCCTTCGTGAAATGCTTTTGCAGAAACGGATAAACCAACATCACCGGAACGGTGGCCAAGACCACTGCCGCCATCTTAATCATCTGCGTTGGAATGAATTGAGAGCTCAGTTCTCCTCCGCCCGCAGATTGATCGGAGTCCACAAGCATGTTGCGCAATACGATTTGAAGAGGAGCTTTGGAAAAATCATTAATGTATAACACGGCGTGAAAAAAAGTATTCCAGTAGGCTACAGCATAGAAAAGCCCGAAGGTAGCCAGTGCCGCTGAGGATAAAGGCAGCATAATGCGAAAAAATGTGCTTACATCATTACTGCCGTCGATCACTGCCGCTTCCTCTAATTCGAC
>JAWLCZ010000204.1:0-6650 GCA_041686835.1 Paenibacillaceae bacterium | reverse complement strand
ATCGGATTAAGCGGTTTATGCGTTTTTAACGTTTCCAATTTTACAATCGAGTTGAACGGGTCCCCGCTCGGCTCCATCCCGACTTTGGAAAATACTTGGGACGGGCTGCGATCCATTAGCGCCGCGAGCAGGCTGATCACTTTCGAGATGCTTTGCAGAGTGAAGGCGGCGGAGCAGTCTCCTACGGATACGGGATCGGCGTCCGCCTGAGCGACCGTGATGCCCAATACCGACGGATCGGCATGGCTTAATTGCGGTATGTAATCCGCCACTTTTCCGTCCGTCGTATATTTGCGGTTGATTTCCAAAATGCGCTGCAGCGTTTGTTTATCGACGCGATTCATATTCGCTCCTTCTTACGTGCGAACGACAGCTTGCTGTTCCCGGCACACCATTTTTCCGAGATGCTCGCCCAACTTCAGATTTTCCCCGCTGTCTATCGGAATTTCGATGAGGACCAATTCGTTCATGCGCAATGCGGTTTTCAGCGTTTGTTCAAGCTCCGACGGTTCATCGACGCGCTTGCCGGCTATACCGAAGCTTTCCGCAAAACGGACAAAGTCCGGGTTTTGAAAATCGACTCCGTAGCTGCGATCGAAACGGTTTTTCAGCTTCCATTCAATTAAACTGTATTTCGCGTCGCTTAATACGAGAATGACAAACGAAACACCGAGACGCTTCGCCGTTTCGATTTCCGCTCCGTTCATCAGGAATCCGCCGTCTCCCGTAATGCAGATGACGGGATCTTCGGGACAGGCCAATTTCGCTCCGATCGCACCGGGAATGGCGATGCCCATCGAAGCGAATCCGTTGGAGATGATCGTACGGTTCGGGCGTTTCGGCTGGTAGCTGCGGGCGACCCATATTTTGTGCGCACCGACGTCCGAAATGACGATGGTGTTGTCCGGCACGATTTTTCAAGCTGCCGCATTAAAAATTGCGGCTTTATTCTCCGCTGGCCGCTTTCGTCCCGGGCCGGATCGGCCCCGTAAATTTGATGCAGCTCTTCATTTAAGCGGATGTGCAGTTCTCCATTCGGCATCCATGTTTTCGCTCCGCGATGGCGGCCGGCCATGTATTCCAGCGTTTCGCGAATGTCGCCGACAAGCTCTGCGGCAACGGGATAATGCTCATCGACTTCCGCCGGCATCGTATCGATATGGACAATAGGCTTCGGCCGCTCCCCGTTCCAGTAAACCGGCAAATATTCGACAAAATCGTAACCGACCGCAATGATAAGGTCCGCTTCGTGAATGCCGCACAGCACGTGGTCTTGAACTTGAAGTCCGACCGTGAACAGATTTAAAGGATGGTCCGGGGGCATGACCCCTTTGGCCATGAACGTGTGCGCCACCGGTATGTTCAACGCTTCGGCGAATGTTTGCAGCTTATCCGCCCCACGCTGCCGCAGCACACCGTTTCCTGCGATAATGAACGGCTTTTCGCTGCGATCGATAAGCGTAAGCGCCTCTTCCATGCTGGAAACGGAAGGAACGGAGCGGTGACGCTCGGTTTTCGGCAAAACGGCCGGTTCCATGTCGTCCCCGGCAATATCCTCGGGCAGCTCGATATGCACGGCTCCCGGTTTCTCCATTTCGGCCAATTTGAACGCTTTGCGCACGATTTCGGGTATCGTTTCCGGACGCTTGATTTGTACGGACCACTTCGTTACGGGTTTAAACATCGCCACCACATCAACGTACTGGTGCGATTCTTTATGCATCCGCTCTAGCCCGGCTTGTCCCGTGATGGCGACTACCGGCGCGTGATCGAGATTGGCGTCGCCGATTCCGGTAAGCAGATTGGTCGCCCCGGGGCCCAATGTGGCGAGGCAAACGCCGGACTTCCCCGTCAATCTGCCGTATACGTCGGCCATGAACGCGGCTCCCTGCTCATGCCGTACCGCGACAAATTCGATTTGCCCGGAGGCGGACAACGAATGAACGAGATCGATGTTTTCTTCTCCCGGAATGCCGAATATGTATTTGACCCCTTCGTTCTCCAAACATTTAACCATCACATCGGTCGCTTTCATACGATCACCTCTTGCCTTAGTATTTGAAGGACGGATGGAAATATTCCGGAAAACGGGGCAAAAAGAAAACAGGCGGCGCAGCCACCCGTTTGTCTTTTTATATGTTTATCGTTAATGGACCGTTGCTTCGGATTTCGATATTTCGCTTAACGCTTGTCCGGATTCGTTAATGTAGATGTCCCTCACGGCCAAGTCGCCGATGGCGCAAATGCCGACCAGACGGCCTTGTTGGTCGACGACAGGCAGACGCCGGATTTGATGTTCCGCGAGCAGTTTCGCCGCCTCGTGCACTTCCGTTTCCGGACTGCAGCTTTTGCAATCGGCGGTCATCAGCTCACCGCATGTCGTCATTTTCAAATCTTTATCTTTCGCAACTCCGCGAAGAACGATATCCCTGTCGGTGATAATGCCGCTAAGGCGCCCTTGATCGTCCACAACCGGAATGGAACCGACATTATGCTGCTCCATCAGCTTGGCCGCTTTCGAAACCGGATCGCCCGATTTGCAAGTTTGCACCTCTTTGGTCATCACTTCAATAATGGCAACCATTTACCATTCCTCCTTTCCTCAGGTAATACCGTTAATATGCCTCGTCCCGCGGCTCCTCATACATGAACCCGCCGGTCCGGACCGTTGGTCAGCTTTTGTCCCAATGGAAACTGACGAACTTTTCCTCCATCATTTCCGCTATGGCGAACCGTACGCCTTCCCTTCCAATCCCGCTGTCCTTCCATCCGCCGTACGGCATATGATCGAGCCGGTAAGTCGGGATGTCGTTAATCAGTACGCCGCCCGCTTCAATATGCCGCACGCAATAAAACGCGCGATGAATATCGTTCGTATAGACACCGGCGTTTAAGCCGTACCGGGAATCGTTCACCCGTCGGACCGCTTCTTCCATATGGCCGTAAGGCATGACGCTGACGATCGGACCGAACACTTCCAGTTGGATCACCTTGGCATGGTTCGGAACATTCGTCAAAATCGTCGGCATCATCACACGGCCTTCAATCGATCCGCCGCATTCGATTTTTGCCCCTTCCTTTACCGCTTCGTCCACCCAGGATTGCAGGCGCTCCAGCGATTTCCGGTTAATGACCGCCGTAATATCGGTATGTTCGTCCAGCGGCGAACCGACTGCCAGCCGTTTCGTCCGTTCGATGAAAAGCCGCAGAAACGTTTCGTACATCGATTGATGAACGTAAATGCGTTGAATGGAAATGCATACTTGCCCGTTATACGAAAACGAGCCCTCCACCACCCGATCGATGAATCGCTCTGCATCGACGCCTTCATCGACAATGAGCGCCGAGTTGGAGCCGAGCTCCAGCGTAACTTTGCGAAATTCCGCCTGTTTGCGGATTAGTTTGCCTACTTCCACACTGCCCGTAAACGTAATTTTTTTGACGAGCGGATGAGTGGTAAGCACTTCTCCCAGCTCGGAACCGGTCCCCGGAATGATATTGAGGACTCCGTCCGGAAGCCCGGCTTGCTGAAACAGCTCGGCAAGAAAGAGCGCACTGAGCGGCGTTTGTTCGGACGGTTTCAAAACGATGGCGTTGCCCGACGCAATCGCCGGCCCGACCTTATGGGCGACCAGGTTGAACGGAAAGTTAAACGGAGTAATCGCCGAAATGACCCCCATTGGCATTCTCATCGTAAAGCCGACACGATTTTCGCCTCCGACGGCGGCGTCCATCGGAATGCGCTCCCCGTTAATCCGCTTGGCTTCTTCCGCCGCAAACTGATAAGTCTGCAAAGTGCGGACCATTTCCGCGCGCGCCGCTTTAATCGGCTTTGCCGCTTCCATGGCCGCAATGCGGGCGGCTTCTTCCTTTCTTTCGTCCAACAGCTGAACGGCTTTTTTCAATATATCGGAACGCACGTAGGCCGGCGTATCTTTGTATTGTTGAAAGGCAGAATGGGCGTATTCGATCGCTTGCCTCGCGTCTTCCGCTGTTGCCTGCCCGATTTCCGCGATGGTTTCGCCCGAATATGGCGATTGAAGCGGCAAATACCGCTTGGCTTCCTTCCATGTACCGTTCATCCATAAGTGCTTTTTTTCCATATGCGAAAACTCCTTTAACCTGAACGTATCTTCATGCCATAAACTTGAACGGCATCGACCAATCGTTCACCCACCCGCGCGCTTTTAACGCTTCCGCCAATCGTCCGACTCCGACCATGTATGCCGCCGATCGCATGTCTTTCTGCTTTTCCTCGGTCATGCGGTATACGTTCTGGAATGCGGTGACCATTTTATCCTCCAGCTTTTCGTTGACTTCCTGCTCCTTCCAATAATAGCCCATCGTGTTTTGCACCCATTCAAAATAGGACACGGTGACGCCGCCGGAGTTGCATAAAATATCGGGAATGATAAATATGCCTTTCTCGTCCAGAATGCGATCCCCTTCCGGCGTCGTCGGTCCGTTAGCCGCTTCGGCCACGATTTTCGCCAGTATGGTCGGGGCAGTCTGTGCATTAATTTGATTTTCCAAAGCTGCCGGAATCAGAATATCGACAGGCAAACTGAACAACCGTTCGTTGTTCATCGCCTCGCAGCCAGGAAATCCGGCGACCGTTTTGTTCTTTTCCGTATACCGCAGCAGCTGCGGGATGTCGACGCCGTCTTGCTTGTAAACGCCGCCTTTCGAATCGGTGATGCCGACAATTTTCACCCCCTGTTCGTATAAAAATTTGGCGGTCATGCTTCCGACGTTGCCGAAACCTTGAATCGCCGCCGTGGCGTTTTTCAAATCGATGTTCCGTTTTTTGGCGGCCTCGACGATGGTGATGACGACGCCGCGTCCGGTCGCTTCCACTCTTCCCAGCGATCCGCCGACAATCAGCGGTTTGCCGGTAATGAAACCGGGCACGTTGTAGCCTCGCAGTTTATCGTATTCGTCGAGCATCCATCCCATAATTTGCGGATTCGTATTCACGTCCGGCGCCGGGATGTCCTTTTCCGGCCCGATGATCGGAGTGAGGGCGCGAATATACCCGCGGCTCAATTCCTCCAATTCCCGTTCGGACAACGTTTTGGGATCGACAATGACGCCGCCTTTCCCTCCGCCGAACGGAAGTCCGAGTATCGCGGATTTTAACGACATCCACATCGACAGGGCAATCACTTCGTCCAGATTGACGTCCGGATGAAACCGTATGCCGCCTTTCGTCGGCCCCAATATATCGATATGCTGGCAGCGGTACCCGGTGAATTTTCGAATCGTTCCGTCATCCATCCGCACCGGAATCGAAACTTCCAGGATACGGGCCGGCTTTTCGAGCAATCGGTACACGCTTTCGTTCAAATTCAGCGAGGTCACTGCTTCCTTCAGCAGTTGTTTAACGATTTCGTACGGATTTTCGTTGCCGACAGCCGTTACGGGCGATTCCGTTTTCAGCTCACCGGCCGCAGGCTGCGCTTCAGTTCTTTCCTTCACCATAGTAGCCATGCGAAATACCTCCCTCATCCGCTTGGTTAATGACAAGTCTGTTGGTGTTCCTTCTTAGTCTTTCGCCCGTTTCTTTTTTTATGTCTGACCGCTGCAAAATAAAACAGGACGGCCGATGCCGTCCTGAGGCTGTTAGAAAAGTGGGGGTATGTGTCTGCGCCACTGTTCAAATCGCGTTGTCCTGAACCGATTTTGCGGAAATAACAGCGATTTTAAAGGCGGAATGGCGGCTTGTGGAATTTCATGTGCGGGTCGGTTCCGATATCCGGCTGAGCGCTTCTCCCGCTTCGTCCTCGTGGCTTTTGCGAACGGCCAAATCGCCAAGTGAGACGATGCCTACAAGCTCGCCGTTTTCCACAACGGGAAGCCGGCGAATCTGCTCGCTTGCCATCAATTTTGCCGCTTCCTCGACCGTCGCGCCGGGAGAAATCGTTGCGACGTCTCTGCTCATCACCTGTTCCACGGCGGCGGAGCCGGATCGCTTCTCCGCATACCCGCGAATGACCAGATCGCGATCCGTCACGACCCCGATCAGCTTCTTGCCTTCGACAACGGGGATACACCCGATATTGTGCTTCTTCATTTTTACGGCAATTTCATACACGTTGTCTTTCAACGTAACGGTTACGCAATCTTTGGACATGATGTCCTTTATCGTTCGCATGGATGATCCCTCCTTCGGACATAGGTTGCCCGAAGAAAGCGGGCGCATGCTTGATAATTTGTGCCATGCCTTCTTTAACGTCCCGAGGAATTCATATAGTCGAGCGTCATGTTTAACAGCAGTTTCGCCGCGTGGAGCATCGCCGTTTCATCGATGTCGAATTTCGGGTGATGGTGGGGGTAAACGATGCCCTTATCGGCATTTCCCGCGCCGACGAACATGAAACAGCCGGGTACGCGCTGCAAATAGTAGGCGAAATCTTCGCCGGCCATAATGGGCGGCGCGGTCTTAACGTTGTCAGCTCCGAACAGAGAAGCGTTGGCCGAAAAAAACCGCTCCGCTTCCTTTGCGTCGTTGACGACCGGTGGGTAGCCCGGTTTATAGTCGAACGAGCATTCGGCGCCGAACATCGAGCAAGTCTGTTCCGCGACATCCCGCATCCGTTCCACGACTTTGTCCCGTACGGAAAGCGAAAACGTGCGCACCGTTCCGATCA
>JAWLCZ010000203.1:0-6725 GCA_041686835.1 Paenibacillaceae bacterium | reverse complement strand
GGGAAGCGATGACATCGGTGGAGGTGGCAACATCGGCGGAGGTGTTAACATCCGGGGAAGCGGTGAAAGCGACAAGGTGCGAAGAAGAAGCCGGAGCGGCGGTTCCAGCTCGCGCACCGAAGTATGCCGATGCGAAGCCCGATGCTGTGGAGCGGGCGAAACGGTTAATGCAGGAGAAGGCGAAAACGTTCATCCGGAGAACATATCGCCGCGTGCATCGAATGTATATGCAGAGTTATATCGATGAATTCTATTACCGCTGGACGGGACGTTTGGACAAGGATCGTTTTATCGGCATACTGAACGCATGTTTGACGCTCTCACCGGCATACTGAACGCATGTGTGACGTTATCCCTTGCGCATATGATGCGGTTTTGACAGCACTTCATGGAACTTGCATATTTTGTCAATGCTCTGCACGTGTCTGTCCTTGAAACGGTTATTTCGACGTTGCGGGCTCTTCTTTTATTTTGTCAATGCTATGTACATGTCTGTCCCGCACCTGTTTGTGTTGAACGGGCAACCATTTATTTGGTATAATAATGACGACGAATTACTTTATTTATTAAAAAAAGAAAGATGGGTGGTCATGGGCAAAGTTCATACGGCCAATAAAAGCCTCATCAAAGATATCAACACTTCGACCATATTGCAAATCGTCAGGGAGCGCGGTCCCGTGTCGAGAGCGGACATTTCGAAAATCACGGGACTGAATCCCGCTACCGTATCGAGCAACATATTGAATTTAATCGAACTGGGCGTTGTGAAGGAAGTGGGCATCGGCGAATCGAGCGGCGGAAGAAAGCCGACGCTGCTTGAGCTCAATGCGGGCGCTTTTTATGTGATCGGCGTCGACATGGGCACGACGCAGGTGAATACGGCGGTTGCCGACATGGAAGGACGAATTCGGCACAAGACGGCGATGCCATTTCTGGGTGCGTTCACACCGGATGAAGTGCTGGGCGTGATCAAGCGGTCCGTTCACCAGGTCATCGAGCGATCGGGAGTGGACAAAGGGAAAATTCTCGGCATCGGCATGGGAATACACGGCCTGGTCGATTCGGAGCGGGGCGTCTCGCTGTTTGCGCCGGCTTTTCAGTGGGAGAACGTTCCCGTCAAAGACATTTTTGCCGATGAGTTTTCGCTGCCGGTGACGATAGACAACGACGTGCGGGCGATGGCGCTTGGGGAGAAGTGGTTCGGCAGCGCGAGCGACGTGTCCCATTTTATTGTTTTGAACATCGGGACGGGCATCGGCTCGGGCATTTACGTAAACGGCGAACTGCTCCGCGGCGCGCATTTCGGCGCGGGCGAAATCGGCCATATCAGCGTTGTCGAACAGGGCGAGCCATGTTTTTGCGGCAAGAACGGATGCTTGTCCACCGTCGCTTCCGGCCCGGCAATGGAACGGAGGGCGCGGGAAGCTATCGCCGGCGGGGAACCGTCGCTCATTACCGGCCTCGTACAAGGGGATATTAGCAAAATAACCGGCGAGATCATTTATGCGGCAGCGGTGAAAGGTGACGCTTTAGCCCGGCGCATATTGGACGAAACGGGCCGATATATCGGGCACGCCGTATCGATTCTCGTCAACGTGCTCAACCCGGAAAAAATTTTGATTGGCGGCGGTGTGGCCGGCGGCGGCGAGTTTTTGTTCCGGGGCATGCGGGAAATCATCGCCGCAAAATCGATGAAAAACAACATCGAAAAATTGACGGTCGGCCCTACCGGCTTGGGCGGCGATTGCGGCATGGTGGGGGCAGCCGCGTTAATTCTGAAAGACATCTTTGAAAATCCGAATCAATTCAAATCGTGAAGAGGAGTGTCGATATGGCTAACATTCAGCAGCTCCAAGAAACGTTTACCGGACTATACGGCGGAACGGAGGAAGGCATCCGCGTGTTTCATGCGCCGGGCAGAGTCAATTTGATTGGCGAGCACATCGATTATAACGGCGGTTACGTCTTTCCGGCCGCGCTTACGTTCGGGACGACGATGCTTATCCGCAAAAGAGCGGATCGCGTCATTTCGTTCGCCTCGACCAACTTTCCGCTGCGCAAGGAACTGCCTGCCGAACAGATTGGGTTCGCCCCGGAGGACGACTGGATCAATTACCCGAAAGCCGTTCTGTTTCATTTGGCGAAAAGAGGATACCGTTTCGGCGGATACGATGTGCTGTATTCCGGTGAAATTCCGAACGGAGCGGGACTGTCGTCGTCCGCTTCCATCGAGGTCGTCACCGGCTACGGCTTTTTGACCATGGAAGGACATGATCCCGATAAAGTGCAGCTCGCCCTCGTCTCCCAGGAAGCGGAAAACGAATATATGGGCGTCAAATGCGGCATCATGGACCAGTTCGCCGTGGCGATGGGCAAAAAAGATCACGCCATCTTGCTGAAATGCAATACTCTCGAATACGAGCATGTTCCGTTCATGGCCAAAGGCTACAAAATCGTGATCGGCAACACGAACAAGCGGAGAGGGCTTGTCGATTCGGAGTACAATGCACGGAGAGCGCAGTGCGAGCAGGCCGTCGAATATTTGAAGGCTAAATTCCCGAATCTGCGTCTGCTCTGCGAATTGGACGGCAGGCAGCTTGCGGAAAACCAGGGGCTGATTGCCGATGAAACGGTGAGGAGACGGGCGCAGCACGTCATCGAAGAAAACGACAGGGTGCTGCAATCGGTCGAAGCGTTGAAGCAGAACGACCTGCAGCGGTTCGGGCGGCTCATGATCGCATCCCACGAATCGCTCAAATCGTTGTACGAAGTGACGTGCAAAGAGCTCGACGTCATGGTGGAAGAAGCGATGAGCGTCGGCGGAGTGCTCGGTTCCCGCATGACGGGCGCCGGCTTCGGCGGCTGTACCGTATCGCTTGTAAGCGAGGATAGCGTCGATGAATTCATCGCGAAGGT
Organism: Paenibacillaceae bacterium; assembly: GCA_041686835.1. GTDB lineage: Bacteria > Bacillota > Bacilli > Paenibacillales > JAWLCZ01 > JAWLCZ01. Next base: position 3,809 of record JAWLCZ010000203.1, on the reverse strand, counting down.
CGGCGCGGCGTACGAGCGGAGGACGGGGCTGCAACCCGCGTTCTATGTGGCGGACATCGGCGACGGCGTCAGGGAATTATCGGAATAACCATGTTGAGGAGGGGTTGAATTGGCCATACTTGTCACCGGCGGAGCCGGATATATCGGGTCGCATACAGTAGCGGAATTGTTGAATAAGAACGAGGAAGTCGTTGTCGTCGACAACCTTCAGCAAGGACACCGGGAAGCGGTGCTCGGCGGCAAACTGTATGCCGGCGATTTAAGGGACGGCGATTTCATGGATTCCGTCTTTCGCGAAAACGAGATCGAAGCGGTCATCCATTTCGCCGCCAACTCATTGGTTGGCGAAAGCATGCAGAACCCGTACAAATATTACCATAACAACGTCTACGGCACATTGTGCCTGCTCGACAAAATGAACGCTTACGGCGTCAAAAAGATCGTGTTTTCGTCGACAGCCGCCACGTACGGGGAGCCGGAACGCGTTCCGATCGGCGAAAGCGACCGTACCGTTCCCACGAACGCTTACGGGGAAACGAAGCTGGCGATGGAAAAAATGATGAAATGGTTTGACGTCGCGCATGGAATCAAATTCGTCTCGCTACGGTATTTCAATGCGGCCGGAGCCCATGAAAGCGGCGCCATCGGCGAGGACCATACCCCGGAAACGCATTTGATTCCGCTCATCCTGCAGGTGCCGCTCGGCAAAAGAGAGCACATCTCCATATTCGGAGACGATTACCCGACGCCGGACGGAACGTGCATCAGGGACTACATTCATGTCACCGACCTCGCGGACGCGCATATTCTTGCGCTGGAGAAACTGAGACAAGGTGGCGACAGCAGCATTTACAACCTGGGCAACGGTAAAGGATATTCCGTTAAGGAGGTTATCGATACGGCAAGACGGGTGACCGGCCATGCGATACCTGCGGCAATCGAGGCGCGCAGGGCGGGAGATCCGGCGGTGCTCGTCGCCTCTTCGGATAAAATCAAGGCGGAATTGGGCTGGAATCCGAAGCGCGAAAGCCTGGAAGCGATCATTGAAAGCGCATGGAACTGGCACAAACGGCACCCGGACGGCTACAGCAAGTAAGGAGGAGACGATGTGAGCCGGATAGATATAAAAAAAGAAGTGGAGAGGCTGCTGAAGTTTGGACTCCGCAGCGGATTGCTGGAGGAACTGGATATCATCCCGGCAAGAAATGCGCTGCTTGACTTGCTGCGCATCGACGAACCTTATGGCGGGGACGATGCGTGCGAACCGCCGGACAGCCCGGCGGAAATTTTGCGCGGCATCCTCGACTATGCGGCGGATGCCGGCATTTTGCCCGAGAATAATACGACGTACCGGGATTTGCTGGACGCCAAAATTATGGGGCTCTTGATGCCGCGTCAATCCGAGGTGGCGCGCCGTTTTTGGAAGACGGCGGAAGAGCGCTCGATCGAGGAAGCGACCGACGATTTTTACCGGCTGTCAATCCATTCCAACTACATCCGAATGGATCGCATTCAAAAGAACGAATATTGGCAGACGGAGACCGAATACGGCAAACTGGAAATTACGATCAATTTGTCGAAGCCGGAAAAAGATCCGAAAGAAATCGCCGCGGAGCGAAGCGCGCCGCAGAGCCGTTATCCGAAGTGTCTCTTGTGCGTGGAAAATGTCGGTTACGCGGGGCGAATCAACCACCCGGCCAGGCAGAACCATCGAGTGATCCCGCTCGAGTTGGACGGTTCCCGCTGGTTTTTTCAGTATTCACCCTATGTTTACTATAACGAACACTGCATCGTTCTCAGCGAAGAGCACACGCCGATGAAAATAAGCGGCCAAACGTTTGTGCGGCTGCTTGACTTCGTTGCCCGTTTTCCGCATTACTTTATCGGCTCGAACGCCGATCTGCCGATTGTCGGGGGATCGATATTAAGCCACGATCATTTTCAGGGGGGCAAACACCGGTTTCCAATGGAATTGGCGCCTGTGGAACAAACGTTTACCCATCCGCGGTACCGCGGCGTCAAAACCGGCATCGTCAAATGGCCGATGTCCGTCATTCGCATTTCCGGAGGGGACCGGCAGGAATTGGCACAATTGGCAGCGAATATATTGGAGGGTTGGAGAGCGTACAGCGATCCTTCCGCCGATATTCTGGCATACTCGACGCAGGACGGGAATCGGGTGCCGCACAATACGATTACGCCCATCGCGAGAATGAACGTAAACGGGGAGTACGAGCTCGATCTGGTGCTGCGCAACAACCGGACGGATGAACGTCATCCGGACGGAATTTTTCATCCGCATCAAGAACTGCATCATGTCAAGAAGGAGAACATCGGGCTCATTGAAGTGATGGGTCTGGCCGTGCTGCCGGGCCGTTTGCAGACGGAACTCGAACTGATCAAACGGATATTGACGGGGCAGACGGCGTATTCCGCCGAGATACGAAAACAAACGGATCATCCGCTGCACAAGCACGCGGAATGGATCGAGCGGCTTATCGCCAAATACGGCACCGCGATGACTTGGGAAGCGGCCGACCAAACGATGAAAACGGAAACGGGAAACAAGTTTTTGCAGGTGCTGGCCGATGCGGGCGTCTATAAAAGAAATGAAGCGGGAATGGCGGCTTTCTGCGATTTTATGCGGCATATGGGCTTCCGGCACGATTGAATCGCACGATGTGCGCCACGTTTGCGCAATGAATTCCACTTAGGGGAGGAATGCGGTTATGGCTGAAGTAACGGTTAAATCAGTAACATACGGGCAATGGGGAAACGCTGTGGAAATATCCAACGGCTCCGTCGAGCTTGTGGCGAGCCTCGACTTTGGGCCGAGAATATTGCGCTTCGGTTTCGTCGGCGGCGAAAACGTGTTTTTTGAAGACACAGACCGCCGGATCGAAGAAAAAGGGGACTCGTTCAAAAAATACGGAGAAAACGCCGCATGGCGCATTTACGGCGGACACAGGCTGTGGACGAGCCCGGAAACGAGCCCGAGGACGTATTATCCCGACAATGACCCGGTCAAATGGGAAAAGGTCGAAGGCGGCGTCATATTGCGTCCCGATGAAGAACGATGGACACAAACGCAAAAGGAAATCGAAATCCGGCTCGCTGCGGACAAGAACGAAGTGACCGTACTCCACCGCATCACGAATACGGGCGCCTGGCCGGTGCAGTTTGCCCCTTGGGCTTTATCGGTAATGGCGGCGGGAGGCAAAGTCGTCGTTCCGCACGCAACCCGTGAGACCGGATATTTGCCCAATAAAATCATCTCACTCTGGCCGTACAGCAAAATGAACGACAAGCGGGTGTACTGGGGAGAGAAGTTTATCGTGCTGCATCAGGGACCGGGCGAGACGCCGTTCAAGTTCGGCTCCAACGATGAAGCGGGCTGGGCGGCGTACCATAACAACGGTACCCTGTTCATCAAATATTACAACCCCGTGCTCGATGGAAACTACCCGGATTACGGAGTTTCGTTCGAGTCGTATACGTGCGATCATTTTATCGAGGTGGAAACGCTCGGGGAGCTTAGGACAGTGCAACCGCAGGAAACGGTGACCCACCGGGAAGTGTGGAACCTGTTTCAAGGCGTCGAACTTCCGGAACGCGATGAAGCGGCGATCGAACGCGAACTGGGCAAATTTTTGAAAAAATAACGGATGGATAAAGAAGGCCGATACATATCGTTTCGGCCTTCTTTTTTGTCTTGTACGCCCAGCATGGGCGTCATCTCTACGGTGAAAGTCCGGAATGGGGGCTGGCGAGCGCCTACCATTAGCCAAAAGCAAGGGTGTCCGTCGTGA
>JAWLCZ010000202.1:0-6738 GCA_041686835.1 Paenibacillaceae bacterium | reverse complement strand
AAATACTTCATGATGAGTCGGTGCCGCTCGTCTCCGAATTCTTCCGGTTGAAGATAGCACTCAAAGATTAAGTCCGGTTCAAGGATGATAGATCCGAGCACGAACGCTTCCGCCTCGTATATGATTTCATGGTTCATGTGCTGCCGCCGCCTTTCAGAAACTTCGGTCGCAAATGCTCGGGGCAAGGAATCGCCTTCCGCTCCCATTCGTCCATTTCTGCAAAAAGCGCGGCGGTTTCAGCTTTCAAACGGTCATAATCGGTGTATTGCTCCGGGTCGTGGCGGATGATATCGGCCGGCGTCGGAACAAACGAGCTTCTTCTGCAGTGCTCCCAAAGATTCTTCTGAGCTCTTTCAAAAGGGACGTCCTGCATCAGAACAAACCACGCCTCAATCTTCTCTTTGTCCACCTCGAAATTCTGGTAATACTTGCTGATTAGTTTCATAAGCTGAATCAGTTCCGTTTTCTTCAATCTCAACCGCCTCCCAAAAAGCTTCTTCCAGCACTTCATCGTTTCGGTTTGTGCGACTATTTCTCTTGGGCCTTCTGTTTTCCGCAGTTTGGTTTAAATACTTTTCAAAGTTCGTAGCGGAAAAAAGAGTGGTGGGGCGAAGGTATTGATTCATTTCTGGGTCATTCAACCAATGAGCCACCTTTGTATCGATGACATACTTAAAATCTTCAATCGTTCTGCCTTCAGAAAATCGCCCGTTGATCAACTTTCTTGTAGGTGCTGATTTATGGCTGAATCGTTTATTTGCCTTTGCATTCAGGTAGTCGATGATTTCCTTGTAAGGAATGGAACTCGACATATATAGATCCCTTTCTTTATATTTTTCTTTTATTTCTTTTTTGGTCAGCGAATTAGCGGACGCTTCCGTCCTATAATTAGCGGACGCACCGTCCGCGTTTTGTAGGACGCTTTTTGACCGTCCGCTATTTAGCGGACGCCTTTCAATCCATTCATCGTAGTTTTTGTTGAAACGCAGAACTCTCGGCTTGCCCGGAATGTCTGATACAACCTGGATTACATTTCTTTCGATAAGTGCAGTGAGTTCGCGATCAACGTGACTTTTAACCAGGCCGAGCGCCTTGGCTATAAATGAAATGGAGAGCTCTGCCTCTTTACGACCAAAACCGTAAGTGTACCGCCATATTTGATCGATGATGCCACGCTGCGTACCATTCAATTTGAACCGCCCAATGTTTTCTAAAATCTCGTTTGCAATCCGGGTGTACCCGTCTTCGATTTGGGGGCCGGTCATTCACCTCACCCGCTTTGCTGTGCTTTCTCCCTTTCCAATTGATTCCGGCAAAACGAACTCATATCTTTCAAAAGCTCCGCACCGCCCAAGTACAGCGCCACTTCTCCGATGGCTTCGCGGGCAAATCCGTCCGGGTCCGTTCCATCCTGCTCCCGAAGCATGGCGCCCATATACCATCTGCGAATCGCGGTGATTTCGGAATCCTCCAGCTTGCGGTTGGTTTGGAAGGTTTGCGGTTCTTTGATGGTGTAGCCGTGCCGTAAAGCATCGATCAGAAGGAAGAAATTACCGTCTTTATCCGCGAAATTATGGAGTTTTTCCCAATACGTAATGTCTGACGGGTCTCTAGCAATACGCCAGGCGATATATTCAATTCCGAGCCTACTATCCGTCTTTTCTTTCGCTTCTTCCAACGCCTCCGCCACGTCCCGGGGCAATTTCACTTTCTTGGCTTCGCTGGCTTCGTCCAATTTCCGCTCGAAAAATTCAATTATCTGCAGAACCGTCATCGGGGTATACAAACCTATGCATCCATATTTGCATCGGTCTTTGATTTTTTGGATTTCTAAAGCGTCCACTTCAAACCACCTCACAAAAATAGTCTTTTCCGTTCTTGTATCCCTTCCGCCGCAAAGCCGCTTCTACAGTCGCCAGAGCTAGTTCCGGAAGGTTGTTTTTGCGGGAAAGGTGTGTCAGGTATATCCGCTCTCCCCGGCCCCGGACCAGCTTTGCCAGTGCCTCGGCGGCCTGCTGATTAGACAGGTGCCCGCGGTCGGATAGGATGCGGGCCTTCACGCTGTCTGGGTAGTCGCTGACGGCTACCAGGTCCGGGTCGTGGTTCGCCTCGATGATGTAGATGTCGCAGTCAGACATGTCTTGCAGCATTTCGTGGTCGACGTGGCCGGTGTCGAGGCAGATCGCTACTTTCTGATCGCCGTCGATCACGTATCCTAGAGAGTCAAAGGCGTCGTGGTGGGTTTTGAACCAGTGAACATCAAAATCTCCCATTTGGACGGCGAAATATCGAAGTTCCGCTCGCAATTCTTCATCAACGCCGCAAATGTCCTTCCACTCGTTTTTCGCTGCATAAACCGGGATGCGGTATTTGTTCGCCACTGGTAAGCCGCGGGTGTGGTCGACATGTGCGTGGGTCAGAAAGATGCCCGCGATCTCATACGGACGGATGCCAACTTCCAGCAGCCTCTTTTCGATTTTTGTCTTTGCAATACCAGCATCGATCAGGATGGTGGTGGAGCCGGATCGAACGGCGATGCAATTGCCGCCCGACCCGGATGCGAGGATGTCGATTTTCATCCTTCGAACCCACCCAGCAGATCGTCATCGTCCGCTGCTTGTGCCGCCCGATTCGCGATGTCGATGTCCATGAGTTTGATCAGCTTGGTCAACTCCTGCAGCGTCGGCGTTTCGCCTTTGACAACGCCTTTCTCCGCGATGTAGGCAGCTTTTGCCTCTTTGCCGGAGATGCCCAATTCCTTGAACTTCGCGTTCATTTGTTTGCGGAGTTCGTCGTATTTAGCGTCAGCGGCTTCCGGATCTTGTTTCGGCGGTTCCTGCTGCTCAGCCGCGGCCGCATTCACCTCTTCAGTGATGTCCTTGCGTTCGGGTTGGTAGGAAGTGATGCTATCGATGCCGCCTGCTTGCATCCGCTCGAAGTCATCGTCATTCAGGTCGATGCCGAATTGGCCTTTATACGCTCGTTTGAGCATGTGCTTTTTGAACATGTCTGGGAAGAAGCCGCCCGACCACATATGAGCGTTGAAGCCTTTCTTCATGTGTTCGACTTCTTCGACATCCATCAGCACCACAAACGGTCGGAAGCCTTCACGATAAGCGATCGCGTACCCGCCGATGATTTTCCCCCGGGGGAAACCGACTTCATGCGTGACGATCTCCCAAACGTCTCTCCCGTTCTCGTCTTTGATTTTGCGCGCCTTGAACTCGTCATTTTCGTGTACGAGCTGCACGTCATGGCCTTGGTAACCTTCAACCTGCCGGCCTTTGTACACATACCCTTCAACTTGGATTTGAATGGACAGTTTGCCTTTGTATACGACCGGGTTGCAGTGACCGTAGAAGGGGTTGAGCCCCATCGCATCTGCCGCCCGGACGAAGAAGCGGAATTGTTCCGGGGTAAGGTCTGCGCCGAACATCTGGTGCATGATCTGCACGTCTTCGGCGCTAAAACCACCAATGGCTTGAATTGCTGTTTGGTTTTTGGGTTGAATTTGGCTCATATTGCTTCATCCTCCTTAATCGCAATAGCTTCTATGGCAGTGCGGGCACCCGGTAATCAGTTCGCTCCCAGCTTTCTCAACAGAAATACCCTCGGTTTCCCTGCCATCATATCTCCCTGCCCAAACGTGTTTTCCGGGAGAATAAATGTTTTGTCTGCAATTCCAGCACCGACCATCATAGGGTGCAAAATGAGGCAGTCTCTTTTGTTCACAGTACATTTTTTGAGCCTTGATAGCCTCGGAAATGTCATATCTCGGTCCGCTCATGCGCTTCCCTCCGTTTCGATTTTCAGATCCTGATCTGGCACCGCCCGGCCCGTAATCAGTTGGTCATAGACGGCCACGCGGCCGGTGTACGATTCGATGCCGTCGATAAAGACTGGCGTAATGAGTTCGGATTGCTTGAAGAGCACTTCTGCAAGCTCCAGCCCGGCCGCGATCTTCTCGCCGGCGGACAGAACCCCATAGTCTTTTCCATCCATCTGGATGCTGAAATCGGGTTCCCATTCGTCCGTGGTTTTCACGTACCGGAACAAGCGGATGGACAACGTCGTGAACAGGCTTTGCACCTTCTCGGCCTGCAGTTCGGCCTCCTTTGCCCTGTACGCCTTTATCGCGTCCAGGATGAAGATGGATTCCTTCAGGTTCGCCAGCGTGGCGGCTTCATCTGAGCGCGCCTGTTCAACCTGTTGCTCAAGCTGTTGGCGCTGTTCTTTCGCTCGAATGGCATCCTGCAGGGCTTGCTTCGCCTCTTGCCAACGGCGGATTTCGTCCAGATTCTCGCTGACGTCGATCGGTTCGAGCGTGGCCAGTTCGGCCTCCAACTCCTTGCGCCGCGCGACAATTTCGTCGTACTCCTTCCGAAATTCTTCCATGCGACGATGTTTGTCAGCCCGCACCGCCTCTATAGCGTCACCTTGCAGCGGCTGCCCGCACACGCGGCAGGTGTCCGTGATTTCCTCTGCCTGCAACTGCTGCCATTGCTGCTTCATGCGGTCGCGCTGCTCTAACAGGTGTTTGATTTCGCTTTCCAGTGCGGCGATTCTGAAATTGTGTTGCTGCGCCGAGCTTGTGTCTTTCTCCAGCTCGCGAATTGCGAAATCAATTTTCGCGATGTCTGCCCGTGCAGTCGCAATGTCCACGGCTTGCGCCGAATCCATCGCCGCAAGCTGCTCCTGCAGCGTGCGTGTGCGCGCCTGAGCGGCGATGTGTTGTTTCTCCAACTTCGACTTTTGGCCGCCGGTACCGCCATGAATCTTCTGCAGATCGTCCAGGCTGTGCTTTTTCAGTAGTTCGTCCAGTTTGGCCGCCTGCGGCTCCGGCAGATGCTTGAGTACTTCTTTCGAGGCCGGCGGCGTGGTGTATCGCAGAATCATTTCCCGCTGCTTCGTCCAGTGAAGACCGAAAAAGTATTGTGGATTGTAGAGCGAGAGGAATTCATCTCGATCGAACAGGTTGGCGACAGCAGCCTCATACTCCTTGGCCTTGGCCGGCACATCGTTGATCAGGAACACGTTGTCACCGCCGTCGATGCCGCGTTCGAATTTGATCGGCTTTCCGTCGACCTCAAGCAGCAGCGCGGCACGCGTCACGTCCGCGTCGTAGTTTACCGGGCGAGGGCTCCATTTGCGTCCGAACAAGTCCGTGCCCCACAAGACCCATACCGGCGCCGTTCCGATGCTGGTTTTTCCTTGACCGTTGCGACCGGACAGGCGAGTGATTTTGCCGTAACGGACCGTTTGCTGGCGGTGACTGGTGAAATTTTCAAGTGTCAATTCGATGAATCGGGTGTGCTTCGGCATTGCTAAACCTCACTTTCTGCGATATGATGATTCCGAGTATGATTTCTTTTGGCCGCTCTCTTGGGCGGTTTTTTTCATAGTTCCGCTAGCTCTTGCTCCAGGCGGGCGATTTCGGCGTCGATTTCTTCTAACAAGATAGCGATCATGCGTGCTTGAGCGCGTTCACGGAATGAGTCCGGAGGTTGTACGCCGACGTTTTCCGCAAGCTGGTAATTGGCATAGTCATTTACGCGATAGTCTCCGGCATGCACAACGACCTTGTGCCCCTTCTCAATTCGCTTCTTCATGATGAGCAATTCATTTATGCGACTCACGACGGCCCGCCCTTTCTTCGCCCGCTGTTCCAGGTATTCAAGAGTTTTCAGGTCCATTTGCTTTCACCTCGCTTTCTTCGAATTCTCTTTTTGCGGAATAAACGCACGATGCCATTACCAAGACGACTAACAAGAGAAGCAGCGCGCCGAGCAACTTCCAAGCAAGTGTGTCGGTGAAGGTCATGAGAATCTATCCTTTCGATATAAAGTTTTCAAAGAGCGAGAAACCAATGATGTATAAACCGCTTTGTTTCTGGAAATGATAGAGCTATCCTGTTTTGCTGCGACCTCGTATCACTTCGTCCAAAAAAAAGAAGCGATCAAACGAACCACCGAACACGGCCAGAACACCAGCGATGAACGCAGTGCCGGGCGAGTTATGTTTTGGATGGTTGATGGGCAACTTCGCGCGCCAAATTTGGGTTGTAGAGACTCCAATCGCCGCGGCTAATTCCGTGTCCGTCATGAGATTTTTGTCGTTCGCAGCCTTCATCAGTTCGTCTACTTTCAACCTGACCGTGTATTTCATGTTTATCACCGCCTTTCCTGAGCGTTTATCATACGAGTGCTTCGCTCTCGTATCACCAATATACAACACGTGTATACGAGCGCGCAATACAATACAAATTAAAAATTGCGTGCGCGTAATGTTATTGATATAATTCAGATTGAAATTGAAAATAAGTTGGAAGGAAGTTTATGGGATATGGAAGGTATAAAAGGATTTGGTAAATTTATAGAACACCATAGATTAGCCAGTGGGTATAAAAGCCAGAGGCAACTTGCAGAGAAAACGGGGATCTCGTCGGCCACTCTATCTAGGATCGAGGCGGAAGTGCAACGACCGCAACCGGAGACTTTGCAGGTTTTGGCGAAATACCTCCATACAACTTCTTTGGTAGAACTCATGGTCGTATGTGGATATTGGGACGAGGACGAGCTTCTTGACCCAGAAGATTTTAAAAACAAAAAATATAAAATAAGCAGTTCGACGATTAAGGACACTCCCTCCCAGTATGACGCCGAGAGGGAGTTCATTCGGAAAATTGACCTTTCGGACGAGGAGCTTTCAAAACAGTTCAAGATTGTGGTAGACGGCCGA
>JAWLCZ010000201.1:0-6830 GCA_041686835.1 Paenibacillaceae bacterium | reverse complement strand
GGCATAAAGGAAAACGATCTGCTGATCATTACGGCCGATCACGGGAACGACCCGACGCATAAAGGGACCGACCATACGCGGGAATATGTTCCGCTCTTGGTCTGGAACCCGCAATTTGCACATCCGTCAACGCTTGGCGTACGCTCCACGTTTTCCGATGTCGGCGCCACCATCGCCGACAATTTCAGACTTCCGCCGCCGGACAACGGAACGAGTTTTCTGTCCGCGCTGGCAAAGGAGTGGAGGTGAACACAGCATGGCGAACCGAAGCGTAATGGACACCATTCGCGAAGCGGAACGCTATATCGGGAATCTGGCTCCTTTCAGGCCGGAAATCGGGCTTGTTCTCGGTTCCGGCTTGGGCGTGCTGGCCGATGCGCTGGAGGAAGCCGTTTCGATTCCGTACGAGCGAATCCCTCATTTTCCGGTCCCGACCGTGGAAGGGCACGCCGGGCAGCTTCTGATCGGAACCGTCCGCGGCAAAAAGGTGATCATGATGAAAGGCCGGTTTCACCTTTATGAGGGCTACGGGGCGGAAACGGTAGCGTTCCCCATCCGCGTGATGAAAGCGCTCGGCGTCCGCACGCTTGTTGTCACGAACGCCGCGGGAGGCATCCATACCGGCTATAAGGCGGGAGATTTGATGCTGATTGCCGATCATATCAATCTGATGTTTCGCAACCCGCTCATCGGCGCAAATGTTCACGACCTCGGTCCGCGTTTCCCCGACATGTCGGAGCCTTACAGCCGCAGGCTGCGCGATATCGCGAAACAAGCGGCGTCCGCACGCGGGATTGCGCTGCGGGAAGGCGTCTACGCCGGGCTGCTCGGTCCGACGTATGAAACGCCGGCGGAGATTCGGATGCTGCGGATGCTCGGCGCCGATGCGGTCGGCATGTCGACCGTGCCGGAGACGATTGCCGCACGCCATGCCGGCATCGAAGTGCTGGGCATATCGTGCATAACGAACATGGCGGCCGGCATTTTGGATCGTCCGCTGTCCCACGACGAAGTGATGGAAACGGCGGAACGGGTAAAAGACACTTTTATCGAACTGGTGCTGTCCATCATACCGCAGTTGTGAGAGGAGACGTGAAACGGATGAATTTGCAGGAACATGCGGAACATGTGGAACAAGCGGAAAATGTGGAAAATGCGGCAAACCCCTTGGGAAGAATCGGTTATTCGCAACGGATTGCGGAAGCGGCCGATTACATCACGAAGCAGTTGGACGGACTTGTCCCGGAAATCGGCCTCATCCTCGGATCCGGTCTGGGCGATTTGGCGGAGGAAATCATTGGCGCGGAAGCGCTGCCGTATGAGCGCATTCCGCATTTTCCCGTTTCCACCGTAGAAGGCCATGCCGGCAGATTCGTTGCCGGGACGCTGGAAGGCAAACCGGTCATCGCCATGCAGGGACGGTTCCACTATTACGAAGGCTATCCGATGAAAACGGTCGTGTTTCCCGTATACGTGATGCGCCGATTGGGCGTGCGCTGCCTTGTCGTCACCAATGCGGCGGGGGGGATGAACCGCGCTTTCCGGCCGGGAGATTTGATGCTGATTCAGGATCATATCAACTTCACCGGCGACAATCCGCTCATCGGTCCGAACGATGAGCAGCTTGGACCGCGTTTCCCGGACATGTCGGAAGCGTATGATCGCGCTTTCCGGCGGATGGCCGTCCGTTTGGCCGGACAAATCCGGGATGAAGAAGAAAAACCGCTCGTCCTGCGGGAAGGCGTCTACTGCGGAATCAGCGGCCCGTCCTATATGACGCCTGCGGAACTGACGATGCTGGCCAGGCTGGGCGGCGACGCGGTCGGCATGTCGACCGTAGCCGAGGTTATCGCCGCCAGGCACTGCGGCATTCGCGTGCTCGGCATCTCCTGCATCACCGATATGGCAATCGGTGAAGAACTGGAACCGCTGACGCACGATCAGGTCGTCGCCGTCGCGGAGCGGACGAAGCCGAAGTTCCGGGCGCTCGTGCGGGCTTTTGTGCGGGAAGTCGAACTGTAAAACTTAGGTCCTCCGGGTTAGCTTGCGCTTTATGCGGCACGAGGGCAAGCGGCAATCGGCAAACCGGTTGAATGCGAAAGGGGAGCATAGAGTGAGAACCGTTGATCTGATCGCGAAAAAAAGAGACGGCGGCGAGCTGACCGCCGAAGAAATCGCTTATTTAATCGATGGGTACTGCAGCGGGGATATACCGGATTACCAGATGTCGGCATGGGCGATGGCCGTGTTTTTCCGCGGGATGACGGCCAGGGAAACGGCTGATCTGACGATGGCGATGGCCCGTTCCGGCGATCAAATCGATCTGAGCGGCATCGAAGGGGTGAAGGTGGACAAGCACAGCACGGGCGGAGTAGGGGATACGGTGACGCTCGTACTCGCTCCGCTCGTCGCCGCGGCTGGCGTTCCTGTCGCCAAAATGTCCGGAAGAGGCCTCGGTCATACGGGGGGCACGATCGATAAGCTCGAATCGATTCCAGGGTTTTGCGTGGAGCGGACGAAGGAAGAGTTCATCCGGCAGGTGAACGAATGCGGGGTCGCCGTCATCTCCCAGTCCGGCAACATTACGCCGGCGGACAAAAAGCTGTACGCCTTGCGCGACGTAACCGCCACGGTCAATTCCATTCCGCTTATCGCCAGTTCCGTCATGAGCAAAAAAATCGCATCCGGAGCGGACGCCATCGTGCTTGACGTGAAAACGGGCAGCGGCGCGTTTATGAAATCGCTTGACGAGTCGATGGCGCTGGCCCAAGCGATGGTCGATATCGGCAGTCAGGTGGGCAGGGAGACCGTCGCGGTCATCAGCAGCATGGAAGAGCCGCTCGGATCGGCGATCGGCAATGCGCTGGAAGTGAAGGAAGCGATAAAGACGCTCAAAGGAGCCGGTTCCAAACCCCTTCTGGAACTGTGTCTTGCGCTCGGTTCGTACATGCTGGTTTTGGGAAAACAGGCGGATAACTACGAAGAGGCCAGAGCGCGTTTGAACGATGTATTGGCTTCCGGCCGGGCGCTCGAGAAATTCAAACAGTTTATCGCCGCTCAAGGGGGAGATCCGGCATGCGTCGACGAGCCGGAACGGCTGCCTTGCGCACGCCGTCGCATTCCGGTGGAATGCCCGTCCGAAGGTTTTGTATCGTCCGTCGATGCGGAGCAAATCGGCATCGCGGCGATGATGCTCGGCGCGGGCAGGGAGATGAAAGATTCGCGAATCGATTGGAGCGCCGGCATCGAACTCCGCAAAAGGATAGGCGATCCCGTTAGCATGGGGGAAACGATAGCGGAGCTTCATTTCAATGACACCGATCGCGACAGATTGGACGCCGTCCGACAGCGCGTGCGCAGCGCTTTTTCCATTGCCGGCGCTCCTCCCGAACCGCGTCCGCTGATTTATGCCGTCGTCACGAAAGACGGCGTAAAAACGTGGACGGAGTAAATAATAAAGAGGCCTCTCATTGCAGCAACTCAGCTGCAATGGGAGGCCTCTTACAAAGTGAGTTTGTGCCGAAAGGGATTCGTATCTGGTGGAGGAGCGTCAGCGTTTGCCTTTGACTTTGGATGTTACCCTTAGCCTGTTCATTCCAGTACATCCAAAGTCAACAGCAACCGGAACCGGATACGAACCCGGATGGATTATTTGGACTCAACGGATACCAAAAATTTGGCGATGTAACCGGTATAGGTCACACCGGAACCGGTATACCGCACCTGATACCAGTCGTCGGATTCGCCCACAATGGAGACCGTGGAGCCGGCAGGAACGACCCGGATCACTTCATGTTGGGTACCCGGACCTTTTCTCAAGTTGGAGTTCGCCGTGGTCTTTCCAACTTTGGTTGGAGCAGGCTGCTGAACGTCCACCAAAAATTTGGCGATATAACCGGTATAGGTCACGCCGGAGTTGGTATACCGCACCTGATACCAGTCGCCGGATTCGCCCACAATGGAGACCGTGGAACCGGCAGGAACGACCCGGATCACTTCATGTTGGGTACCCGGACCTTTTCTCAAGTTGGAGTTCGCCGTGGTCTTTCCAACTTTGGCTGGAGCAGGCTGCTGAACATCCACCAAAAATTTGGCGATATAACCGGTATAGGTCATGCCGGAGTTGGTATACCGCACTTGATACCAGTCGCCGGATTCGCCCACAATGGAGACCGTGGAGCCGGCGGGAACGACCCGGATCACTTCATGTTGGGTACCCGGTCCTTTTCTCAAGTTGGAGTTGGCCGTGGTCTTTCCAACTTTGGCTGGGGCAGGCTGATCAACCGGCGCGTATGTGATAAGCCGGTTTCCGTCCGATATAAACAGCAGATTTGCACCAATCGCTAACGGTTGATAGGAACTGTCGAAACCAAGTTGAATATCCCGCAGCAGGCTGCCTGTGTTTGCATCGATGATTTTGATTTTTCGGTTGTTCTCAAGAAAAACTTTATCCTTGGTCACCACGGTTGCGCCCCCAGAGCTTTCAACCGTTCTTCCGCCATCCACTCGTTCGCCGAACCAGACTCTCCATCGTTCCGCACCGGTGTCTTTGTTGAGGGCAACCAGGTAACCGTTGCTCGTTACAGTAAATACAGAGTCATCGTTGACACTCAATTTATTGTCAACTTTCCCGAATTCCCCCTTTACATCCTGCTTCCATAGCGTATTGCCGGTTGCCGCATCGATCGCCTGTACGGTTACAGACCGGTTTGACATCGTACCGGATGTCACATCCAGGTACACCTTATTACCTTTAAACACCGGATTTCCCGAAGTATCGCCGTAAACGGGCCAGGTCCACTGTACTTCAGAAGTGGAGGCATCCAAGGCGTACAGTTGGGTTTTCATTTCCTTGTTATCCTTCGCGACAAAAAATAGTTTGCCGCCGCCGGTAACCATTTTTCCCGTGATTTGTCGAGATGGCCCGGGAGAATAGGACCATATTTCTGCGCCGGTTTTGGCGTCCACGGCAGTGACATAACTGTTTCCGTTTAATACATAAAGGCGCGATTCATCATAAGTCATTCTGCCGCCCGCCGGATTCCGGCTCCATTTGATTGCAAAGCGGCTTCCCGCGTCTTCCAGTGCATAAAGATGATTGGCGCTTCTTACATAAATGCTTCCGTTTGCCGCAACCAGCTCATGAATGGGATCTTGCGCACTTTCGCCGGTAAACTCCCACATGACGGTATTGGCGGCCAAATCAACCGCATACAACTTGTTCGTTTCCTGCGGATCAAGAGCGTATAACCGACCGTTCATCACTGCGAGAGGGCGGTGTCCTTTAACCACAGGATTATGTTTAAGAACAAGATTGGCCGGCAAGCTAACCGGGGCGAAGTACGTGTTCGCTCCGTCTCCGCTTTCACCGGACCAGTCATTCGCCTGGACGCTGGCTATGGCGTTCGGATTTGCCGGCGCCATAACCCCGGCGATAAGGAAACAAACCAAGATGACGAGTGCTTTGGACCGCATATTCTGCTCCCTTCATTGTTGATATATTCGTTGATATATGTGGTTGATATATTGTAATGCAACATCATTATGTCACGCCGATAAAAATCTTGTCTAATCTATAAATTTGGCATTCTTAGAAGAATGATCATCTTGTTCTCAAGTGATTGGAATATTTTTCAATGGATTCGTCAACAATGATTAGAAGCGTTGCAGCAAACTTGCGCAAAAACAAGCAGATGCATTCAGTTTCATTTCAGGAGGGTCAATCCATGTGGAAAAAATGTCTGGCAGTCTTGCTTATGCTCCATCTTTCCATGCTGTTCGCGCTGCCGGCCGCTGGCGAAGAGGCCAAAAATAAAGAAAAACCGCTAAATTTGGCCCCGAACGCGCGATCTGCGCTATTGATGGACGCCGATTCGGGAACGATCATTTTCGAAAAAAACTCACGCGAAAAGCTTCCGCCGGCAAGCATTACCAAAGTGATGACGATGCTGCTCGTTATGGAAGCGGTGGATCAAGGCAAGCTGAAACTGGATGAAAAAGTGCGGACTAGCGATTACGCCGCATCAATGGGCGGCTCCCAAATCTTTTTGGAAGCCGGAGAAGAAATGACCGTCGACGATATGCTGAAAGGCATTGCGCTGGCGTCGGGAAACGACGCGTCGGTGGCAATCGCGGAAAGAATCGCCGGTTCCGAGGAAGCTTTCGTGCAAATGATGAACGACAAGGCCAAAGCGCTCGGGATGAACGATACGCACTTTATGAACAGCAACGGGCTGCCTGCCGCCGAGCACTACTCGACGGCGTATGATATCGCGCTCATGTCGAGAGAATTGCTGAAATACGAATCGATTACGAAATACACGGGTAAATACCAGGATTATTTGCGCAAAGATACGGAAAAACCGTTCTGGCTCGTCAATACGAACAAGCTCGTCCGTTTTTACCAAGGCGCGGACGGTTTGAAAACCGGCTATACGTCGGAAGCGAAGTTTTGTTTGTCCGCGACCGCCAAAAAGGATCATTTTCGCGTCATTGCCGTCGTGCTGGGGGAACCGGACACGAAAACAAGAAACGCGGAAGTGTCCAGACTGTTCGATTACGCCTTCTCCCAGTATACGAACTACCCGATTATCAAAACGGGAGAGCCGATTGGCACTTTGTACGTCAACAAAGGGCATATCGATAAAATTCCTTTGACCGCCAAACATCAATACAGCGTTTTGCTTAAAAAAGGGGAGGCGGATTGCCGCCTCCCCTTTTTCCAACTTATCACCAGCCAGCCTGACGACATCAATCTCACATTACTGCGATATCACATCCCCGCTATCTGGCGCACCTCGCTGGCCGCGGTCATCCGTGCGATAACCTCG
>JAWLCZ010000200.1:0-6832 GCA_041686835.1 Paenibacillaceae bacterium | reverse complement strand
GAACAATCATATCGGTTTGCCGCTGACATTGCTCGAATTGGATGAAGACACCGACGTCGCCGTCGTGGAGATGGGGATGAGCGGCCGCGGCGAAATCGAACTGCTGTCGAAGCTTGCCCGGCCCGAAGTGGCGATTATTACGAACATCGGAGAGGCCCATCTCTTGCAGCTCGGATCAAGGGAAGAAATCGCCCGGGCGAAGCTGGAAATCGTCAGCGGCATGCGTCCGGACGGCCTGCTTGTTTACCGGGGCGACGAACCGCTGCTGGAAAAGGAGTTGGCCCGAAATCCGCTTCCGCCGACCATGCTTCGTTTTCGTTTCGGAGCTTCTCCCGACAACGATTATTTTCCGCTCGGCATTATGCAGGACGGCGAGGGCACCTTGTTTTCGCTCAATTCTCCGGGTTCACCGACGTATTATATTCCGCTGCTCGGCAACCATAACGTGATCAACGCGCTTGCCGCCATTGCGGTGTGCAAGTATATGGGCGTCAGCGAGCGCGATATTATCCGCGGACTGAAACAAGTGCAGCTGACCGGCATGAGAATCGAAGTCGTCAAAGGGCGGAACGGGCTGACGATTTTGAATGACGCGTACAATGCCAGTCCGACTTCGACGCTTGCCGCGCTGGAAACGCTCCGGGAGTTGAAAGGGTACGGCCGGAAATTCGTCGTCCTCGGAGACATGCTGGAACTGGGCGAACGCGAGGAGCAGTTTCACCGCGATATCGGCAAAAGTTTGCGCCCGGAGCATTTCGATTACGTCTTCACTTACGGCGTTTTGGCGGAGCATATCGCCGAGGAGGCAAGCAAAGTGTTTGCACCGGGTACGGTCAAGCCGTTCAGCGATAAAGGGCAGCTCGTCGACGCCATCTCCACATTGGCCGCAGCGGGCGATGTTGTGCTCGTCAAAGGTTCAAGGGGAATGAAAATGGAGGATATCGTCTTCCGGTTGAAAGAAATATCTTTATAGGCGAGGGGGGACGGTTATGGAATTCAACGTTGTCATGTTAACGATGGGTGTCGCATTCATATTGGCGGTCATTATCAGCCCCCTGTTCATCCCCGTATTGCGGCGGTTGAAATTCGGACAGCAGATTCGCACCGAAGGCCCGCAGGGACATTATAAAAAAGCGGGCACGCCGACGATGGGCGGCACGATCATTCTTCTCGCCCTGTCCATCGCCACGCTGCGCTTCGCGGAAAAAAACACGGAGCTTTACATTTTGCTGTTCGCTACGCTCGGGTACGGGCTTATCGGTTTTTTGGACGACTATATCAAAATCGTTTTGAAGCGTTCTTTGGGACTGACCGCCAAACAAAAGCTGCTCGGCCAGCTGTTGTTTTCCGGCATCGTCTGCTATTTGCTGCACAAAGCGGGACACGGCACCGATGTCGCCATCCCGTTTCTGCATGAATCGATTTCGCTCGGATGGTTTTATTATCCGTTCGTCGTTCTGGTGATGCTTGGGACGTCGAATGCGGTGAACTTTACCGACGGTCTGGACGGTTTGCTTGCGGGAACGAGCGCGATTGCTTTCGGCGCGTATACGGTTATCGCGATGATGCATACCGAGATGGAGACGGCGATCTTCTCCGCAGCGATGGTCGGCGCTGTTCTCGGATTTCTGGTGTTCAACGCCCATCCGGCCAAAGTGTTCATGGGCGATACCGGCTCTCTCGCCATCGGCGGCGGTTTGGCGGCGGCGGCCGTGCTGACGAACGCGGAGCTTTTGCTCGTGATCATCGGCGGCGTTTTTGTCGTGGAAGTTCTTTCTGTCATCATTCAAGTCGTATCCTTCAAAACAAGAGGGAAACGCGTGTTCAAAATGAGCCCGATACATCATCATTTCGAGCTTGTCGGCTGGTCGGAATGGAGAATCGTCATCACGTTCTGGCTGGTCGGTTTCATGTTAGCCGGACTAGGACTTTACATCAATGAGGGGTTGTAGCGGATGAATCACCCGAGTGATTACCGGGGCAAGGAAGTCGTTGTACTCGGATTGGCGAGAAGCGGCGTGGCGGTGGCGAAACTGTTCCGCGAGCTGGGCGCCGTCGTGACTGTGAACGATAAAAAAGAACGCCGGGAATGTCCTGAAGCCGATCAACTGGAGGCTTTGGGTATTTCCGTTGTTTGCGGCGGACATCCGGAAACGCTTGTTCATCCGGGAGTGTCGCTGCTTGTGAAAAATCCCGGAATTCCCTATTCATTAAGTCTTGTGCAGCGCGCGCAGTCATTCGGCATCGAAATCGTCACGGAAGTAGAGGTCGCCTATCATATATGCCGTGCGCCGATCATCGGCATCACCGGCTCGAACGGGAAAACGACGACGACAACCTGGATCGGCAAAATGCTGGAAGCGGCCGGGCGCGCCCCGATTGTGGCCGGCAATATCGGCCGCGCTTTATGCGAGGCGGCGCAGGAAGCATCGGAGAACAACTGGATGGTCGTCGAACTGAGCAGCTTCCAGTTGAAAGGGACGAAATCGTTCCGGCCGTGCATTTCCTGCCTGCTCAATGTGGCGGAAACCCATCTCGACTATCACGGGACGATGGAGGATTACATCGCCAGTAAAGCGAAGCTGTTCGCCAACCAAACCGAAGAGGACGTCGCCGTCATCAATGGGGACGACGATGTTTGTCGCAGGCTGCAGGACGCCGTAAAGGCGTCTTTGCTGCCGTTTTCCGCAAAGCGCGAATTGTCTTACGGCGTTTTTATAAGCTCCCGCGGCAAAGGGAAAAACGCGGATGACCGCCGCATCGTTTACCGGGATCGGAACGGTACGGACCATCCCGTACTGCCCGTATCCGAGCTGGGCGTGCCCGGGGACTTCAACGCAGAAAACGCGCTGGCGGCAACGGCCGTAGCCATCGCCGCCGGCGTCGGCATCGAGGCGATCGCGCCCGTATTAAGAGAGTTTCGCGGTGTCGAACACCGGTTGGAATTTGTTGCCGTGCGCAACGAAGTTGCGTTTTACAACAACTCGAAAGCGACGAATCCTGCGGCGACGGCGAAAGCGATCGAGGCTATCGGCAAACCGGTCGTGCTCATTGCCGGCGGTCTGGATCGCGGCCTGGACTTCATGGATCTGATTCCTTGTCTGAAAGACAAAGTGAAAGCCGTCGTCACGCTAGGGGAAACGAAAGAAAAAATCGGCAGGGTGGCCGAACTGGCAGGAATTAGTTTGATCAAATCGGTCGATAATGGTATCGATGCGGCGGAAGCGATGGGCCAAGCGGTGAAGGCGGCTTACGCTTTCGCGGAAAAGGGGGACGTCGTGCTGCTGTCTCCCGCCTGCGCAAGCTGGGATATGTACGCATCTTACGAGGAACGCGGACGCATTTTTAAAGAGTCGGTGCATAACCTTTAACATGGGGGCAAACAAGCCTTAAACCGTTAGCCCTACATTGTTCGGTTAATAGGTGTCCAGCCATGGCCAAAGTTCGTTCCGCGCCTGATGCGATGATGATGATTTCCACTCTGCTTCTGCTGGGAATCGGCATTGTAATGGTATACAGCGCAAGCGCCGTGTTGGCGTTTCACGATTATGGCGATTATTTTTATTATTTGAAGCGGCAGCTGATTTTCGCCGCTCTGGGCGTCATTGCCCTGTATACGACGATGAATGTCGACTACTGGGCATGGAAACGGTTTGCGAAAATCGGGCTCATCGTCTGCTTTGCCCTGCTTGTCGTCGTATTGATTCCGGGCATCGGCGTCGTGCGCGGCGGCGCGCGGAGCTGGCTCGGAATCGGTTCTCTCGGCATTCAGCCGTCGGAATTCATGAAGCTCGGCATGATTTTGTTTCTGGCCAAAATGCTGTCGGAGGATCAGTCGCGCATCACCTTATTCCGAAAAGGTCTGCTGCCGCCGCTCCTCATTATGGGCGCCGCGTTCGGTCTCATTATGCTTCAGCCGGATCTGGGGACGGGAGCCGTTCTGGTGGGGGCCTCGTTAATGATTATTTATGCGGCCGGAGCGCGAATGTCCCACCTGTTTATGCTGGCGATGGTCGGAGTGGCGGGGCTCGTCGGCTTAATCGCCGCGGCGCCATATCGTCTGCAGCGGATTACCGCGTATCTGGATCCGTGGCAGGATCCGCTCGGCGCGGGGTACCAGGCGATTCAGTCGCTATACGCGATTGGTCCGGGCGGATTGGTCGGACTCGGGCTTGGCATGAGCCGGCAAAAATACAATTATTTGCCCGAACCGCAAACCGATTTCATCTTTTCCATCATCGGCGAAGAGCTTGGATTTATCGGCGGGGCCGCCGTGCTGCTGCTGTTTCTCTTGCTCGTCTGGCGCGGGATGCGGACGGCGATAACGGCGCCGGACGTATTCGGAAGCTTGCTCGCCGTCGGAATTGTCGGCATGATCGCCGTACAGGTCATTATTAACATCGGCGTCGTCATCGGCATGTTTCCGGTGACCGGCATCACTTTGCCGCTCATCAGCGCCGGCGGTTCGTCGCTCACGCTTATCCTGACGGCTATCGGCATTTTATTGAACATATCCCGCTATTCCAGATGATCATGGGGGGACGGTTGTGAACAAAATCGTGTTTACCGGAGGAGGCTCCGCAGGGCACGTTACGGCGAATCTGGCCATTTTCCCGAAGCTGAGACAGGACGGGTGGCACATCGAATACATCGGATCGGAGTCCGGAATCGAGAGACAGATCATTACGGAGTTCGGAGGAATTCCTTACCACCCGATCGCGACGGGAAAGCTGCGGAGATATTTCGATCGGCAAAATTTCAAAGATCCTTTCCGGGTGCTGCGGGGCGTCGCGCAAGCTTACTCCTTGCTGAAGAAGCTGAAGCCCGGCGTCGTGTTCTCCAAGGGAGGTTTTGTCGCCGTGCCGGTCGTTATCGCAAGCTGGCTTCACCGCATCCCGGTCATTATTCACGAATCGGACATGACTCCCGGGCTGGCGAACAAAATATCGATTCCGTTCGCCACCAAAGTGTGCGTCACGTTCCCCGAAACGCTGCGCCACATCCCTTCGAAAAAAGCGGTGCATACCGGTTCCCCGATCAGGGAGGAAGTGCTGCGCGGAAACGCGGAAACAGGGATGCGGATCTGCGGATTTCATTCCGGCAAGCCGGTTTTGTTGATTATGGGCGGCAGCCTCGGCTCGCAAAAAATCAATGAATCGATTCGCGAAAATTTGCCGGCGCTCACGGAACGGTTTCAAATTGCCCATATTTGCGGGAAAGGAAACGTCGACGAAACGTACAGCGGCCTGAACGGCTACAGGCAGTTTGAATATTTGCACAAAGAGCTTGCCGATGTGATGGCGATGGCCGATCTTGTCGTATCGCGCGCCGGTTCGAATTCCATTTTTGAATTTCTCGCCCTGAAAAAACCGATGCTCCTTATTCCGTTATCGAGGCAGGCCAGCCGCGGGGATCAAATCTTAAACGCCGAATCGTTCGAAAAAATGGGATACTGCCGCGTGCTTTACGAAGAAAACCTGTCGCGGCAAACGCTGCTTGACGCCATTGGCGGACTGTACGAACAAAGGGATCGGTACATTATGCAAATGAACCGCAGCCCGCTTGGTGACGGGGCGGACAAAGTCGCCGAACTGATCCGGGAAGTCGCCGGACGAGGCGGCTGACGACGAATATAGACGAATGTAATTGAGAACAAAACCGGATTGTGTGCGTGATTGTCACACTATCGGCGATATTACATAAAATATCGTATAACCGTGACAGACACCCAGACGATGCCGGTAAGGAACAGCCGTAAGGAAGCTGTTCCAGCCTTTCAGTTCTGTAAGGGAGGTTTACCGAATGCGACAGCTTATAGCCGAATTGCAGGCCGCGCGTATTGGCGAACTGCGGTTGAATGAGCCGCTGGCCGATCATACGACATGGAAAATCGGCGGACCGGCGGATCTGATGATCATTCCGGAAACCAAACATCAGCTGGCGGAGGCGATCCGGATTGTCCGCAGGCACAACGTACCGTGGATCGGCATCGGCAGAGGCTCCAACATGCTCGTTTCCGACAAAGGGATTCGCGGAGCGGTCATTAAACTTGGAGAAGGATTCGCGAACCTGCGTTTCGAAGACAGCATCGTTTATGTCGGTGGAGCGTATTCCTTCATCAAGCTGTCCGTGATGGCCGGCAAACAGGGACTCACCGGTCTGGAATGGGCCGGAGGCATACCGGGAACCGTCGGGGGAGCCGTTTACATGAACGCCGGAGCTCATGGGTCTGATGTGTCACGCATATTACTATCGGCTGAAATTGTGCTGGAAACAGGTGAATTGGTAACTTGGCAGGCGGAGGATCTGCGTTTTGCTTACCGTTATTCCGCACTGCACGATATGCGCGGCATCGTTGCCGAGGCGGCATTCAAGCTGGAGTACGGCAATCGCACGGAAATTGCGGCGGCCATGGCCGCTTTCAAGGATCGCCGCCGTCGTACGCAGCCGCTGCAGATGGCTTGTGCGGGAAGCGTATTCCGCAACCCGGAAAATCATTACGCCGCCCGGTTGATTGAGGAAGCCGGGTTAAAAGGAACGCGCATCGGAGGCGCGGAAGTATCGACGCAGCATGCCAATTTCATTGTGAACACCGGGCAAGCGACAGCCAGAGACGTTCTCACCCTCATGGAGCTGATTCAAAGCACCGTATTGGAGAAATTCGCGGTTCGGCTTATTCCGGAAGTATTGGTGGTGGGTGAGCGGTAATTCGGAGGTGAGGCATTGGAGAAATTGGTTATCGTAGGCGGAAAACCTCTGTCGGGAACCATACGAATTCATGGCGCTAAAAATGCGGCACTGCCGATTCTCGCCGCCAGTATCATGGCGAAGG
>JAWLCZ010000199.1:0-6834 GCA_041686835.1 Paenibacillaceae bacterium | reverse complement strand
TATCATCATGACCATGACCATCATCACGGGCATGACCATCGTCATGATCACACGCACCATGTTGGCTCTCATCATGGGCACGGCCATCACCACGAACACGATCATCACGATCACGTCGCTAAACCGGAGACGACGCACAAGCATTGAAGGCCCGCCGGAGACGCGTCCATTCCGAATCCGCGATAAAAGAGGGTTTAAGCATGACCGTACAAAAGATTATCGAGAACATTACGGAACGCCTGAAGACGGTTCCGGGCGTACACGCCGTCGTCCTGGGAGGCTCCAGAGCCAAAGGCACCCATACGCCGAAATCCGATATCGATATCGGCATCTATTACTTTCCGGATACGCCGCTCGACATTCCGGCGCTCTCCAAAGCGGCCGCGGATATTGACGACCAGCACCGTGAACAGCTTCTTACCGGCATCGGCGGCTGGGGCGCATGGGTGAACGGCGGCGGATGGCTTACCGTGCAGAATATGCCGGTGGACTTCATTTACCGCGATCTGAGCAGGGTTTCCAATGTTGTCGAACAATGCCTCGCCGGAAACATCACGATCGATTACCACCCCGGGCATCCGCACGGTTTCGTCAACTGCATATACATGTCGGAAATCGCATTGTGCAAACCGCTATGGGATCCGGAGGAAACCATTTCCCGCCTGAAAGCGAAAACGATTCCTTACCCGGAATCGCTCAAGAAGGCGCTCATCGCCAAGTTCCTGTGGGAGGCGGAATTCTCGCTGCGTATCATTCCGAAAAGCGCGGCAAGAAATGACGCCTCCCACGCGTCCGGCTTATTATTCCGTGCGGTTTCCTGCCTGAACCAGGCGCTGTTTGCCGTAAACGAGCGCTACTGGATGAATGAAACGGGGGCGCTGGATATCGCCGACGGTTTTCCGAAGGCTCCGGTCCGGTATAAGGAGAGAGTGAATGAAGTTTTCAGCCTTCTGTCATACGAACGCGAGCGTATAATGGAGGCGCTGGGACGGCTAGAAGAGATCGTGCGGGAAACCGAGCAGCTGACCGAATGAACAGGGTGAGGCTGCAACCCGAACACCATGGTATGCGGCTTTCTCGTCAAATAAGAGCCCGAATCGGGCTCAGAGTGTCGAGAAAGTCCCATGGAGGCTATTTTGACTAAATAGGGGTGCGGGGTATGTGCTGGAAAGTTTACGGGCGGCCTTTGAAATCGTGTTGTTACCGCTTAATATTTAATGAGAACACGATTTCAACAGTCGCTGGAAGCATATACCCCCACCTCCTTACCATCAGAAACGAAACTCTTGGGGCTTTCTCGACAAGCTCAGCCCGAATCGGGCTCTTATTAACCGGATTGTCCCCGTTCCGCCCAAAAACGCCTTCTCACTTCATCATACACCGTTTTTAACGGTACACCGCCAGTTTTCGCCACCTGCTCGCATTCTTTATATTCGGGTGCAAACTGCACCAGCTTTCCTTTATAATAACCGACTTTCACCGTGACGTTCCCCCATGGAGTCGGCACTTTTTCGAATTGGCGCCCCAACCGGTGGCACGAAGCCCGCATGTACCGGATGCCGAGCGTAGTCGTCTCCTGAAAAATAATATGTTCTATCTCCTCCAGCCTGTCTGCGCCGACAAGAACGTTCAGCATGACCCCCGGGCGTCCCTTTTTCATAATGATCGGAATCCAGTACACGTCATTCGCTCCCGCTTCAAACAACCGATCCGTCACATAGGAGCTGAATTCCGGATTCATATCGTCAATGTTGGCTTGTACGACGATCATATGGTCGTCCACATGCTCATCCCTGTGATTGAATGTCATACGTTTTCCACCTTCTTACAGATGATAACAAAGTGCGAAGTGAAAAGTAAACCGCCCGCAGCCGGATAAAAACGCCGTACATGCACATTCTATACGTATCATGGCTGAACTCGGCGCTTACGGAAAATTACTCGTCAGGAGGAAGGGAAACGTGAACACCCGAAGCTTATGGTCGCGCTTCTTGCGCATCTTTCTCATTCACGCCATATTGCTCCCGGTTCTTTATCCGTTGCAGGCATTTGCCGAAGAAACGAACATAGCGGACAAACAGGACGCGAAACGCATCTATGCCGAACGCAAAGATTTGTTTGAAAAAATAAGCACGTTGACCGGCATCCCTTGGTACTATCTTGCCGCCATTGACCAATACGAACGCACGCTCAGCATCGCCAATTCCAAAAAAAGACCGCCGCGAAACGGGCTGGTCGGCATATATTATCCGGAACTCGAATGGGTCGGCCTGCTGAATCCGGATCATGAAGACAAAAATCCGATTTCGATCCGTTTCTTTGGCGGTAAAGGACAAGACGGTTCGGGGGACGGACTGGCCGATCGCAACAACGATATTGACGTCATCTATACGATGGTTTCCCATATATTAAAGCACGGCACAACGTTGGACGATTTCCGCATCGGTTTGTGGGAGCATTATCAGAATACACGAAGTGTGGAACGTATCGAGCAGTTCGCCAAAATTTACGCTAAGTTCGATACGCTTGATCTGAATCGTCATGTCTTCCCGGTGCCGCTTCGTTCGAGGTATTCCTACCGCGGCACATGGGGAGCGAGCCGGAGCTGGGGAGGATACCGCATCCACGAAGGGACGGACATCTTCGCCGGCTATGGCGTCCCCGTTCGCAGCACGTGTTACGGCATCATCGAAGTGGCCGGATGGAATCCGTTTGGCGGCTGGCGCATCGGCATCCGGGACATTAACAATATTTATCATTATTACGCCCATCTGTCGGGTTTCAATAAACAGCACAAAAAAGGGAGCGTCGTAGAGCCCGGCCAAGTGATCGGATGGGTAGGAAGCTCGGGCTACGGGAAACCGGGAACGCAGGGGAAATTTCCGCCGCACCTCCATTACGGCCTGTACCGCGATTTCGGCCTGGCCGACTGGTCGTTCGATCCGTATCCCAATTTAAAAAAATGGGAGCGGGAAGAGCGCAGGCAGCTAAAAGCTAAAAAGGCCAAATAAACGCCAAAGAGCAGGACGCCGATTTCACCGGAGCCTGCTCTTTGCTTCAGTTCGCCGCTTCGTTCGGAAGCGGGGCTTCTTTGTTGTTGTCCTCCGGCTTTTGCAGGGTGCCGGGAAGGGAAATGCTCGGCGGAGCCGCCCCGGAGTTGCCGACGGGGTTGCCTTTATTGTCGAAATAATACATCGGTACGTCGCCGACGACAAGAATGTATGAAACGGGAACATCGATTTCCACGACTTCCGGAGCGGTGTCGAACGGGATAATAATCGACACCTCGGTAATGATGCGGACATACACTTCCACAAGCAGCATATTGATGCCCGCGTTTTGCTGGCGCGTGCTTAATTCCACTTCAACCGACCCGGCGGGCACCAGGCGAACCGGAATTTCCGGACCGAACGACGCCAGTATCGGGCTTTTCAATGCCTGCCCCAGCGGAATGCGCTCCGTCATGTGCTGCAGTTTGTCCAGCTCGCTCTTTACGGTCACTATCGCATCCGCCGTTATTTTCATGTGCTCGGAGTAATTCATCATGAGTCCGGTGATTTTGCCGCTTGCGTCCGTTTTCCAATCAATTAGTTTGGTCGTTTCCGTGCTGTGCGCAATGCGATCCGAAATCGCTTTGTTGATCGACTGTGTCGCAATTTGCTTCAACCGCACTTTGGCCACATGCATCAGCGGAGGACTCAAATTTTTCTCAATGAAGATATAGGACTGCAGAGAAAAAAAAGCAAACAGAATGAACAGCAACAGAAACGCTTTTCTTTTTCCGCCGGAGCGTACTGTCCGACTTCTCCATCTTTTCTGCCTTCGTATCATCACGCCCGCTCCCCCTTGCCCTGCAAACTGCGGCGGCTACAAGCAATCCGGAAATCTCTTTAATGTGTATGCGGGAAGAAGCCGAAAAAGAAGGGAACCGGCCTATTCAGGACTTGCCGCACGGAGACAGTGCAGAAAAGATGCAGAGCTTTATTTAAAAATATTCAGTCTATCTTTATGGAATTATTTACCTTAACATAGTTCCCAAGGGAGCCACTCCCACATTTATTGTTGAGGAGGCTGAAACATGCGTGACGAATCAACAAAAAAACGGATTAACCGGGCTTACGAATTTGATGAAGAACAACAAAAGCTGTTAGATGAAGGCAAAATTACGGAAGAAAAGTGGTACCAAATCAACAAGCAATTCTTTACAAAAAATTACTTGGCCAGTGACAATCCAAGAGGCCAGTCCGGACACAGTGGGGACGAGTTTCATTATTTTCATTCCCACAGTATGCTTCTCGAGGCTGTCAACAAGAATGGTTCGTTTATCGATGTCGGTTGTGCGAACGGATATTTGTTGGAATCGTTGGATAAATGGATAAAAAGTTTAGGGTATTACCATATCGATTTTTACGGACTGGATATATCCGAAGAACTGATAGAACTTGCAAAAAGTCGGCTTCCTCAATGGAATGATAAATTGTTCACAGGCAATGCGTTTACTTGGGTTCCGACCATGAAATTTGATTTTGTTTGCGTGAAAGAGCTGAATTATGTGCCGAGGGACAAACAAAGGGATTTTTTGAAACATTTGCTCGATCACTATGTTGTACAGGGCGGAAGATTGATATGGAAGCCTGATTTGGAAAATAAACTATTGAGTTGGGGATTCGAACCGACCGGATATATTGAAAAATCCCATCATAAGTATAAAGATGTCCCCAGAAAGCTGCTTTGGTGGGATATGGGGTAGCGCAATTCCTGCAGGTAATCGTCCAAGCGGCCGAAACTATGTGTAATGAAGCGCACGCAATGATTGAAGAACGAGCTTAACCAGCACCGGAATGTCATCTAACTGCCTTTCATCGATTTTGCGGCTGAAATCGAGCACGATATGATTGCGATAGCGGATCGGCTGTTCCCCGTATACGAACGAAACGTTTTGCGTAATACGGGGACGTTTCTCCCAGATCGTCTCCAAATCTTCCATAATCCGCGGACAATCTGCGTCTGCATCGCCAATGTCCGTGAAAAAACCGATTTCCAGGCTGCAGCCAGGGGGTCCCGCTTCCGGTCCGGCCTGTAAAATTTCTGCCGCCAAATCCGTTAAACCGGCATGTAAACGGATCTCCGCTTCAACGTTCCCGCCATGACGATCGCGGAAACGAATCGCGTAGTATCTGGACATCGTCGATAACTCGATGCGATCCACACGATTCGTGACAAGAATATCGCCGGCCAAATCCAGATCGTATACGGCACCTTCCAGAACGACTTTCATGTTTTCATAAATGGTCGGATCAAATATGGCCGTCTTCCTCCTTTTGATCATCGTGAATGACAGGCTGAAGCACTTCAAGCAAGTCAACCACAGACTTCATCGCATATACTTTGCGGCGGATGACGACAAGGCAGGGCACGCTGGAAATTTGCCATTCTCTCGTTAAGGCCGGGGTATAGTTGAGGTTGCATTTATAAAGCCGCACATCCGGGTGCAAATGTTTAACGATCTCGAGCATCCGTTCGGACCATTTGCATGTGCCGCAAAACGGTGTGTACATGAACACGGCGCACGCTTCATCCGTTTCTTCGATCATACGGACGATTTCTTTCTCCGTCAGTTCCACTAAGCGCATCACATTTCCCCTCCGATGAGCCCGTTAAATGAAATAAACCACGGAGATCGATCCATGGTTGTATTTTCCATTATCTATTCCTAGATTATACGCTTTTGCATATAAATGACCATTTCGGTTTCCGTTCCCTTGTTTCCATTCTTATCGATGTATTCCCAACTAATTGGAAATTCGCCGTATTCCCAGTCTATATAACCCAATTTTTCATATAGTCGTTTAGCTGTCGAATTATCTGTTCCTACGTTTAATCCTATGTGAGTGCAGCCTTTTTCTTTTGCCAAACGTTCAGCTTGTCGAATTATGGCTGTCGCTACACCTTTTTTTCGATATTCACCTTTTGTCTCTCCTGCTTCCAGGAAGGCGCTTTGGGCAACATGAATATATCGGGTGACATGATCATCATGAGGACCGCTCCAGCGTAACAAGAAGTGACCGACAGGGATGTTATGATGCCAAGCGATAAGATATACACCTTCACCTCGCTTTTGTATATCGTATCTTCTGTGATGAGGTTTTGTCAGATCACCGGGCGAAAACATTTCTTCCAGAAAATCCAATTGAGACTCCTCTGCCGGTTTGATCTTTATATTGAATTCATTCGGAATCATGTTTGGTTCCTCCTGTCGCTTATGGAGACTCAAAAAGGCCCAGAATTTTTTTTCGGTTGTTCAATTCGGCCAGTTTTTTAGGTGACACTCCCTCTTTGTTTTCTTTGTGGAAATCAGCCCCAAACTGCAGCAGCAATTGAATGTGTTCCATTTTATAATTCCTTTTTACAGCATAATGGAGGGCTGTATTTCCATGCGAATCAGCAAAATTGACATTAGCGCCGTTTTTTAAAAACCATTCTGCCATGCCGAATCTTTTCCACGTAAATGCCGCGAGAAATGCGGCATCCTCAATTACAGCTCCATATTTTTTGAATAAATCTGCCGCTTTGACATCATCGTACCAAGCGATGGCAAACATGCAATGATTAGGGTTTGCGCCTTCGGCCAGAAGGTAGGTATAAAGCTTTTCATTTCTTCCGCGCGTATACGCGTACCAAAGCGGTGTAGCGGGGAAAAAACCGCAGTTATTATCCGGAATTCTATGAATGGAATTCATGTCCATGCCGCTTTTTAAAAGCAACTTCAGAATTTCAAGACTGGCTTCCACTTTTTGCGGGTCGTTGGAAATATCAAGACCACACAAATAATGG
>JAWLCZ010000198.1:0-6877 GCA_041686835.1 Paenibacillaceae bacterium | reverse complement strand
CAGCGGATCATCCCCGGCCGCCGGCGGGGAATCCGGCGTATCGCCGGAACCGCCGACAGGTTCCCGGCATCCGCATCACGTTTCCGGCAAACGATATTTCGGTGCGGCGAAAAATAAACATGTCGTCATCGTGCAGCTGGAAGCGTTTCAAAATTTCCCGATCGGCCTGAGCATCGGCGGAAAAGAGATTACCCCCGTGCTCAATCGGCTGATCCGGGAAAGTTTTTATTTCCCGCGCATCTATCAGCAAATCGGCAAAGGCAATACGGCGGATGCGGAATTTATCGCCAATACGTCCGTTTATCCGGTCGGATTCGAAGCGATGTCGACCGAATACGGGGATCGGGAAATACCGAGCCTGCCGAGGCTGCTGAACCGGCTGAACTACGAGACGCTGACGATGCATACGAATGAAGTGAAATTTTGGGATCGCGACAAGCTGTATCCCGCGCTCGGATTTCAACGCTACGTGGACAAAACGTTTTTCAACGACGAAGATTTTATCGCTTTCGGCTCGTCCGATGAAGTGCTGTATACGAAATCGATGGATCTTTTGGCGGATATCGCCAAGCAAAACAAAAAATTTTACGTTCAATACGTTGCGATGTCCAGCCACCATCCGTTTAAGATTCCGCAGCCCAAAAATCCGCTGCCGCTGCCGGAATCGTTCAAAGGCAGCATAGTCGGCGACTACCTGCAGGCCGTGAATTACGCGGATCGCGCCTTGGGCGTGCTGGTGGAAAACTTGAAAGCGCGGCATTTGTGGGAAGATACGCTGCTCGTTGTGTACGGCGATCATTTCGGCCTGCTGCCGAAAAACGAGGAAGAAAGACGGACGATGGAGAAGTTGATCGGCATCCCTTATCATAAGCCGCTTCAGCCGTTCAACATCCCGCTCCTCATCAGAGTGCCGGGGGAGAGCAAAGGACAAGTCATTGACAAAGTCGGCGGACAAATCGATATCATGCCTACTGTGGCCAATTTGCTCGGAATCGATCTGGACCGGCAAAATTATTTCGGCCAGGATTTGTTGAACGCGGGCAAAACGCTGTTCGGCATGCGCTATTACTTGCCTCCGGGATCGTTTTTCAACGATGAAGTGTTGTTCATTCCCGGCAAAAGCTATGAGGACGGAAAGGCGTTCGATTTGAAAACGCAAAAACCGGTTCCCTTGAAACCGGAATACGAGACCGATTATAAACAAGTGATCGAACTGGAGAAGATGTCGGATTCGTATATGAAGTCGCTGCCGAAACGATAAAGGAACCATTGTCATTATTGATTTGCCTGGATAACGGAGAAGAGAGCCGCATTGTGGCGATCTTCTCCGTTACGTTTATCGGTTTTATCGGACTTCATTTTATACACCCCTTATTTTCGAGTGTGTACGTTCCGAAACCGGACTAGGTCGCATTTTAATTCGATAATAATAAGACTCGCTCCGCTCTTCCAGACTTGTAAAAATTTTTAAATGCGCCAGGTCTAGTAGCTCTAGACCTTCGGGCTCCAGGCGATTCGTTTCCAGCGTGTTAACACAGTAACTTTCTCAACTGTCGTAAGGCTTCGGTCACGAAAACGTAATGCTTCGATCGCGCAAGGCAAGTCTTCGGTCACGCGAGACCGAGAGGGGGTGCTCGTCGATTGAATCTGTCGGCCGTTGGAAAAAATCCATTGGAATTGTCCGTTTTTACGGGTGATCAGGCGCTTGATTGGAAAATATCCAATAAAATCGCTGTATTTTTGCTCTCTCAGCAATTTTTGTAGCCGTTCCATTGGATGAAATCCAATGGCGCGTCGTAAACGTGCCCCAAACGTGAAAGAATATTGGATAAATCCAATGATCGCGATGAGTAGCGTGATAAGCAGGTTGAAAGTTGCACTGGCCACCGGCTGAATAGCGGTATAAATTTGAAATCAGTCCCTCGCAGGTCGTTATTTGGCAGATGATGGACCCGATATAAGCCACCGGGCGGCGTCCAGCAGATCTTCCGCGATATAATCCGGCTCCACATCGGCCCATGTGTGCCGGTACTCGGTCAAGGAACTTTCCCCCCATCCGGTTTTGACGATGATTTTCATCGTCCCGGCCGCCGCGGCCGCCACCATATCCGTAGATCCGACATCGCCTATGACGGCGCATCTCGCCAGATCGAGACGGTGCTCATGAGCCGCTTGCAAGAGCATGCCCGGGGACGGTTTGCGGCAGCCGCAGTTTTCGTCCATGGCGTGAGGGCATATGTACGAATGGTCGAATCCATACGAAGCGAACTGCTCTCTAAACTCGGCTTCCGACGCTTCGCCGCGGGAAATCCGGTGCTGATTCGTGAAGGCGAACAGTTTGAAGCCCTCCCGTTTCAGCATGGAAATCGCCTGCAGCGAAAACGGATAAGGGACAAAATCGCGCGGATGTATGAAATGACCCGTTCCGCCCATCGTACCGTCCCGATCGATAAAGACCGCCTGTATTCGTTTGTCCACGATCATCCCCCCCGCATCGGTTTGATCCGATTGTATCATACGCGGCGATGGAGCGGATGCTTTTTTCGCGATGGAATCGGCCTTTCGGATAAAAATAAAAAAATATAAATTTGTCGTAAAATATTTTGTGATAATATTTACTATTTTCATTACAATAACTCGTAATTAATTTACTAAATATTTTATTGACGAGTAAACGTTTTCATAGTAACATTTTCCTTAAGGAGAAGGGGAGAAAGAAATGTCTAGAAACGAAAAGAACAAGAAAAAGACAACCGTCCAGGAAATTGCCAGCATTACCGGGTTTTCCCCCGCTACCGTCTCACTGGCCTTAAACAATAAAGGTTCCTTGTCGGCGGAAACGCGCAAGGCGATTCTCGATGCCGCGGAAAAGCTCCGGTATTCGCGCGGAGCGGCAACAAACGGCTCGTTTATCCGGCTCCTTATCGAGGAGTCGTCCAAACCGGTCATCACCGATCCGTTCAACGGGGAAATCATTCGCGCGATTGAGCACGAAAGCCATCTTCTCGGATACGAGATATTATTGACCTTCGTGCGGGAGGACAGCGATCCGGCCGCCTGGCTGTCCGGGGCGTCCGGCATGCTGGTGCTGGGCAGCGGTTTAATCACCGATCAGATGCTGGCCATTTTCAAGGAAGCACCCATTCCGGTCATCCTGGTGGACAATTACACGCATGAAGGCAACTTTCCGAGCATCCACGCGGATCACTACGGTGCCGGTTATCTTGCGACCCAATATTTGATTCGCTGCGGCCATCGCAATATCGGGTACATTTCGGGTCCATCCAGATATAAAACATTGACGGATCGGTTTGCCGGATATTGCTCCGCTCTCGCGGAACACGGCATCCCGATTCGAATGGAGTACATATCGCCGAATTACGACAAGCAGGATGGAAAAGGGTATCTGGAAATGAAGTATTTGATGGGGCTTCCGAATCGTCCCACCGCCGTGTTTGCGTGCAGCGACAAAGCGGCTTTGGGCGCGCTGAAAGCTCTTTCCGACTTGGGATTGAAGGCCGGATCCGATGTCGTTCTTGTCGGATGTGACAATATCGAGGATATTCAGCATACGGACCCGCCGTTAACGACCGTCCATTTGCCGAAATGGGAGGTGGGCCAGCAAGCCGTGCGCTCGATGGTTGAAGCGATAAACGGCAGCATGTTCAACGGGAAAATCGTCATACCGGGCCAATTGATGGTAAGGAACGATTCGGACGGAAAGGTGGTGCTGTCAACGGAAAACGGGAAATGACGCTCGGGACGCTTTGTTTGGAATGGGCCGGCTGCATCGGGGGTTGCCATATCATTTGTATTTGATGGAGGGGATCACATTGAGCGATGAAAAGCGTATGACGAGACGCGAATTTTTGGAGAAAGCCGCAAAGGCGGGGATTGTGTTCGGATTGAGCGCCTCCGGGCTGCTCGCCGCCTGCTCTCCGTCATCGATCGGGACCGGGACGTCGGATTCGGGGGATGGCGGAGCGGCGAAAAAAGTAAAGCTCGTCTTTGCCCGTTGGGGAAACGGCCAGGACAAAAAAGAATGGGATCAGGTTCTGCAAGGTTTCAGGGACGCGAATCCGAACATCGATGTGGAGCTGCTGTACGTCCCCGGAGACAGCTGGGGCGGGTACTTCAATAAACTGTCCACCATGATCGCGGGAGGACAGCCGCCGGACGTCGCCCATATCGCCATCGAAGGAA
This sequence comes from Paenibacillaceae bacterium, assembly GCA_041686835.1. Taxonomy (GTDB): domain Bacteria; phylum Bacillota; class Bacilli; order Paenibacillales; family JAWLCZ01; genus JAWLCZ01. The sequence goes on along the minus strand of JAWLCZ010000198.1, from coordinate 2,674 downwards.
CGCAGCTCTTTGTCGCCAAAGATATGGCTCTCGATTTGTCGCCGTTCATGAAGAACGATCCGGTGGAAAATCTCGAGGATATTCATCCGAGACTTCAGGAAGCTTTTATCGTGGACGGCAAATACTATGGGCTGACGTTCACCTGGAACAACATGGTGACGTATTTCAACACAAAAATGCTGGAGGAAGCGGGGCTCCCCGTGCCGAAACCCGACTGGTCCGGCAATGAATTTCTGGATTACTGCAAGGCGCTGACGCGGGAAAGAGACGGCCAAAAAGTGTACGGCTTTATCGTTCCGAGCGGCTGGTTTCTCATCGAAGCGTGGTTGTACAATAACGGCTCCGCCATCCTGAGCGACGACATGAAGACGTGCACGTTGAACGACCCGAAAAATGTGGAGATGTTCCAGCTTTTCCACGATCTGATCTACAAATATAAATATTCACCGACGCCGTCCGAGGTAGGGGCGATGGGCGATCCGTTCCTGACCCAGCATGTGGCGATGCACAGCGCCGGCCGGTGGGTCGTCAAAGGATACGTAGATCAAAAATTCAACGATTTCGATATCCAGTATATTCCGAAATTCCAAACGCAGCAGACGATTTACGGCGTGGACGGGTTTCCCATTCTCAAGGCGAGCAAACATCCGGAAGAGGCATGGAAGCTGGTCAAATATTTGAACGGCGCCGGGCCGCAAAAAGCGCTGGCGACCGCCGCCTCCATTCCGTCCCGCAAAGCGGTGGCCGACGAAGTCATTCCGCAGCTGCCTCCGAAAAACGGGGACATCTTTTACAAGAGCGCCGAGACGGCCCGTCCAGTGCAGGCTCCGCCGACTTTTAACAAATTGGACTCGATTTTCAACCGTTATGTAAGCGCTATCTGGGCGAACGAGATGCCCGTGGAAAAAGGATTGAACGAAGCGACGAAAGAAATGCAAAAGGCGCTGGACGAGGGAATCTGATGAGGAGGAAAACCAATGTCCGCAGCGAGAGTCGATCCGAATGGCAGTCATTTTTCGAACGTTCGTGTTTCAAAAGAAACCCGGGGTGCGTCTCTTCTTGCAATGAAAGAGAAGCATAAGGAAATCGTGTCGGCGTATTTGTTTATCGCCCCGAGCATTCTCGGATTCGCGGCTTTTATCGGTATACCGGTTCTGGCGGCGATATGGCTCAGCTTTACCAAATACGACATTTTGACGCCGGCCAAATTTATCGCTTTCGACAATTTTACGAACCTGTTCCACGATAAAAGGCTGTATATTTCCTATGTCAATACGGTCAAGTTTCTGCTGCTGCTCATCCCCGTCAACATTGTATTGGGCTTGTGCCTTGCCTTGGGGGTGCACCGCATCGTTTCCAAAGGATGGAAATACGTGTTTCGAACCGTGTTCTTCTTTCCCACCATGGTCACCACCGCATCCGTCGCTTTGGCTTGGGGATACCTGCTGAACAAAGATTACGGGGTGGTCAACTTCTACCTCGGAAAATTGGGCGTCGATCCGATTCCGTGGCTCAGCTCCGCGGTGTGGAGCATTCCGGCCATCGTATTGTTCAGCATCTGGAAAGGAGTAGGGAGTTCGTTCATCTTTTTTCTCGTCGGTCTGCAGAGCATTCCGCGCGATTATTATGAAGCGGCGGAAATTGACGGCGCGAACGGCTGGGTGCTGTTTTGGCGCATCACTTTGCCGCTTTTGACCCCGACGATTTTCTTTATTACGACGATGGGCCTCATCGGCGGGTTTCAGATTTTCGACGAGCCGTATCTGATTACGAAAGGCGGACCGGGCGACAGCTCCAGAACGATCAATATGTATATCTACGAGCATGCTTTTCAGTTTTTCGACATGGGCTACGCCTCTGCAGTATCGCTTACCTTGTTCATCATCATCCTCGGTTTGACGATATGCCAATTTTGGCTCGGCAAACGATGGGTGCACTATCAATAAGGAGGGTGGGAAAAACGAATGAATGCCAGAATCCTGCCGTCCCGGATGCGTTTTGGCGGTTTCGCCGTCTATTTGGTGCTCATTGCCGCCGGGTTTCTGATGATTTTTCCCTTCCTGTGGATGTTTGCCACGTCGCTGCGCCCGGCCATGGAATCGTTCAAGCTGCCGCCGTCCATCTTTCCGACACAGCTGCGGTGGGAAAACTATCAGTACGTCTTTGACGCCGTGCCTTTTGCGAGCTTCTTCTACAACAGTTTGAAAATCGCCCTTCTCATCACCCTGGGACAGCTGTTCACTTGCGCGACGGCGGCTTACGCCTTTGCGCGGCTGCAGTTTCCCGGGAGAACCGTGCTGTTCGTCGTGCTGCTGTCCGGTTTGATGATCCCGTCGCAGGTGACGATCATTCCGCTGTTCATCACGATTAAAAATTTAGGGTGGATGGATACGCACGCCGCCTTGATTATCCCGGCGCTCATCAATCCGTTCGGCATATTTTTGCTGCGGCAGTTCATGCTGACGATACCGAAGGAGCTGGAAGAAGCGGCGAGAGTGGACGGGGCCGGCAGAACTCGCATTTTCTGGAATATCGTGCTCCCGATAGCTTCGCCTGCGGCGGCTGTCGTGGCCGTGTTTACTTTTATCGGATCGTGGAACAACTTTTTCGGGCCGTTATTGTTTCTGAATACGTACGAAAAAATGACGGTGCCTCTGGGGTTAACGATTCTGCA
>JAWLCZ010000197.1:6536-6882 GCA_041686835.1 Paenibacillaceae bacterium | reverse complement strand
CCAGGTTGTTCCACACTTCTTTATGATTTAGTTGTTGTATATGGGGGAAATCTGATTCTTCAAAAGTGCGAACGGTTACTATTTGACCATTTTTCAAAATGAGTTCCATTTGGATTTACAATCTCCCTTTATCAAACTATCCGAATTAGCTTAACGAGGAATGTATCAGATTTAATAATAAGTCACAATAACATAAAATGGCTATTAACTAAACTTTACTGCCCGTATAGAGGAGCAAATAAAACGGTACCGAAGCAACCCCATTTCGCAATCGTTTTCCGTTTGTACAACGATTAGTTGAATATTATTTTTTTCTACCGATATAAAGTAAGTGCGAAGCGTTTCC
>JAWLCZ010000197.1:0-6526 GCA_041686835.1 Paenibacillaceae bacterium | reverse complement strand
AAGTAGGGATCCGTAGCCGATTCATATATTAATTCCATAAGTATATCTTCTTCTCCACGCTCTCGCCAGTAGTCCCAGTTTTCTGGAGTTAATCGCCCGCCAATACCTGTCGAAGACAGTAATTCTAATGTTTCAAAGCCATTGCTTTCGAAGAAAGGTAGGATATCCTCAATGTTAAAAAAGTATGCCCCCGTAAACCTCCCTTTGTCCGCATGGTTAAATACACCGGTTTTTTTAAACTCTTTTATTGCCGTCATGTTATCTAATGGTTTCCATTGTGTTGGGAACATTAACGCAGTCAGAACCTTTCTTACTCGAGGTCTTACTGCTACAAAAACGACACCACCGACTTTCGTTACTCGTCGAAGCTCTTGGATAGCCAGGATTCTGTCTTTTTCGCTTTGCAAGTGATATAAAGGGCCTAACATAAGTGAAGCATCAAATTGATCCGTCTCCAAACCAAATAAATTTCTAGCATCCCTTACAAGAAATTCTGAGAAATGTTTTTCAAGCCCGAACTGTTTTGCCTTTTCCTTTGCTATCTCAACTAACTTAGGGGTTAAATCCGACAAAGTTACCTGATATCCCAATTTCGCTAGTTCAATCGCATATTTGCCCGGACCTGCAACGTTATCTAACACTTTCCCGGAGTTTGGAAGGTATTTCTTTATAAAGTGCCAATTTACTCTAAATTCAAGAGGTTCTCTGTCCAACCTACCCCACTCGTCAAATGAGGAATAATAGTGGATGATTTCGTTCAAGATAACCACCCCAATGGCAATTTTTACTATATTACCTCGCCAATGTAATAAGATGCAACAACTTTTTTAGTTAACTTTGCGGTTAAAATCCAATATAACTTCTTCCTCACGACTGCCCGTTAATGGAGTAAACAAAAACGGCTGCCATAGCAACCGTTAATTTCACTATCGTTATTCGTTAGTTAAGTACCTGGTAGAATCCACTTTTATGAAGACATTTCAGCTCTAGTTTAAGGGTTGACCGTAAACTACGTGGAAATGAAGATGTTTCGAATCTTGGTATTTCCCAAGATTAGTGATTACTCTGCAAGCACCATGTTCGTAAACCACTTGTGAGGCCACCGATTTAACAATATCCATTAGCTCAATGAGTAGTTCCTTGTCACTATGTTCTAAAGTCATAAGTGAGGAGATGTGCCTTTTGGGAATCACTACAATGTGAACTGGATAAAAAGGACGTGTGTGGTGATATGCAAGTACATTATCTGACTCCAAAACCTTGTGTATGGGAGTTCGCCCGCTTAATACCTCCTCACAATAGAAATCTTCGGTCATTAGCTTTTCCCTCCGACAAAAAAGTCATTACCTTACTTTAACATAAGTGGGCATATTTTCGTTCAACCTTTCCATGTGGGGAATGTCAGTTAAGCTCCCGACAGGGTCTTAGCATGATCGAGCACTTAACCCTGCAGAGACGATGTAGTATGAAGGAAAAAGAGCGGATCTGTTCATACTACAGCCGTGCCTTGCATGAGATGATCACCAAAACAAGGGCCGTTTTCGAGGGTCGTCTCATACGCTGCGCTTGCGGAATTGCGATGGCGGAACGCCGGTCATTTGCTGAAACGCCATGGAGAAATGCTGGATGTTGTGAAATCCGCAGTATTCGGCAATTTGCGTAATCGTCAGTTCCTTCTGCGTTTTCATCATGTCCATGGCGCGCTCGATCCGCAGACGGAGCAAATATTGGTACGGCGAAAGGCCGTATTTTTCCCGGAAAATCGTTGTAAATCGCGAAGGAGACAGGTGAACCTGCGCCGCCATTTGCTCGACGGTAACCGATTCGTTCAAATGAAGCGACAAAAAGGCCGTCACCCTTTCCAGCATGGCGGAAACGGGTTCTTTTTTTTCCAGCTGACCGCCGTATTTTTGCACCAGCTCCAGAAGCAGATCGGTTCCGAGCTGCTGGCACTCGATGCGCCCCAATGTGGTTCCTTCCTTCCACAGCCCGATCATCCGCAGCAGCTTGTTTTTGAACAGGAACGGCTGGTTCGGTTGAAACACGGGCGGGATGTCCACTCCCTCCACATCGTTCAGCCTCGGTTGAAGCAGATGGGAAAAATGCTCCAGATTCGTCATGCCCGGACTTGTGGGAAAGCTTTGCTCCCTGGCGGGATTGTAAAAAAAGTCCAGATGCGCAAAAGGCGTCCGGGTTTCGGTCAGCCCTTCGAGCAGGACGAGATCCCCCGGCTGAACCAGTATAAAATCGCCGGCACGCAGATCGTACGATATGCCGTTTATCGTGAAGCGGCAGTGGCCCTCCTCGATATAAACGAGCAGATAATCCAACAGCCTTCTTTCTCCGTAGGACCAGGGAAGCCTGGATGCAAAATCGGCCTGCCGGATAAACGGCAGCACAATGAAATCTTTCAGGGAAACCGGCATTTCTTCCTCCCGCAACAGTTGGTTTTTATAACTTTTTAAGCGAATTATGCAAAGAAAATTGTTGGTTTGAGATCTATTATTATAGACAAATCAACAAACATTCGCCATCATCAATGGCGAATTCCGATTTTATCGCAGTCTAAATTTATAATACGAAGGGGAAGGAACAAGGTATGAAACCGGTAAATACGGACAACTTGCCCGATTTGAGCTCAGAGTACGAATTGACGCCGGAGCAAATCGCTTCTTATCAGGAGAACGGGCACATTTTGCTGCGCGGAGTGGCACAGCCCGAGGAAGTGACGGCTTATCGGACCGTCATCGCCGATTTGGTCCGGGAATTGAATAACCAGACGAAGCCGCTGCACGAAAGAGATACTTACGGAAAAGCGTTCATTCAGATTATGAATTTGTGGCAAAAAAGCGAAGCGGTAGCCCGTTATGTACTCGCCAGGCGGTTTGCCAAAATCGCCGCACAGCTGATGGGAGTGGACGGCGTGCGCCTGTACCACGATCAAGCGCTGTTCAAAGAGCCCGGCGGCGGCCATACGCCGTGGCACCAGGACCAAATCTACTGGCCGCTCGATACCGACAAAACGATTACGATGTGGATGCCGCTCGTGCCGATTCCGCAGGAAGTCGGGACGATGACGTTCGCTTCGCGCTCCCACCATCACGGATACATCAGCAAACAGGTCATTTCCGACGAATCGCACCGGACACTGAAGGAATACATTGAAGCCAAAGGTCTTGAGACGGTCAACTACGGGGCGATGGCTGCGGGTGACGCAACGTTTCATTCGGGCTGGACACTGCACAGCGCTCCGGGCAATCCGACCGATCGGATGCGCGAGGTGATGACCGTCATTTATTTCGCCGACGGGACAAAGGTGCTGGAGCCGGACAGCAATGCGCGGAAAAACGATCTGAAGGCGTGGCTGCCCGGATTAAACCCGGGCGATCTTGCGGCGTCTCCGCTCAATCCGCTTTTATACACAAGCAGGCCGGAATGACCCGGTTAAGGCGGAACGCGCGAAAAACCTCGAAGCGGTAAAATCAGGGCCGTCCCTAATCGGGCGGCCCTTTTTCCGCTGAATGAACCTTCCGTCACATTTTGCGCAGTTAAATCGAATCTCTCCCGCGTTCTTTTTTATAGTATTTTAAGATAAAGTAAACGGCAATGAGCACGACCGGCAGCCACAGCAGTTTCAAACCGTAATGATGCACCGCATATCCCGCTTCCCGCACGTGACCGCCAACGGCCCCTCCCGCCGCGAAAAAGGCAGCCGTCCAAACGAATCCGGTCGAATAAGAAAATAAGGCGTACCGCTTGAAAGACATTCTATTGATGCCGACAACGTATGGCATGACGTGTCGGACGACCGGAAAAAAATAGCTGATGCAGAGAGCGTAATTTCCGTACTGCTGAACGAGCCGTTCCGAAAAATGGAGATAACGTTCCATTTTTTTCTTTCGCCGGAGACGATCCATGATCGGCGTACCGATAAACCGTCCCAATACATAGCCTAAAGACAGTCCGGACGCGACGCCGAGGTAAGTCAATAAAAAAGCCGGAATCGGCTGCAAAACCCCGGAAGCGGCGACAGCGCCGCCGGTCATGACGATGACCTCATCGGGAATCGGCATGCCGACAATACCGAGCCACAGCGCGAAAAACAGGGCGGCATAACCGAAATGTTGTATCATGGCGAGCAGCGCATCATAGGTCATGGTTCATCCCCCTTCCGGCAAACGTATACAAATGCGGGCGGCACGTTCAACGGAACGAACTTAATGTCCACCGTGCCAAATTGTTTCCTCAGCCGCTCCTTCATATGCAGCGAATACTGAAACGCTATGAACAGCCCTCCGGGCTTTAACGCCCCCCAAATCTGTTCCATCAGTTCGTCCCGGACGGACGGGTGAAAATTGTAAAACGGCAAGCCGCTCAAAATACAGTCCAGCTTTTCAATTCCTTCGCACTGGATCGTCGACCGCAGCTGGAGCGCATCCGGGTAGCAGCAGCAGTCGGGGTATTTGCTGTGAAGCTGCTTTCTCAAATGCGCATCCGTTTCAAACAGCAGCACTTTTGTCGATTCCGTTTTCGCCGATACGATATGCTTCGTGATGGCGCCCGTCCCGGCGCCCAGTTCCGCCAAATGGCTCACCCGATTCCACGGGACCGATTCAATCATTTTTGCCGCCAAATATTTGGAGCTGGGCGTAACGCTGCCGATTTGTTTCGGCGCCTTGAGAAATTTTTGGATAAACACAAATTTTTCCAATACGGTTTCGGCAAAATGCATAACCATGATATAACGGCTCCTTCTTCAGCGATTAACTTTATTCTATCTCATAATTCTTAGAAAGAGATGAAAGAATTTCTAAATTTATTCTGAAGATTCATGATTGATTTTAGCCTGAGCGCCGTTTCCGCAAAACGGACCTGGGCCGGTTTTTCACCTGAACTTTGGTCCGGGATTGGAGACGAAGAGCCATCACTCCGGATGGGCGCTTCACCTGCGAACGGCTGCGATGGAGCGAAGAGGCCCGCTGCTTTGAAAATCCGTTCCGATCTATTTTGCGCATTGTGAACACGCTTCAACCGTACGGAGCGGTTCCGATGATTTCGTTCAGGCTTAGATGTTGTGGTTGAGTTTGGAAAAATAGTGTTTTAATTAACATAAATGTATTATAATGTTAGATGAAACATAGAAATCTTTCTATCATCCATTCCTGGTTAAATGAGGTGAAACGCATGTTTCGAAAGGTGATTGTGACCCTGTTATCTTTGACGTTGTGCACTCCCCTCGTAGGCAGCGCTATGGCTGCCGGAGGAAATCCCGACCGGCCCTCCGGTATCCAGTGGCCGAAACATCAGGAACTGCCGACGTTCGCTCCGGTCGAGCATCTGGACGTCGCCGATGTGGAGCGGGCTTCCGGCGAAGAGAAGCTGCTGCTGGCTACGCTCGAAGGGATCGTCAACCGGACGAAGCCGCGCATTTATTTGCTTGGCGAGAACAACCCGGATGAAGGCAAGCTTACTTGGTTGAACTCATTGAATGTGCCTTATACGCTGCACGACAACCTGTGGGATGTAATTGATCAATACATAACCGAAGCGAAAGGACTCATCGTCTACGATCCGAAGATGCCGGATTCGATCAACGTCGCCACCACGCTCGCCGGCTTGAAGAATGCGGTGGTGGCCAGTCCGGACTTGGCCGCCAGACTGACCGCGGAACCGTACCGGCTGGACATCCTCGACGATTTGCGGGACCGGTTCTCCGACCGAATCGATGCTTACACATGGCAATATGAGAACCTGTGGGATCAGACGACGCACCGGATGCTGATCGGGCTTTCGCCCGGTTCTGCCCTGCCTCCCGACACCTCGCATTTCCGGACGATCGCTGAGGAAACCCGCCAAATTCGCGACGCGTCCAACCGCCAGGTGTACGACTTCGATTTGAGCGAGTTTCTCGGACGCGGGGACATTTATTTGCGTTTTGAAGATTCGTTCAAGGAAGACGGGTGGGGACCGGCTGTCCATCAGGTCACGGTTCAGGTCGACGGCCAAGTTGTGGATCAGTTTGTTCCCGGCACAGACAAAGAAGAATCGTATCTGTACGATGCCGACGGATCGGCGTACAACGACAATTTTAACGGCCATCGGTTTGCCGACAATTCGCGTTATTTCGTATACCGGTTTGCGCCGCCTGAAGACGCCAGCCAGTTCGTTGTTTCCGTCGATTTGTGGAACCAGTATAAAGTGTCGGCCACAAATACCGAGCCGGTTGTGAAGTGGGAACCTTACGGTTTCCTGCGGGACTACGCGGTCGCCAACCGGGCGATGGTCTTCTGGCTCGACCCCAACAAAAACGAGGAACGCGCCTTGTTCGAACGCATCCTTTCCAGCGTTAAACCGGGCACGCCTTACCTGGGCTGGTTCAGCAACGATGTGGCCGGCGAATTCAGCAGGGTGGAGCTCACGTCCGAACACGGCGGATATGTGCTCGCCGCAGACTGGTTCAGCAATATGACGGTGTTCTCCGGCACGCGGGCCAAAATCGATCCATCTCCCATTCCCGCGCCGGCAC
>JAWLCZ010000196.1:0-6894 GCA_041686835.1 Paenibacillaceae bacterium | reverse complement strand
GTCGATCAACCGACGATTCGCATATTGCGCAGCGTCATAGCCGATCTGGAGGATCAGCTGCAGTGGGGAAAAGAAATGCTCATCGAACTGCGAAAAGCCAACATTTATTCCAATGATGAGGCGGAGGAGTTCAAAGCGAAGCTTCAATCCTATTTGGATGCGGCCGGCGGCATTGACGGACTGCAGGAAAAGTCCAAAGATTTGCCGTACCGCTGGCGTTCGCACGAACCGTACCGGCTTCCGCTGCGTTCCGTTCGCGATCCGCGAAAGATGGGGCCGACGACGTGGGCACGTACGAGCGTGGCTAACGTTCCCGACGATCCGGTACAAAAAAGATTGCTGATGACAATGCGCGTGCGCCAGGAGGAAATGACCGCTTGCGAATTGATTGCCGGCGTATTGTACGTGCAAAAAAACATGCCGTGGGAATTTTATTACGACCTTGCCCGGCATATTTGGGATGAAGCGAGACACGCGATGTTCGGGCAAGCGGCGCTGGAGGCCGAAGGTTACGAGTGGATGAGCCGTCCGCAGTACACGTCCGATTATGATGTGAACGCTCCGAAGCTGCCGGGCGCCCAGTACGCATGGCTCAGCATCGGCATTGAAGAAGGAGCGATGGTCTCGAACGGCAAAAAGAAAGAGTACGAATGGTGCCGCGACGAAGCGAAGCATGCGCTGATGGCGCAGTTCCAGGATTACGATTGGGCCGACGAAGTCGTTCACGCCAATTTCGGGCGCAAATGGACGCCGGAGCTCATCGGCGAGGAAATCGGCTTTGTCCGTGAAATCGCACAAAAAGAATTGAGCCATTTCTGGAGCGAAGTCGGCGCGGCCCAGAAAAAATGGGAAGAAGAACAGTCCGAAAAGAATCAGGCATCCCCAAGCTAACCGGCTTGAAAAATAGCGCGACAACGGGTTCATTCAGCGGATAGTTGAGGAAAGCAGTGCCAGGCCAACAGCCGACGGCACTGCTTTTTACGTTTAAGAGGGGAGCCGTCTAACCATCAAGAGCGTGCGCGGAGCGGTACCGCACTACAGTTCCAACTTCCGCGCCTTCTCCTTGATGTAATCGGCCGTTCGCGCGGCGAGCGCCATCACGGTGTTGGTCGGATTGCCCGCCCCCGAAGTAACGAAAATACTCGCGTCGCAAATAAACAGATTGGCGATGTCGTGTGTCTGACCGTATGAATTTACGACCGAACGGCTCGGATCGTCGCCCATCCGGCAGCCCCCCATCAAGTGCGCCGAATCGGGAACGACGAATTCGACTTTTCCGCCCGCCGCCTCGAGAATCGAGCTCATATTGCCGACGGCGTGCCGGATCAATTTCAAATCGTTGTCGCCGTAGCTGAAAGTGACTTTGGCCCGCGGCAGTCCGTATTCGTCCTTTTCATCCGCCAGCATGATGCGATTGTTTTCATCGGGCAGCACTTCCCCGACGAGCGTAACTCTTCCGTAATGGTTATAATCGAGCAGCGCTTCCCGCAGCCGGTCTCCCCAGACGGGGCCGTCTTCGGATTGGGAGATGCCTCTGACGAATTCCACCGGGCGCGCACCGTGGGCGTGCAGCGTATATCCGCGGACAAAATCGTTCTTCGGATCGGTACGGTAAAACTCCTGCGTTGTGGCCAGCACAGGCGTCCCTTTGTACAAGCGGATTTCTTCGTTGAATTTCGCATATACGTCGTAGCTGCTGTGCGTCATAAACGCTTTGCCGACCCAGCCGCTGCTGTTGGCGAGCCCGTCCGGAAATCGGGGGTTGGCGGAGTTGAACAGCAGCCGCGGCGTTTCCACGACATAGGCGGAGACAATAACAATCTTCGCTTTTTGTTCGTACGTTTTTCCGTCGTGCACAAAAGTCACGCCTCTCGCCCTGCCGTCCTTCCCCGTCAAAATTTGCGTCACCATGCAGTCGGCGAGCACTTCCGCCCCTGCTTTTATCGCTTTTGGAATATGCGCGATCAAGGTGCTGAACTTGGCGTCAGGCATGCATCCCTGATTGCAAAACCCGCGGTTGATGCACGGCGGTCTTCCTTCGAACGGAGCGGACAAAATGGCAAGCGGAGCAACGACCGAACGAATGCCTAATTTTTCGCAGCCGTTCCGGAACATGTAGGCGTTCGGGCTTAGCGGTTCGCGCTCCGGATACGGATACGGCCCGTGAAAATTTCCCCAGGGAAAATAGTTAGGCCCGGAGACGGCAATTTCTTTTTCGATTTTACTGTAGTACGGCTCCAAGTCTTCGTAGCCGATCGGCCAATCTTCCGCCACGCCGTCGATCGACCGCGCTTTAAAATCGGCGTCGTGAAAACGTAAAAATACGCCGGTAAAATGGACCGTTCCCCCGCCGACACCTTTGCCGGAGTTATTGTGCCCCATCGTCAGCGGATGGTTCCCGTCGACGATTCGCGTCTCCTGCCATCCGAGCCGCTGCATCGACAGCTCATCGCTGGCGAAATCCTTTTGCGGATCGCGGAAAGGTCCCGCATCCAGCACGACGACGCTCATGCCCGCCTCGCTTAATTCTTTGGCGAGCACACCTCCCGCCGCGCCTGCCCCGACGATAACAGCGTCGACTTCCTCATGTTCATATTTTCGGTTCATCATGATTCCGGCTGCGCCTCCCATGGATCGAGCTGACCGAGCTGCGTGCGTACGTAGCCGCGGGGATAGGCCGGGCCGCCGTAGCCGATTTCCGACCATATGAGCGGATGGGAACAATACGATTCCACTGTAAGTCTAAGCAGCTTGTTAAACAGTTCTTTCTGCGGGACGCCGAACCAAGCGGAGGAGGGTTGGGCAGCGCCTTCGCTCATGTCGCGTACAAGCTGGCGCTGTTTCGGCTCGTCCAGTTCGATAAAAGGAAGCACGTACTGTGCCTGTGCGCACCGCTCCAACGCGCGCAGTCCTTCGCGGATTAGCGTTTGCGCCGGGGGCACGCCCGCTTTCCGTTGTCCTTCGCCCGGTGATTCACTGAGCGTTTGGTCGATATGCCCAAGAACGTACTGGATGACATCGGCGCGATCGTCCCCGGCGAGCAGCGAACAAATCGCCCGCAACATTTCCGTTTCCACGACGGTTAAAAATTGATACTGGTTCACTCGGTTCAGACGGGAAGTTACGATCGTCTGCGTATGATCGTCCCATGCGTCTTTTTCCCGCATGACGTCGTACGAAGGGTAACGGCTTTGCTTCATAAGTGCACCTCCAATGGTTATGCCCCGTTCGTTTGATCCGGTACCGGCGCCCGTGCGGCTACCAAAAAACGGCGATCAGTCCGAGCGCGCTGAGCGCGGTGAAAATGATCGGCATGATGATCGGCGGTCCGATCAGAAAATTGCGTCCCGCCCAGCCTCCGACCCGCACCCCTACGCCGCGGAAATGATAGTATAACCCGATCAGCCCGTCGATGATCCCGATAAGCATGAGCACAATAAACGTATTGACCAGCCACGGGACGTTGTACATCGCAAGCGCGGTTCCGGCGACAAAAAATACGGGCGAAGCAATGACCGGAAGCCACATCGATTTATGGTGGAAATTTTGCCGGTAATGAAACATCGTGACCTGGATGCCGATCAAAAGAAACGCGAGGCCGATAAACAGAATGACGATACGGTCAAGCGTCCATCCTTCCCAATACATCGTCAAAGCCCCTTTCTGTGCATATCAATTTATCGTCTGTTGACAAAACGTTAAAGCCCCGTATGGCATGACGGCCGCCCGTATGCCGGCAGTCCCGGCCAGAGAATCGACGGTTTGCTGCAAATCGAAGACCGGATGAAAGCCGAGCAGCTCGACAATCGGGGGCGGGACATCGGAATACAGGTACACCTCGTGCTGTTTCAACACTTCGTCGATATGCGCGATTTTATGCGCGCCGAGCACAAATCGTTCGTTCAGCATCGCCGTAATTTTATCCCGATCCCGCACGGTCTCGACCCAGTATTGAAACATGCCGTTGCCGAACAGCTCCGGGCAGCGCGCGATCAGAACGATCTTTCCGCCCGGCTTCGCAATTTTCGCGGCGTTTTGCAGTGTTTTTACGGCTTGGTACAGCTGCATATCCTTCGGGTGGCCGCCTGCGGAGACGATGACGACGTCGTACTGTTCGCGCACGGGCACGATAAAGCGGCGTTTGGCCATGTCCGCTCCGGTGCGGTGGGCCTGAATCGGGTGACCGGCGACCGCCCCGACGATTTCTTTCCGGTGGTTGGCAATGACATTGAATAGAAAGTGGACCGGAACAAAGCGGAGCGCTTCCTCCAAATCGCGGTGAAGCGGGTTGTCGGTATTTCCGGGTATCGCCCTGTACGTTTGCGACAACGAATGATGCCTTTCAATACAAAGGCTTGAAGCGACTCCGGGAACGAGCGCCTTGACACCGCCCGACATGCCGACGAGTCCGTGCGGCTCGATATTTCCCGTCGCAATCCGCAGGTCCGCCCGAACGACGTCGCGGTTGATTTCGATCGGGGTGCCGAGCGATGTCGTGCCTAAACGGATGCAGTCTTCCGGCAGCGCGGAATGATTGACGACCGCAATCCGCCTGCTGACGGTTTCCCCTGCCAGCTGCCTCAGCTCAGCGTCCGTTTGTTTCCGGTGCGTGCCGAGAGCGGCTACGACGGTAATCCGGGAATCGGGAATGCCCCCCGCGTTTAACTGTTCAAGCAAAGACTCCAGAAAGAGATGGCTCGGGCAGAGCCGGGAAATATCGCTGATCAGGATGACGGCGCTCTCTTTGCCACGGGCGAGTTCGCGCAGCGGAGGCGAGCCGATCGGGTTCGCCAGCGCGTTCCGGACGATATCCCCGCCGTCTGCTTCCGCTTCCGGGCGGTACGACACCGTATCCGCCTGAATACCGTCCGGGAGGGTCAAACATACCCGATCTTGGCCGTATCTCAATTCAAAAATGACGGACTCCCCCTCCACCATCGGTTATTCAAGCTAATTATTTCCACTTTGAAGTCAATCTATCCTAAAGTATGGGCGGTTTTTGTTTGGGAAAACCTAACTTTACAGTTTTGAGCGAGGGAGGGAGGTTCATTTTTTACATCATTCCTTTATTGACGTCTTTTTTCATCGTTTTCGCCATCGTACCGTTCATCCGGTTCCTCGCGCTGCGAATCGGATTTGTCGACAGGCCCGGGGCGAGGAAAATTCATAACGCCCCGATTCCGCTGCTGGGCGGCGCGGCGATTTATTTGGGCTGCACGCTGTCGATGGTGCTGTTCGACGGGCTGTCCCCGCGGACGCTGACGGTGTTGACCGGCGGGACGATGCTGGTCGCTATCGGTCTCTTCGATGACTGGCATAAAGCGAAAGGCCGCGAATTCGCGGTATGGCCGCGGATTTTCGTCTATATTGCCGCTTCGTCCGTCCCTCTTTGGTACGGGATACAAATTATCGGCGTCACCGACGTGGCGGGGGACGGGATGATCCTGTTCCCCGGCTGGCTCGTATGGTTGTCGACCATGCTGTGGGTGTTCGCGATAACGAACATGATCAATTTCATCGACGGAGTCGACGGGCTCGCATCAGGCATCGCGACCATTTCCTCGTTCGGTTTGCTCGTCGCCGCCCTGATTAAAGGGCAGGCCGGTTCGGCCCAGCTGGCGGCCATTCTTGTCGGGGCATGCGCCGCTTTCCTGGCTTACAATTTTCATCCGGCCAAAATATTTATGGGCGACGCCGGCGCGACGTTTCTCGGATATACGCTTGCCGTCATCGCCGTTGACGGCGCGTTCAAACGGGCGACTTTCGTATCGGTGCTCGTTCCGGTTCTTGCGCTTGGCGTACCGATTATGGACACGCTCATCGTTTTTTCCCGGCGTATCAAGGAAGGGAAAGGCCTGCACCGGGCGGACAAGCTCCATACGCATCACAGTCTGATGCGCTGGGGGTTGACCCAGACGCAGACCGTTTCGTTTCTTTACTTGATCGGGGCGTTGTTCTCGCTGCTGTCGATCATTCTTGTATTGACTTTTAGCTGAGCGGCCTGTTGGATACCGGAAAGGAGCGGCTTTTGTTTGGGATCGGGATGCAAATTTGCGCGTTTTTGCTGTAGGAGCCTGACCGTTATGGTACAATGAACGTAATTTACAGAACTACGGCGCAGGAGTTATGACCATGAACTGGGAACGGTTGAAAGTCAATCTCGAGCATATTTTGAACGCACCGGCGCATTTTCGGGATTTGCCCGCCGTCGAGTGGGACAAGCTTTGCGCGGGGAGGGCCGCTGCGGAGCGCGAGCGGAAAAGCGTCGTATGCGGCAATAAAGCGCTGTTTTATTTGTTTGCTTCGGGCGATACGGTGCATGCGCTGGAGGTTGAGGCACGGCTTGCGCCCTCGGAGCGGCGGCTGATCGAAATGACTGTCGATGCGTACCGGGAGCGGGAAACGGTACATGCGCCCATGACGGATTCCGAACAAGAACGGATGCTCCGGCTCCGCGATTGGATATTGTACCATCTCGAAGAAGGAACGGCGGACAAACCGCTGCCGGATGCGTTTGTTTCCGAGCCTGCGCTGTTTGAGACGAACGTGCCGCTCCTGCTGTACGGCGATTATTCCGATAACCGGCGCGTCGCTTACGACGAACTGAAGAAATTGCTGGAGTCGTTTTTCGATGCAAGCATCCTGCTCGTTCCGCTGAAGGATAAGGAATGGCTCATTCTGGGCGGCGAGAGCTTGTTGAGCGACAGCGTCGGCGGCGGGGACAAAGACGAGGATTAAGCGGAAAGCCAGGAGGACTCGCTGGCGGCGATATGCTCCGGCTTGTACGAAATGATGGCGAGCGAGTGGGTCGGCGAATGCCATTTGGCGATCCACTACCCGATCGTGCCGGCCAAATCGCTGCTTTCGACGGTCGCGGAGCTTCGCGAAACGATA
>JAWLCZ010000195.1:0-6906 GCA_041686835.1 Paenibacillaceae bacterium | reverse complement strand
TTCTCTACTGCTCATATGTATCTTCAGTGTTCGGCCTTCATGTCATGGTTATGAAGGTTATTTTTTTGGGCAACTGCGCAACCAATCCAAAGTGTTATGTGAAGTTGGGGCCTTCTTTACCAAACATAATTTGTATACTCCCTTTGTAAGTTTTCTAATAATCATAATTATACACATCTCCCATAAAAAATATCTTGCAAGTTCTATATTTATGTAAATTTATCGGTTATATTAGTTCTTTTGATTCGGCATTCATCCTAGATGCTTGATTCGCCCTTTCCGTTATCGGTTTCGATATCTCCTTCCCGAGCTTTCGGCCAGATTCACCACGATGAAAACGCCTTTTTCGTTGAATTCGATTCGTTCCTCGTCATTTCCTCCCTCTTCCATATCAATTACTCGTCGCTGGCAATGTAATCATTTTCTTGACCTGTTTCGGCTTTTTCATCTCGTGGATCATGTAAAACTCCCCATTTCGGATCATGCTGCCTCTCTCCTCCAAGGAGAGAGTTTGCGGCAGAAGTGGGGAATTTTCAACCGTTTCTATTTGGGATTTTATCACCGTTTTCTACAGAAAACGGCCCCCTGCGGCATTGCCAGGAGGCCTGTCGATATTCCATCGTCCATCTCTCTAACCTTTTTCATTTAAGCTGAATTGTCTCTTCCCACAGTTTGCCTTCGTACCTTTTGATCACGCGTTCTGCCTTCAGCGTAAGTTTCTTGGGGAGGTGATCCAGGCCGGATACGATCAATTGCTGCTCCAGCTGGCGCTTCCCGTCTTGGGCGTCAAGCTGTTCCGTGCTACCGCCTACTTGATAGCGGTTCCCTTCCTCATCCACCGCCTCCCAGAGGATTGCCTTAACAGTCTCGGGAACAGTTGCGGCAAGGTTCAACACGTAAGGCACTTGACCCTTCTTTTTAGCCTTTTTCTCGTCCAGGCCGAACGACTTCATCGTGAAGGTGTAGTCCCCCGCCGCTTGCGTGAGCGGCATGCCGTCCCAATTTTCCAGATCAAAGGACAGCTCCAGGGACGACGGCTCCTGCGTTTCAACGGCGTCGAGCACGAACCGGATGCTTTCCAAATCGCCTACCGGAACGAAAGCCGCCCCTTGGTCGGTCAGCCCCACAATATTCGGCCCAACCGGATAGCCGCCGAGCACATTTCCGTCTTGATCCAGCAGGCGGTACTCTATGGCCGGACTGGTCTGGGCTCCCTCGCTGCCTTTCGCTTCCACCTGCACTTCGAAAGAACTCGGGTGCACGCGAACTTGGTTCAGACGGACCGAAATGCCGCCCGGTAAATCGATTTGCTTGCCGATTGCAAAAGTCCGCATCGCTTCAAGGCTTTTCTTCAAATCGACCTCGGCATGCAGTTTCCACTCGCCTTGCGCGGCAGAGCCCTGCCTTCCGCCCAGTTCCTGAAGCTCCAAGCTTAGCCATACCTTTTCCCTCGATCCTTCCGGTACGGGAAAAGTTAGCGCGGCCGTCTCATTAATGCGTTTCCAGCCGGACGCTTCCGATAATACTTTCCCCTTCTCATCCGTGAGCACCGCCCTGTTGGGTCCGCTCTTGATCCGCAGTTCGGGGTCGAGCAGGTTGCCTTGTTCGTCTTTCGCTTCATAGACCACGTAAATTCTGGATTGGTCGGCGAAGATGTCCACTACGCGGAACGTAATCCCCTTATCCGTCGCTTCCAGCCGCGTACCTAAGGCGTATCCTTGACCAGCCGCCTGACGGACGCCGTCGTCCCAGCCGGACGATTGAAAGAGGGAGGATAAGTAGGACGCGAACGTCGGCGAAACGGAAGCGCTAAACGAAATGCCGAACGCCAGTAACGCGGCAGTCGCGGCGACCACCACAACCGCTCTCCTCCTGTTCCGCCTGCGCAGATACGACGTCGTAACAAACTGCATAAGAGGCTGCGGAGCTTCTTCCATCTCCACGCCGGACAAGCGGGCCATCACGTCTCTTGTGAATTGGTCATCCAAACGGTACGTGCCAAGCACAGCTCTCATCATTTGCTCGTCCTCCCTATGCAGTTCCGCTATCGATCGGCAGGAAGGGCACGTGCGAAGATGGGCTTCCATCGCGTTGTTTTCCAAGGGAGACAGCTGACCTTCCAAATACTTGAGCAGCGCTTTAGATTCCGTACAATTCATGGGTATCTCCCTTTCTCTCCAAATGTTCTCGCAGCTTTTTCTTGGCCCTGTGCAAATGAACCTGCACCCGCGACACCGGTATGCCAAGCACGTGCGACATCTCCTGATAGCTCAGATCGTCCACGTATCTTAAAAATAAAGCCATACGATAAGGTTCCGATAGCGTGCCGATCAGCTTTTTCACGCTGTCCGCGTTTTCTTTTCGGAGAAACACCGTTTCCGGATCTTCCTCGTCCGCCGTTGCCCACTCTGCCGCTTCGGCCGCAGGCTGCGGACTCTTCGTCTTTTTCCATTCCGAGCGGCAATGGTTAACCGTTATACTATAAAGCCAAGCCGGGAACGATTTTTCCGGGTCGTAGCTTTTTAAATGCCGATAGGCTTTAATAAACACTTCCTGGGCCAAGTCTTGCGCGTCCTGGCGGTTGAAGCCCATGCCGAGTATGACGGCAAACACCTTATTTTTATACTTGTCGACCAGGTGGGCGAACATTTGCCGATTCCCTTCGATCGTTTGTCTAACCCACGCTTGATCTTCGTTCATGCTTGAACCCTCCTGTCTACAGCAACCTGTTGCTTCGTTTATTTATCGCCAGGCGTCAGGATGGTATGGGCAAAATCGATGACTTCGCCATGTTGGTCTACCGATATGGAAATGATATCGTTCGCGTCCTCTTTGCCGTTAACGACGCGGTGATAGGTTACGTTGGCGAACGCTATGTATTTTATCGGCTTGCCTTCCTTGTCGTATGCGGAGACGGTTTTGACGCTTTTCACCTTGGGATTCAACCGGTAGGCTTCCGCATCTTTCCCGTAGACGGCTTTCAAGAAAGCGGTCGCTTCCTTCTTGGCCGTTGCTTCCGCAGGCGCTTTCTCCGAAGACCAGCTTGGATCCTGCGTCTTCTTCAGGCTCGTACTCTTCAGGCGGCCGGTCTGGAGATCAACTACGATGGTAACGTTCCGTCCCTTTGTTCCGGTGTCGTACTTGAGGAAGCCTGAGGAGTCAGTTTTGTAGGACGATTTTAGCTTCCATTGTTTCATTTCCGGCCACTGAGCCTCCAGATTCTTAAGCGTCTCCTTCATCGAGGCAGTCAGCGTCAATTTGGGAAGCGCCGCGTTTTCCGTCTTCGGAACCGCTACCGAGGCGCCTTTCGTCTTCGCCTCGGCGGCTCCTGCGAATAGCGAGACCGCCATCACGGCGGAAGCGGAAAGCAGAGCGAGCTTGCGAGATTGAATCTTCATAGGGCATTCTCCTTCGTAGCAAGTTTTATTTTACATCCTTTACTACCGAACTCAATGCGCAAATCTTACAAGACGGCGAAAAAAATATGGAGGGATACCAATCCCGAATACTAGTAACCCTGAAAATGGAAGGGGGAAAAGGAGATCATTCATTTTTGCCTGATGGCGGGGTTGAAATCGGGGAAGGAGCGCAGACTGCTACTTTAGCGCAAAAGCCTCGATTTGGGGCTCCCACATTCTCCAGGAAACCCCGCTTCCGTGTATAAAAAGGACGGGTTCCCCCTCTCCTCTTGTTTCGTAATGAATGGTGATGCCATTTACTTTTACATTGGGCATGGCCGCAGCACTTCCACATTGCATCATCCAACCAGTACGGCAAGTGGCTTTCTCTTAGCCTCAGGACCAGAGGCGCTTACCCGGGCACGTTATACTAAAAAGATCCGCCATGAATCGGCGAACCGCGTTCCTTGCCTCTTTTGAATGACGGTTCCCCTTACTGCGTCACTGTGCGTCATTTCAAGTATTTGATCGTCGCCGGCAATGTAATCATTTTCTTGTCCTATTTGGGATTTTTACCAAATTATTGAAACAAAAAATGACAAGAAATTGATAACATAAATTCTAAAAGCCGCGATTTACGCGGCAATTTATGTTACCATTTTCTTGACACCCGAAACTTCCTGTCTGACGACACAAATGTTCTGACTTAAATGACACCCGCAGGATCGGGCGGCACCATGTCATTTAGCCTGTTTTCACTTTAGATAATGTGCGCAGTATATGAAATACAAAGCGCATACTTTTGGACAGATACCCTGTTTTATTGAAATTTCCAATGATATAAACATCCATTACAGGGTTGTAAAGCATAAACGATGCAATCGATCCCAAGTGTCCCCATACATTATATTTCTGGGTAAATGGAATCATCCGGACTCTCATGAGTCCGTAACCGTAATCTACACCTGTCCACATTTTGTTCCATTGCATCATGTTGACAAGAGATTCTTTGGGGATCAGATGATTTCCGGCCAGAGCTTTCATAAATTTCAATAAATCTTCTGACGTGCTCACCGTTTGCCCTGCGGCATAATTACTGCTGAAACTGCGGTGGTGTTCAACTATAATTTCTTGGCTATGTGCATTCACATTCGCCACAGGATAACGGTTTTGTACTGCGGGCTTTGAGTATTGGCACAAATAAGTGTGAGTCATATTTAGCGGTTGAAAAATGTATTCATGAAGCACTTCGTGATAAGGCTTTGAGGTGATCTTTTCTATAATCAATCCCAGAAGGTTATACCCCGTATTGGTGTAATGGTAGCCTTTCCCTGGCGGAAAACGGGGGCTCAAATTCTGTTTGGACCACTCAATGGTCTCTTGCGGCGTCCAAAAACGCGAAGGTTCTTCAAGTATCATTTCCAAAAATCTTTTGCCTTGTTTAGGTTTATCCTCATAATAATCGGGCAGTCCCGATGTATTGCTTACTAAATGTTCGATCCGAATATCATAGGAATAGTCTCTGCCCTTATATAGATGCAAGCCCTTCATTAGATCTTCCGTCAAGTACTTGGCTATGGGATCGCTATAGCTCATCTTTCTTTCTTCAACTAACATGGCGATGATCATTGCGGTGAACGTTTTGCCAATGCTGGCAGTATGATAAGGTTGTTCCGCATTCGCAGGCATATCGCCCGTATGCCCGTGAGCCATATTCCAATGAATACCATATTTTTCCGAATGTATCAGCAAATAAGCATTATGGAGCTTTGGATTGGAATCCACCATTCCTTTCAGTTTCTTTTCAATCGCAAATTTGGCTTGTTCCCGTTTCATCGAACGTCCCCGCTCTCTTTGAAAATCTTAACTTATCCCTTTTGATCATAAAACAGGAAGATACAGCCAAACGCGCAAACGATGCATGCATGCCCGCAAATATTTGCGGACACCACGCAATGGGTTGACAACGATGCCGTCAAAGAAAAAGACCGGCATGCGCCGGCCTCAGATTGACGAGAAAGTCCCTACGACAAGTTTTCTTTAAAATAGGGGTGTGGGGTATCTGCCGGAAAGTTTACGGCCACCAATAACAACCCCCAAAAAGTGAAGTCCAGCTTCGATGCTTATTCCGATCACTTTTTGGGGACCCCGGATTCCGCTGTTATTACCGAAAAATTCATTCAAGATAACGCGATTTTAACAGTGGTGTAGGCAGATACCCCACTTTCTCAAATGCAGAAAACTTTACTTGGGACTTTCAATCGTTGTATAAAATGACTTTCATCGCTTTTTCTTTGGCAGCATTTCTGAACACTTCGTACGCCTGCGTGATCTGTTCCAGCGGAAAGCGGTGAGTGATCAATTGTTTCGGTTTGAGCTTCCCGGACTGCACTGTCTTTAACAACATCGGCGTCATGCTCGTGCTGACCAGTCCGGTCGTGATCTTGACATTGCGAATCCATAATTGTTCCAAGTGCAGATCGACAGGCTTGCCGTGTACACCGATGTTGGCCAGCCGTCCGCCGGGCTTCAGGATTTGCTGACAGATGTCAAAGGTCACCGGGAACCCGACGGCCTCCATCGCTACATCGACACCCTTTCCGTCCGTTAATTCCATCACTTGCTCAACCGCATTTCCCTCGGAGCTGTTAAGTGTCTTGGTGGCCCCGAGCTTTTTGGACTGCTCCAAGCGATTATTGTCAAGGTCGATCATGATGATCTCCGCCGGCGAATAAAGCTGCGCTGTCATGAGTGCCGACATCCCGACCGGACCCGCCCCGACGATAGCGACCACATCCCCCGGCTGAACCTCCCCGTTCATCACCCCGATTTCCAAACTCGTCGGCAAAATGTCGCTCAACATGACAAGTGCTTCCTCATCGCTTCCCGGAGGAATGTGATACATACTCGTATCCGCATAAGGGATACGAACGTATTCCGCCTGTGTCCCGTCGATAAGGTGCCCCAAAATCCAACCGCCGTCTTCACAGTGAGCGTACATCGCTTTTTTGCAATAATCGCATCTTCCACAAGAAGTGACGCAAGAAATCAGCACTCTGTCTCCGGGCTTGAAATTGTTGACACCCGTTCCTACTTCTTCAACGATCCCGACCCCTTCGTGTCCCAAGGTTCGGCCGTCGGTTACCGCCGGCACATCACCGCCCAAAATATGCAAATCCGTGCCGCAAATCGTCGTTTTGGTGATTTTTACGATCGCATCCGTTGGTTTCTGAATCGTCGGCTTGTCTTTCTCTACCCACTCGAACTTTCCCGGCCCGCGGAATATAAGCGCGTTCATAAGCAGATCCCCCTTTAGTTCATGCGAATATTCTTTTTAGCTTGATGACGATTTCTTATCCTACAATGAGAAGGAGAAACCCCTCCTCTTTTCATCATTCTCACCTATTGTCACCCGATGTACTCACTGGATGAATGGCCAAAATTTTCCTTCCTCCAAACAACGAATCGGAACGGTTTGGGGAGCCGACACCTGCTCTTTACATGCTTG
>JAWLCZ010000194.1:0-6977 GCA_041686835.1 Paenibacillaceae bacterium | reverse complement strand
CCGACGGCGGTAACCGCGCCCGCAGCGGCTTTGCCCGCGATTTGGCTCAGGCGGCCCGCATCTTTTTCCGGGGATAACGTTTTCAGATAAGCGAACAGCTTCGCATGCCCGTAAAGCATACAGGCGACGAACAGAAGACCGAACAGGTAAAACGTTTCAGAGTAATAACGGACGGTCAACTCGATAAATTTGAATACGGCGAACACCGATGCGGCGAACGCGGTCCAAAGGACATACGCTTTTTGCACCCGCACTTTCGCGAAATAATAAAAGAAGGACAGGATGGCGCCGATGTGTAATATATTAAACCAGACGCCGATTCGTTCCAGCACAAACGAATTCGATAAAGACAACAGAGCATAATGCAGCATCATGTAGGCGAGCCATTTCAATGCGGCTGACGGCAGCCGGTTCGTTTCGGCGAGATAAAAGACGGCGGCGTTAAGCAGAGCGACAAAACCGTAAATGAGAGCGAGTCCGCCTTCCGTATAATGCAGATGGACGGAGGAAGGAAAGAAATAAAACCAGAGGGCCAGATGCCCGACAATGTAGCTTAACATATAGAACGGCGCATATTTCGTCACGACGGAAAACAGCAGCGCGGGCACGAGCCAGACCAGGAACAAACCGTAGCTGTCGGCATGGGAATTGTAAATTTGTCCGATCAGCGCGACACCGGCGCCGAAAGCGACGCAACCGGCGAATAACAGCCACTCGCCGACAACGCTCCGGCGGAACCCTGAAGCGATGGCGAACGATAGAGCATAGAACGACGCCACGAAACCGGCGCTGAGGGCGAGTTTCGGCCACCGGCCGAACGTTCCCCATTGGGAAGCGAAAAAATAAAAGACGGCGGCCAAAATTAAACAAATGCCGAGCAAATACGCCGTATGGATCATTTTATATTTTGCCATAAGATTATCCTCATTTCATTGCGAATGGGTTTGAAACCACTTTACGTTCATTTTACCATTGGGGTGAGTCATCATGCTGCAAAAAATTTCAGAACATGTATACCGATTCCGCGATACGTGCAATGTATATGTCTTATGCGACGGCCGCGAAGCGGTGCTGATCGATTTCGGCTCCGGCGATGTGCTCGATCATCTGCCCGCCGTCGGCGTCGAACGGGTGGCCGGGGTGTTGATGACGCACCATCACCGCGACCAGGGGCAAGGTTTGGCGAGAGCGGCGGAGAAGGGCATCCGCATTTTCGTGCCGCATGCGGAGCAGGAATTGTTTCACAGCGTGAACGAGCATTGGCAGGCGCGCGAAGTGTACAACAACTATAACGTCCGGCAGGATCGTTTCTCAATACTCGAATCCGTTCCGGTCGCGGGTACGTTGAAAGATTACGCAGCTTACACATTCGGTTCCATCGGTGTGCGGGTGTTGCCGACGCCCGGCCATACGGCAGGTTCGGTCACGCTGCTCGCCCGGTTGGACGGGAAACATATCGCGTTCAGCGGTGATTTGATGGCTGCGCCCGGCAAAGTATGGTCGATGGCGGCGACGCAGTGGACGTATAACGGGGCGGAGGGTGCCGCCTACAGCGTTCTTTCGCTGCAGTCGCTCAAGGAGGTGAACCCGGATTGGATACTTCCTTCCCACGGGGAGCCGATAACGGAGCCCAGCCGTGCCGCCGATTTGCTTATCGGCCGACTGCAGCGGCTGCTCGAACTGCGCGGCCAGTACGCCCATCTGGCGGATTGGCGCGAACGCCCCTATGAGCCGATCACGCCGCATTTGCTGCGCAACCGGACGTGTATGGCCAATTCGTACGTCGTGCTGTCGCAAAGCGGGAAAGCATTGCTGATCGATTACGGGTACGACTTCAACGCGGGGCTTGCGGCCGGACCGGATCGCTCGGCGCGAAGGCCGTGGCTGTATTCGGTGGAGGCGCTGAAACGGCAGTACGGCGTGCGGAAAATCGACGTCGTCATGCCGACCCATTACCACGACGACCACGTCGCCGGATTCAACCTGCTGCGCGATGTGGAAGGAGCGGAAGTGTGGGCGGCGGAAAACTTCGCCGATCTGCTCGAACATCCGTCGCGTTACGACGTGCCGTGTCTTTGGTACGATCCGATTCCCGTCGACCGCCGGCTGCCGATCGGACGCCCGATACGCTGGGAGGAATACGAGTTTACGCTGTACGAACAGCCCGGGCATACGCTTTATGCCGTGGCGATATCGTTCGAAGCGGACGGAAAGCGCGTCCTCGCGATCGGCGATCAGCAGGGGAACGACGATCATCTGTGGAACTACGTGTATAAAAACCGTTTCCGCATCGGCGATTACGTGCAAAGCGCGGAATTGTATTCGAAGCTTGGGCCCGATCTGATCATTTCCGGTCATTGGGAACCGCTGTGGGTGCAGCCCGGATATTTGGAGATGCTGAAGAAAAACGGAGAAGCGCTCGAAGCGCTGCATAAGGAACTGCTGCCGCTGGACGACATCGACCTCGGCGCCGAAGGGTTTTGCGCATGGATTCGTCCTTACCAGATTACGGCGAAAAGTGGTGAAACGGTCAATCTGCAGGTCGAGGTGATCAATCCGTTCGGACATGAAGCCGAAATCGCTTTAAGCTTCATCGTGCCCCGGGGATGGGAAGCGGACCGGCGCGGCATCAGCATGCCAATGCAGCCACACGCCGCGGCCGCCGTCGATTTTTCCGTCCGCATCCCGGCGGGGATTACGGCAAGACGGGCCCGCGTTGCGGTTGACGTGACGGCCGGCCACATCCGGCTCGGGCAGCAGGCCGACGCTTTGATTACCGTCAAACCGCCACAGTAATGCGACCGGCAAACAATAGCGGGAGGTCGCGGCGAATCGGCAAGCGCCTCCCGCCGCCGTTAATTGCATGGGGCGTCCCAAGCATTTCCCCATTCCTTCATCGCTTCAAATATCGGACGAAGCGTTTTCCCTTTTTCGGTCAGAGAATACTCCACGTGTGGAGGAATTTCCGAATAGATCGTCCGGCTTACAATCCCTTCATCCTCCAGTTCTTTAAGCCGCATGGAAAGCGTTCTTGGACTGATCCCTTTTAATGAACGCTGCAATTCCCCGAATCGCCGGGCACCTTTGAAAAGGTCTCTTAATATAACAAATGTCCATTTCCCTCCGATCACCTGCATCGTTTTCTCGATGGGACATTCGGAAGAGCCGTTCTCGATCCGAGAAGTCATCCCTGGTTCCTCCCTATACTTTAAATTTGGATAGTTACTATTCGAAAAATCCGTACTTTTAAAAATGAAGTGCTTTCATTAGTATAGTGTAAAAGAGGCCGGCAGTAAATAAAAGCGGCCATGCCGGATAGAAGATCCGGCTTACTACGAAAGGATGAATGGGATGAAAGCAGTTATTTTTGGAGGTACGGGGTTTATCGGAGGACATGTCGCGGAACATCTGGATTTAGCCGGACATCAAGTAACGGCGGCCGTTCGCGAAACCAGCAATACAGCGTTTCTGGAAAGTTTTGGGGTCAATGTCGTCCGGATTGACTTTTCCAATCGTGCGGCGCTTGCCGAAGTCATAAAAGGGCACGATGTCGTTTATAATTGCACGGCAGATGCGCAGTTGAATTCAACCGTCCATTTGGAAGCCGAAGTGGAAGTGAAATTGACAAGAACACTGATGGAAGCCGCTGCTTCACAAGGCGCTTCACGGTTCGTCCAGTTAAGCACCATTGTCATCTATGATTTCCGCAGCAACGAACCTATGGATGAGTCCTATATGTCGCAACCGGAGTACCCCATCCAAAGATTGGGGCTTGAAAGGGAAAACATCGTCCGTGAAATTGGCCGCAAAACCGGAATGACGACCCTGATCTTACGACCGGCGAGCACGATTGGCGTTAGGGACACCAAGTCTTTTTTTGCCAGACTCTACACCGCGCATGTCAACGGCCGATATCCTATGATCGGCAATGGGGATACTAAAGTTTCACTCGTGGATACGCGTGACATTGGCCGGGCGATGGTTTGGTTGGGAACCTTTCAAAAACCCGCACACGACAACGGCATTTACCTCCTGAAAGGATTCGATACGACCTGGAAGCAATTGAAGCGGCATATCGATCACGCCAGAGGAATCGTTGCCAAAACAGTCGAATTGCCCGGCACTTTGACGGAGGAACAGATGGTTCAATATCATTTATCCCCCTTCGCTTTAAAAACTTTTACCGTAAACCGACTTTGGAATGACAACAAGATACGGAATCTTGGTTTTGAGACCCGATATTCGCTGGCAGAAGCGGTAGACGCTTCGGTAAAAGACTTAAGCGGCAGAAGCGTGGTTCGAACCTAAGCCCGGGCGGCAGCTGCTAAATCTAAACAAGATAGGATAGGTTTACAATGTTTTACTGTCCATGTTAACATTTTGTTAAAAAAATAAGGACGGTTGCAGCCATGACATCATCGGACGACAAGTCTTCCTCATCGCTAGCCAATTTAAAATATTTCAATTTTTTCATGTACGGCACATGGTCGCTGCTGGCGCCGTTTCTGCCCCTGTACTTCCAGAACGTCGGGTTCAACTCGGTACAGATCGGCCTTTTGATGTCCGTCGGGCCCATCGTGTCGATTGTCGCCAATCCGTTCTGGGGATACTGGAGCGACAGGCTGCAAAACGCGCGTCTCATTATCATCATCATGCTGGCCGGCAATATGGTATTGAGCCAGGTATATTTCCGGATGCACGAATTTTATGCCGTGTTCGTCATGATGCTATTGTTTTATTTTTTTCAAACCGCGTTAAACCCGATCAGCAACAGCCTCATTTTGCGCACGATTGAAAATACCGGCCACCAGTTCGGCACGTTCCGGCTGTGGGGTTCGATCGGCTTTGCCGTGATGGTGCTCATTTCGAGCCCGTTTATCGACTGGATGGGCATCGATAAGCTCGGTTATTTATACGGCCTGTTTTTGCTCGTGACGATCGTCCTGAGCGTGCGGCTGCCGCACGAAGGAAAGAAGTCCGGCGGCACCCGGTTTTCCGTGAAGGAATTGTCCGCAATCGTGGTCAATCCGTACTTTGCGGCTTTTTTATTGCTCAGCGTTCTGATCTCCATACCGAACCGGATGAATTCCACGTTCATTTCCATCGTCGTCGACAGACTGGGCGGGTCCGAAGTGTACGTGGGCTGGTCGTGGTTTTTCGCCGCCATTCTAGAGGTGCCCGTATTTATGCTGCTCGATCGTTATTTGAAAAAGACGCCGGGCGCCATGTTCGCGCTAATGGCGGCCGTCGGCGCGCTGTATGCGCTGCGCTGGGGGCTGATGTGCGTCGCCGCCGCGCCGTATCACGTAATGCTCATTCAACTGCTGCACAGCGTCACCTTCGGACTGTCGTTTTATACCGGCACGCAAATATGCGATTATCTTGTGCCGGATAAGTACCGCACGAGCGGCCAGGCGGTTTACGGTTTGATGTGGATGGGAGTCGCGGGCATTTTGGCCGGAATTGTCGGCGGCTATATGTTCGATGTGACGGGACCGAAAATGATGTACGGCGCCAGCGCTGTAATGTCATTGGCCGGCATGGCGGGCTTTTTGCTGCTCTGGCGGCTGTTTACCGGGAAAAGCCGGCAGGCCGGACAGGGACATGCGACAAGGAGCGCGGACTAATGGGCGCGGATAAACGAATGTATATTATTTTGTCGGCGGTTGTGGCGATATGGGGATTGAACGTGGTCATGGTCAAATATTTGACGCAGCATATGGATCCCCTCATCGTGTCCGCCGTCCGCATGCCGCTTGCCGGCGTCGTGCTGCTTCCGTTCGTGTGGAAGCAGTACGGCCTTTACAAACCGGACAGGCGGCAGTGGCTGTTTCTTTGCTTGGTCGGGTTCACCTCGATTTTCGGCCATCAATTGCTGCTCTCCTACGGCGTAAGGTTGACCAGCGCGACCAATTCGTCGCTCATTCTCGGATTAAATCCGCTGACGACGGCGCTGTTGGCCGGGATGTTTCTCGGCGAGAAGCTGACCCTCAGGCTGCTGGCCGGAGTATGCCTTGGGCTCGCCGGCGTCGTCATGGCGGTCGCCGCGGATCACCCCGGAACGCCGTTTGCTTTATCCGGCGCGGGAGACCTGGTCATGTTTTTGGCGATGCTCGCCTATGTGCTGGGAGGACTGTTCGTGCGGAAAATTTCCGGGGACGTTCCGACGTTGGTCATTACCGCTTATTCGACGATGCTCGGGGCTGCGATGCTGAACGCGGCCGCCGTCGTGGCGGGCGGGCCGTCCGCCTATGCTCACCTGCCCGCTGACATTACCGTTTGGGCGGTGATGCTGCTGTCCGCCTGGGGCGCTTCCGCGCTCGGCTCTCTCGGCTTTAACGCCGGGATCAAGGCGCTTGGGGCGGGAAGAACGGCGATGTTTTTAAACGGAATGCCTTTCGCCAGCATGGCCGGGGCGGTGCTGTTTTTGGGAGAGAAAGTGCACTGGGTTCATGTCGCCGCTTTTATTTTGACGACGGCCGGCATTGTGCTCGGCACGGCGAAACGCGGCGATAAGCCCGTTGCGCCGGGGCGTTTCGGCGTCCGTACCGAATCAGCTGTAAAAATTAACGCCAAAAATCGTTAACGCCGCGAATCAACGCGGCTTTTTTTGTACCAAGTAAAACTTCCGCTGAAAGACGAACCCGCATCTTCGAGAGGCTTCGATAGAAGCTTTTTTGACGATAAAGCATGTTTAGTTCGATGAAGCGTTAAAGCCGTGACGAAGGGAAGGAGTGCAACGTCTCGAAACGGAGGCCATCGCTTCTCCTGGCGCGCGTTGCGCCGCTGCACGGCGGGTGACCCCAACCCAGCGCTCGGCTCGCCACATGGTGGCGTTCAACCTCATGTATCGCCATCTTATGTTGCACAAAATGCAGCATATCCAAGGGAAAAAGGGCACGGAGCGCAATAGATTGCATTTTGTGCAAGCGCGCCTAGCTAAACTAGGCACAACTTACTGATGAAAGTTCAGTCGG
>JAWLCZ010000193.1:0-7082 GCA_041686835.1 Paenibacillaceae bacterium | reverse complement strand
GATGTGGAATACAGGCAGAAGGTCGCCCTAATCGGAACGACGACAGCCGAGAACCTGTACGGCATGTCCAACCCGATCGGTCAAAACGTGCAAATTAACGGTCAAAGCTATAAGATCGTCGGCATCCTGGAACAGAAAGGAAGCAGCTTTGGCGGGTCGAACGACGATAAAATATTAATCCCGATCACGTCGGCCGAACGGCTGTTACGAAGCAAAGGCGTCCGTTCGGTCTATATCCAGGCGGATTCGGCGGAATCCGTGAACACTGTAAAAAGCCTGATTGAAGAGGAACTGCAAAAAAAATTCAAAGGAAGCCAAAATTCCAGCGGGCAAACCTTTTATTCGGTCTTTAACCAGCAGGATATGCTGAGTACGGTAACGTCGATTTCGGATACGATGACGATGGCGCTGGCGGGAATAGCCGGTATTTCGCTGCTCGTGGGCGGAATCGGCATCATGAATATTATGCTGGTTACCGTCAGCGAAAGAACCCGCGAAATCGGAATAAGAAAAGCGATCGGCGCCAAAAAAAGAGATATTCTCGTACAATTTTTGATCGAGTCGATGGTGTTGGGAGGATGCGGCGGACTGTTGGGGATTGCGGTTGGCGTGGGGGGAGCGAAACTCGTTTCCCGATTAACGAACATCTCTGTCTCTACCTCCTGGAATGTGGTGCTTCTGGCATTCGTCTTCTCTTTGTGCATAGGCGTCTTCTTCGGTCTCTTCCCCGCCAACAAGGCGGCAAAACTGAAGCCGATTCAAGCGCTGCGCACGGAATGAATCGGCTGTCCGTTATTGCCTATTCTTTAAATTCAAGGGTGAAACAGTCGAGTTGGGCAAGACCGTATTTTGTCTTGAAGCCGATTATATTTTCTCCTTTTTTCAATTTCACCGGGACAGAAACCGTTTGCCAATGATCCCAGCCGTTATTTTCATAGTCAAGGGTTTTCGCGGAGTTGCCGTTTACCAATAATTGATGTGCGGCAGCTTGGCCGGAGCCGTTTGCATACCTTACCTTCAATTCGTATGTTCCCGACTTTGCCGCGAGGATCGGGTATTTGGCCTGGCCGTTTCTCTTGTCCAGTTCAATCTTTTGTCCATTGGAAGCCGCTTGATGGCTGAATACTTTTACTTCCTTCAGCTGGCCGTGTTCCGCTTCATACCTGAATACCTTCGTTTCTATGGGCACAAGCTCTATGGAGTCCAGCTCTGTGAACAATGTTCCTTTGGAAAATCGAATCTTGCTCGGCTGGGCATCGAGCGTAATATCCAGTTCCGCATTTTTCCAGGAATCCCAGCCGAAGCTCTCGTAAGACAATTCCCCTATCGCATTGCCGTTCAGTGTGACGAAATGGCTGGCGGTCTCTCCCATCCCGTTGGAATACCTGACTTTTAACGTAAAATCTCCGGCGGGAACCTGAACATCGAATTCTACAAAGCTGTCATCAAAGTCGATATATCCAACCTTTTTTCCGCCGCTCGCTCCCGTATTTGAAACAATTTTCGCGTTATGGACTATTGCATCTTCCGCTTCATATTTATACACTTGACCCGGTAGAGCCGGTGTCAATTTACCGTCCGATTCCCCTGAAGGCACCTTTAGGAGCGTATCCGCGCCAACCGGCACTCCAAAATGAGGGGTGCCGTCTTTGTTCCAGGAGAACTTTTGCATTCTCACACTGCGATTCCAGCCCGCCCCCATAAATTTTGCAGCATGGTATAATATCCAGTCTTCCTTGCCGTCCGGAGACTTCACAAAGCTGCAATGTCCCGGTCCGTATACATTGGCGTAAGGATTTTTCTTGAAAACAGGCTCCTGACTTTTTACCCATGCTTCCGGTACAAGCGGATCCGTGCCTTCAAGGGTAAGCATTCCGAGTGTATAATCATCCGTCCAGCTGCCGCTTGCGGAATATACGATAAACACCTTTCCCTGCTTGTTCTTTAGAACTTGCGGCCCTTCATTAACGGTGGGGGTGCCAATCTTCTCCCATTCCAGTTCCGGTCTTGAAATTTCAATTCTTTCTCCGCTGATCGTCCATGGATTTTTCATCGGGGCGATATATAAATGCTGGCTCACATTGACATCGCCTTCCCAGCCCGACCATACAAAATATCGCCGGTTGTTATATTCGAGCACAGTACCGTCTATCGCCCACTTGTTTGAAGGGTCGGCGATTTGGCCGTAATCCGTTCCTTCAGGATGGGAATAAGGCCCGAACGGATCCGCTCCTTCAGACTGTAAAACGTACATTCGTTGCTTGCCCATATCTCCGTCTGAAGCGGCATAATAGATGTACCATTTGCCGTCAAGAAAATGGAGCTCCGGCGCCCACATATGCGCCCGGTTTGGCGCGTCCTGCGCCGGGTTCCACACGACCTTCTTTTCGGCGGCGCCAAGTCCCGAAAGGGTCTTGGATTTCCAAATGGTAATATTATTGCCGGTTGTCTGGGTGTAATAATAAAAACCGTCCGAATGTTTGACCACCCACGGATCCGCTCCGTCACCGATAACGGGATTCGCGAAAAGCTCAAAAGCGTGCTTGTTGCTGTGATCCGGGCTTATCGTTTCATGAGCTGAGGCATGACTTCCAAGTAATGAGGACTCCGAGGGAAAAGGAGAATCGGATAAAACAAGAGGAAGGATGAATACGGCGGCGGCCATACTTTTCAATGCCTTTTTCTTCATTTTGGTGTTCTTCCTTTCTATATATATATTCCAAATATTAGAAAAACAAATCGATCTTGACAAGATCTATCCTTATAAACGCGTCCAAATGACTACAAAAATAAAAGAATCCTCCTTCGCCTGGGCACAAAGACCTTCATCGGTCCGATTGGAGGGCTGAAGCCGGGAATGACATTACTTGTTGCGAACCGAACTTCAAATATGTTATGGTTGAATGGAAACGATGGAAAGGAGGTGAAGGCAGGATGAATTTCGAGTTTGTGAACAACCGTATCAGCCAGCTGCCATTGGCATTGTCTGGCATCATTCATGTTTCGGACGTCAACGGGATTCGTGTGCCCATTTTGACTCATACGGTTTCACAACTTGCGAAATGACTCCTGCCTAGACCTCAACGGATTTTATCCTTCGGGCCGCGGGGAATTTCCCGCGGCTTTTTTTTGGTCCGGCGAGTTTCGCGAGTTTTCCGACGAAAATCCGCTAACTTGAGGAGGACGAAACATGATCGTGCAATTTCATCGCGTACAAAAATATTATGGCGCCACCCTGGTGCTGTCGGATATAAATTTGGAAGTAAAAGAAGGTGAAAAAGTCGGCCTGATCGGCCGGAACGGGACGGGAAAATCGACGATTCTTCGCTTGATTGCGGGAGACCTAAGTCCGGACGGTGGGCATATTTCCATCCGTAAAGGGGCGAAAATCGGCTATCTTGCCCAGACGGCGGACGGAGACGGGAGAAGCACGGTCTACGATGTGCTGTCGTACGCTTACCGGGAAGTGAAAGAATGCCAAGCGAAAATGGCGGAGCTGGAATCGCTCATGGCACAACCGCAGGTGACGGCGGATACGGAGCGGATGGAGGCTGTTTTGCGGCAGTATGCGGAGCTGCAGGAGCGGTTCGAACAAGCGGGCGGTTACGAGATGGAAGCGAGAATCGATCAGGTCGCTAGCGGTTTGGGTATACCCGCTTCGCATTATACCCGGCTGTACGCTTCTTTGTCCGGAGGCGAACAAACGAAGGCGGGCCTGGCTTCTCTCTTGATCGCGCGACCGACCTTGCTGCTGCTGGACGAACCGACAAACCATTTGGACATGTCGGCGGTGGAGTGGCTGGAATCCTATTTGTCCGCTTACGAAGGTACCTGCATTATCGTCTCTCACGATCGCTACTTTCTTGACCGCGTCGTGGCAAAAATCGTGGAAATCGAGGACGGCGAGGCCACGACCTATTATACGAACTACACCGGATACCAGGAAGAGAAACAGCAGAGATTGCTGCAGCAGTTTGCCGAATACAAGGATCAGCAGAAAAAAATCAAACAGATGAA
Organism: Paenibacillaceae bacterium; assembly: GCA_041686835.1. Taxonomy (GTDB): domain Bacteria; phylum Bacillota; class Bacilli; order Paenibacillales; family JAWLCZ01; genus JAWLCZ01. Next base: position 3,065 of record JAWLCZ010000193.1, on the reverse strand, counting down.
AGAAGCGATCAAACGTTACCGGGAGTGGGGGCAAATCGGCGACAACCCGAAGTTTTTCCGCCGTGCGGCGGCCATTCAGAAAGCGCTTGATCGGATGGAGAAGGTGAAGCGGCCCGTAATGGATCGCAAGGCCGCCGATTTCCGGCTGGAGCTCGCCGGCCGTTCGGGCAACGATGCGGCCAAACTGGATAACGTATCCAAAGCTTACGGGGACAGGCTTCTGTTCCGTCATGTGTCGGGGTTGCTTGAATATGGGGACAAGGTTGCGCTTATCGGCGATAACGGTGCGGGAAAAAGCACGCTGTTCAAGCTGCTGCTCGGCATAGAACAGCCTGACGAGGGCGATGTCAAGCTCGGATCGCGGGCGGTGATCGGTTATTTGGCCCAGGATGAACCGCCCCAGCACGATTTGACGGTGCTGCAATATTTTCGCGACGAAGCGGGTTTGGAGGAAGGAGAAGCGAGAGGACGGTTGGCGGCTTATTTGTTTTACGGGGCGGACGTATTCAAATCCGTCAAAAATCTCTCCGGAGGCGAATGGACGAGACTGCGGCTCGCCTTGCTGATACATCGGATGCCAAACTTGCTGCTGCTGGACGAACCGACCAATCATCTCGATATCGCGTCGCGCGAGGCGCTTGAGGAAACGCTCGAACAATTCCCCGGCACCGTACTGGCGGTCTCCCACGATCGGTATTTCATCAACCGGATTGCAAGCAAAATCTGGGCTCTGCACGATCGGACTTTGGCCGTTTACCAAGGAAATTTCGATGAATACAAAGAACAACAAGCGAAACGAACGAGAATGAGCGATGAGCGGAGGGTCAGCGACGAGCGCAAAAACAGCGTTCGGCGGGACGGGATTTCACCGGCATCGAGAGGGAAAGAGACGTCAAATCGCAGGCAAGTCCGGCTCGCCCTCCGGTTGGAGCAGGACATTGAGAGGATTGAAAAACAGATTGCCGGCCTCGACGAGGAACTGGCGCGGCCCGAGATCTATGCGGATTCGCTAAGAACAAGCGAGCTTGCGCTGCAAAAGGAGCGGCTGCAGAAGAAAGCCGCCGAACTGTATGAGCAGTGGATGGAACTTCAGCAGGAGGAAAGCTGACGTGTTCAACTTCTGGAATAAAATCATCGCGGCAGACATAGGAGAAAGCGCCGCCCATGGAGGTAGAAAGGGTTATGGCTGTAAAAACCGTGTTCTCGGAAGATGAGCTGAAACAAATCCTTACAAATTACAACCTGGGTAAGTATATAGGCTCCGCGCCATTTACAAGCGGAACGGTCCAAACCAATATCAGGATTCAAACGACAGAGGGTCAGTTTGTGTTTAGATACTATGAGAATCGCACGAAAAATTCAGTCTTGTTTGAAACGAACTTGCTCAGCTATTTGAAGGATCATCACTATCCCTGTCCGGCACCCTACAGAAATAAGAACGGAAGCTTTGTTGGCATTCATCGTCAGAAACCTTATGTCTTTTTTGAATTTATGGAAGGCCGACACATTGAAGAACCCAATGAGAGGCAAAGAAAGCAACTCATTCAAAAGGCTGCAGAGCTGCATAACATCACTGTAAACTATACGCCTGTTCATAAAGAAGATCGATGGAACTATAGCGTCGAACTTTGCCGCGAACTGGCTCAACAGGCATCAAAACGCATAAACACAGCAAATTCAAAAGAGAAGTTGTTATGGCTGGAAAATGAATTGCTCAAGCTGAATCTTCCCGAATCGCTGCCAAAGGGGATTTGCCACGCGGACTTCCACTTTTCCAATGTCCTTTATAAGAATGATGAATTTAGCGCTTTGTTGGACTTTGATGATGCCAACTACACGTATCTTCTGTTCGATCTGGTAGGCTTGATCGAATCTTGGGCGTGGCGTCACGATAAAGATGCGGTCCTTAATTTTCATGAAGCAAGGAAAGTGGTGTCGGAATATACCCAATACAGACCTTTAAACAACGTCGAAGAAGTACATTTGTTCGATGTATATAAATTGAGCATTTTATTTGATTGTGTTTGGTATTTTGCAAGAGGAAATGCAGAAGATTTTTATGAAAAAAGAAAGATAGACTTCCTTAATCATTTGGGCAGAGAGAAATTTTATCAAGAACTGTTCGGCGAATAAATGAGGAACCCGATCCGCTTATGGAATACATAATTTTCAGCGGCCGGGGGAGATTACCTCTTGAAGCGACAACAATACGTTTGATGCTCGGAGGTGTACAGTATTGAAACGCCACATTGTTGTATTGGCTCTGCTCGCCCTTTCCATTCTATGGTTCCCTCTGCATGCCGCCGAGGCGTCCAGAGATGTTCCTTACCATTACGGTTTCAAAAAAAGCCGAAACGGCGCGCTTCCCTCCATCGACCAGGAAGGCTTCAAGGACATGTTGAAAAAACACGGGGCGATTTTTTTGGGGGACACGTCGAAAAAAGAGCTTTACCTTACGTTCGATAACGGATACGAAAACGGGTATACGGCCAAAGTGCTGGATGTTTTGAAGGAAAAAAAGGTACCCGCGATCTTTTTCGTCACCGGACACTATGTCAAGGATCAACCCGAACTCATAAAACGGATGGTAAATGAAGGGCACCTTATCGGGAACCACTCCTGGAGCCATCCGGATATGAGCCGAATTTCCGATACGGGACTAAGGGAAGAACTGGACAAAGTGAAAGATGAAGTGGCGAAGCTTACGGGTCAACAGGAGATGCGCTTTTTGCGGCCTCCGAGAGGCATTTTCAGCGAGCGGACGCTGCGGGTCAGCGCCCAGCTTGGATATACGAACGTTTTCTGGTCGATTGCATATAAAGATTGGGAGACGAAAGCGCAGAAAGGATGGAGGTACGCTTACGAAAACGTGACGGGACAGCTTCATCCCGGGGCAGTCATCCTGCTGCATTCGGTTTCCAGAGACAATGCCGAGGCGTTAGGAAAAATCATCGATGCCGCCCGGAGTCAAGGGTATGAATTTAAAAGCCTGGATCAACTGGCCGTGAAAAATTATTGAAGCTGGAAGATGAGCTTCATAAAAGAGTGGTAGGACAGGAAGAAGC
>JAWLCZ010000192.1:0-7094 GCA_041686835.1 Paenibacillaceae bacterium | reverse complement strand
CGTACATTTTGCATAAAGGGCGCCTTCACCGCATGCCGCCCGGCCTCATGCTCGGCATTCCTACACAGATCTTTCCTTTCATGAAAACGGGCCTGATTTCACCGTGGGGCAAGTTAAGAGCGGCGATGGATCTCGTTTTGCCGAGGCGTCAGGAAAGCGGCGACGAGTCGCTCGGGCATTTTATGGAACGGCGGTTGGGCAAAGAGGTGCTGGAACATATCGTCGAGCCGCTGCTCGCCGGCATTTATGCGGGCGATACGCGCGTTTTAAGCCTGCAGTCGACGTTTCCGCAGTTTCACGCCGCAGAGCGCAAGCACCGCAGCCTCATTCTGGGAATGATGGAAACGCGCAAACAAACCGCGGCGGCGTCCGGTTTGCCGGCCGAGCTGAAAAGCAGCGTCTTTTTGACATATAAAAATGGGCTGGAAACGCTGGTCGACGCTCTTTTGCGGGAGCTGCGCGGAGCGAACGTCGAAACGAACCGGGCGATCGCGGCGGTTCGCCGGCAGGGGGAGCGCTACGAGGTTGTATTCGCGGACGGGGACAAGACGGAAGCGGACAGCGTCATTATCACACTGCCCGCATTTGCCGCCGCGGGCATTTTGGCTCATCTGCCTTCGGTGCGGCGGCTGGCCGATATTCCTTACGTATCTGTCGCCAATATCGTAATGGCGTTTGAAAGAAGCGATATCCGCCACGATCTGGACGGCTCGGGATTTCTCGTTCCCCGCACGGAAGGCCGGTATATTACGGCCTGCACCTGGACGTCGTCCAAATGGCTGCATACGGCTCCGGAATGCAAAGCGCTGCTCCGCTGTTACGTGGGCCGGTCCGGGGAAGAGCACTATGTCGATTTATCCGATGACGAACTTTTGCAAAAAGTGCGAACCGATTTAAAAGAAGTGATGGGCGTTGCGGCGGAGCCTTTGTTTTACGAAATAACGCGCCTGCACAAATCGATGCCGCAATATCCGGTCGGCCATTTGGATCGGCTGAAGCAGGCCGATGAGGAACTGCAAGCCGCCATGCCGGGCGTATACTTGGCCGGAGCCGGGTACCGGGGCGTCGGCCTGCCCGATTGCATCCGCCAAGGCAAGGAGGCGGCGGAGCGGGCACTGTCGCATGTAAGCCTTGCCCTCGGCCGTTGAAACGGAAAACGAAAATCGGGAATCATATTTCAACTCTCTCTATCATAGGCTAGAACTACAAGAATGGGACGAGGAGAGAGTCTGATGAACAAAGCAAGAATTACGTACAGGTTCGAGCACCGGAATCGCGACGTAAACGTGAGCCGGGTGGCGGATGAACCGGCTAAAGTGATTCCGCTCGATGATCGCGAATATAAAGTGTTGGAAGGAAACCCCCCCGGGCAGCCCGACGATAACGATAGCGCCGATCCCAAACCGTTGAATCAGTTCACGACCGATTTCGGCGTTTGGAGCAGCCCGTTCGATGCGGAGACGCAAAAAATAGAGGAGCTGATACGCGGATCTTCCGTCGATCCGGAAACGGGGTATTACGGCAACAGGAACACCCGGTCCTCCGGCCATTACGGCCGGGAGCGGGACTATACCGAACTGCCGCCGCTTCGGGAACCGGAGTATGTCCGGCATCCGGAAACGCCGTGGCTGCGAATCGTGTTTGCCGTGACCGGAGCCGTCGCGACGGGACTTTTCTTCGGCTTTTTCGTGTTGACGATGTTTATGGATCGGGAAAGTAGCGTGGACACTCCCTCGGAACAAGCGGCGCTTCCGGAGAAAACGGCCATCCAGGAGGAGATTGCGGACGGAGGGGCGCTGGTTTCGCCCGATTCGGAGGAACAGGCCGATACCGCACCCGCACCCGCGTCAACCCCGGCGTCTTCAACGGACCATGCGGTGGCGGTCGATGTGCCCGCCCAATCGTATTTTGTATTGCAATCCGGAGTATTCAGCAGTCTGGAAGGCGCCGAGGCGGCGCAGGAACAACTGCGCCAGAAAGGCCCCGCCGCGATCGCCGCGACGGACAACCAGTACCGGGTATACGTCGGCTTGACGAAAACCCGCGATGACGCGCTGCTGCTCAGCAACCGGCTTCAGGAAGACAACAAGGAAATCATTATCAAGCAGATCGACATTCCCGAACTGCACACGATAAAATGGAACGGCGGCGGCGCGGAACCGGTCAATTCCTACTTTGCGCAAGGACACAAGCTGGTGCAGATGATGAGCGCTCTGTCGCTCGTTCATCTTCAGGAAGCGAAGCCGCTTGCTTTCGAGGATTCGACCATTCAATCGTTGAAAACCGAGCATCAGGCCTGGACCGGCTTGACGGCAGCCGTCCGGGACGGTTTGCCGGAGGCGGCGAAACCGATCGTGCAGAAAATGGAAAATGCGATGAATACCGCCGTCAAATCGCTCGAGGAGTATAAGCGCAATCCGTCATTCGCCTTTTTGTGGCAGGCGCAAACGGCGCTAATGCAGTATATCGTCGCCGAAAAAGAGCTGTTGGCGGTGGCGTCCGCCGAATAAATCAACATTTAATCATTCAATTTGTTGCGTATCTCACACTGTCGTTTAAAGCAAAAACGGATAATTTCGCTTCGATGCTTCTCCTTGATGTCGATGATGGAAACGCCGAATCTGAGGCCCACGTCCGGAATGTTTTGGGCAGTGACGATTTTACCGATAAAAGGAATGTTAACCGTTTCGGATCCCCTTTCCAGTCGGATCATACCTGTCACTTCTTCGTTCAGGTGAAACAGGTCCGGATCGGGACAGATAAAAGAGACTCCTCCACCGCTTATATCTTCCGTCACAAAATGATGAAAATGTCCACTGGAAGGTTGATGGATTTCCATTTCCACCCTGGCCGGCACCCGAAAATAATTTCTGCGCTGCACTTTTTTCACGGCGCCGGGCTGCGGTTTAGCCAAAATCGGCTTGCCGTTTTTTACGGTTAACACCGTATCGTACATATAAAGCTCCTTGTTATGGTTATAAAAGTACACCGTTACATAACGGCGGTTTCCAAAAGGCAAGGGCATACTCTCCTTATGCTTATTTACAGGCAACATAATATAAATATCATCGTGTTCTATTTTTACAATTTGCGTATGATACCTCGCCCCTTCCTCACCCTCAATCTCAAGCAGCTGATTTGTCCAAAGTTCTGTCAATTCCATTGTTCCCATAGCCTAATTCTTCCTTTCGTGCGAATGATTAGATTCAAATCAATATACGGTCGATTCCGGCATCCGCGTTTTTGCTCAAATCAAGGAAATGTTCCTCAACACGAACGAGCGGGTGCGTCGGATCGAAGGAGTTAATCATCACAATTCTGCCCTTCCTGCCGTCCGTAAGCATAACCTCCCGACCGACTAACGACTCCATGATTTTATTCAGAAACACGTGCACGATCTTCGCATCGAAAACCCCGAACGCATTCCGGCCAATTTCCTTCAAAATCCTGTAAAAAGGGGAAGGGGTGCGATAAACCCGATTCGATGTCATGGCGTGAAACACATCGGCCACCATGACAATCCGGCTGAAAAAATCAATTTTATCCTGTTTCAAACCGAACGGATATCCTCGGCCGTCCATTCTTTCGTGATGCTGAAGAGCGACAAGCGCCTGTCTGTGGCTTGTCCCCACGGTTCCTTTGATCAGTTCGTATCCGAATAAGGTATGCTTTTTCATGATTTCGAATTCTTCTTCCGTCAATTTGTCGGGGTTATTCAGAATCTCCTGAGGAATCCTTATTTTCCCGACATCGTGAAGCAATGCTGCCGTAGAAAGCTGCAACAGCTCCGATTCCTGCATATGGAGCCATCTTCCAATGAGCGTCGCTATCATGGCCACCCCAATATGGTGACGGTATATATAATCGTCCTTCACCTGCAGCGACGATAACAAACCAAAGAGATTCGAAGGCTCGGAGCCCTGATGAATCACAGGTATCATTTCCTTTCGAATATCGGCGAGCGGTATTTTCTTGGAATAACGGATTTCCTGGAAAATGTCGCGCATCTGCGCCACCATTCGTTCAACTGCCTGCGCATATTCCGAATCCGGTGAGCAATCATTCTGCTCTGCCGGAAACACATCGTTTTCGGTCAGTTCGATACCGTGGATTTTCAATAACCTGATGTGTTGTGGATGCAAGATGGTGAAAGCGGGCAGCAACTGAAAACCATGATGGTTATAGATATCCTGTTTCAAACGCTTCCCGATCCATGGATTCGTCCTAACGGCTTCCTCATGCATAACTCACCATAACTCCCTTCGTCAGCATCTATCCCGATGAATTTGGTTTCCGGTTCATCAACTGCGAGAGCCGGATTAAAGAATAACAACTTTGTTACGGCCCGTTTCTTTGGCTTGATACAATGCTTCGTCCGCTTTTTCAATGAACCGGGAAATGTCTTGCCCCCCGGTATATTCGGTTATGCCCATACTAATGGTCACCAGTATCGGTTTTTCATTATAAATAAACGCGGTCCTTTCGATGGTCTCCCGGATTCGCTCGGCTAGTTTAATCCCCTGATCTAAAGGGCAATTCGGCAAAATGATCATAAATTCTTCTCCGCCTATTCGAACGAAGATGTCAGAATTCCGAATGATTCCTCTGACAACGACGGCTAACTTTTTTAAAACCGTATCCCCCGCGTCGTGGCCGTATGTATCATTGATGGCTTTGAAATGGTCGATATCAAACAGAATGAGCGTCGTCGATTGTTCACTTCCATGACACAAAGGAGCGGCATTGATTTGCAAATCCAAGTATCTGCGATTATGAATTTTGGTGAGCGGGTCAGTGATCGCCAGACGCTCCAATTTCGCAATCAACCGTGCAGTCTGGATAAGGAAAAATGAAATTACCGCGTAGACGAACCATTCCACGGCACCTGCAATCGTCAGATGAACCGCATCCTGACGCGGAAACGGTTGATATTGGCTTGTAAACTCCGTAATAGCCATAAGAATGAAGCCTGACAATCCGACAGCGATGGTTGTTTTCCACTGTGGAAATAAGACAAGTATCGCAATCGCAGGAATCAAAAAAAGCGTCCAAAATGATTCTAGAGGCGAATAATAATTAACGACTATTGCCATCACTAATGATGCCAGTATGAATCCGTACATCATCTTACGATTCATCATGCGTCGTTCTTCCTTATAATCCTCTGAAAAATGGCTTCTGCACCTTTCATTGGTGAAACTTGCCGAGAAAAGGAGAATAATCGAAGGGTCGCTCATGAGTAGGGAAAACCTGCAGCACAATAGGCAGACTTCTTGTCACTTTTCGAAAAATAATACTTATAGTATATCATTATTTATTATGAATATCTATAGTCTCTTGGGGGATGTTAAAGATAAAACTACAGTAACCTAAGAGGTGATACGATGAGTGATCTGCCAAAAATTGTCGGAGAAAGAATACGAAATTTTCGCAAAGAAAAGGGGTTCAGCCAAGAAGAGTTAGCTAATATAGCTAATCTGCACGCCACATATATCGGACAATTGGAAAGAGGCGAAAAAAATGCCACCTTGGAAAGCATCGAAAAGGTGGCTAACGCTCTGGAGGTTTCATTAGAGGATCTTTTCCGTTCCATCCGGCCTAATCCAAACTTACAAGAATACACTTTGTCTCAAATCATCACCCGTTTGCAATCTCGAAGCATCGAGGATCAAAAAACGATTCTCAAGCTGCTGGATCTTCTTTTTGATTGGAAAGATTATTGATTTAGAACTGCTCCGTAAGCAATCTGAGGCGGATATCTCCATTCCGCCCCATGAATTATCATATGGCACGTTCACACCTTGAGAAATATTCATCGAGTCACTTTTCCATTTACGTTCAAAGCCGACACTCCGAATTTGGAGTGTTTTTTTATTGCCGGTTGATCGTTTCGTTTTGTGAGGATTATCGGTTATTTCCATATGCGGCGAAGTTTTAAAAATTCCTGGATGTATCCCCACACCGAAACAGGACTCATGATCATTTGATAACAAAGCACGTAGGCAATAAATCCGAATCTGTTTCTCCTGACTCTCAGGTTCAGCTTACGAAAAACATAGCTTTGATACCGGAATAAAATATAGTTCTGCGCAAGCGCAAGGGGGAGCACCAAAAGCGACGCTGGGCCAACGATCCAGTAATATCCGAAAAAAGCTGCGATGAGGCCCGGTATCCAGCAAAAAGTATAAACCAGATCCAGGTATGGCATGATGAGATTATATCCAGTTAAAAATCGGGTGAAGAGGATAGGTTGTTCCCAAGGTTGAATGACCTTTAACGCTTCTATCATCCCTCTGGCCCAGCGGCTGCGTTGTCTGGAAAAATGCCGGAATGTTTCGGGGACATCGGTGAAAGCGACGGCTAACGGCTCGAAATAAACTTTCCGGTTGTTTCCCAATAAACGCCATGTAAGAACAATATCTTCTCCGATGGCATCCGGCCATCCGCCGATTTTCCTGATGGAAGCCGTTTCGTATATCGAAAAAGCCCCTTGTGCGACCAATGTGCCTTGGTACAGCCCTTGAAGCCTTTTTATCCCTGCAATTCCAAGAAAATAATCCCATTCCTGAATCCGGGTCCAGAAGTTAACCCTGCTATTTCGGACGAGCACCGTGCCGGCGACTGCACAAACATCCGGTGGCGCGGACAGCATGCGGGCGGCAATATATCGAATGGCGGAGGGGTGGAGTAATGTATCGGCGTCAAGTGTAATCATGTACTTGGTTTTTACATGCGGAAGCGCGCGATTTAAAGCGCGATGCTTCCCCGGATGGCCTTCATGTAACACGGAAATGGGCAGCCCGTATTTTTTCCCCATTGTTTTTGCGGCCTTTGCGGTATTGTCAATAGATGCATTATCAATCACAATGACAAAAATTTTTCCCTGATGATCCTGCGCAGCTATGCGTTTGAGAGTTTCCCCGATTCTTTTTTCCTCATTGTGGCAGGCAATCAATACGGTTACATCTTCTGCGGGAGATTCCATCTTGAATGCGGGTTGGCGATCCAAAAGCAGGCTGGCGACCATGAAAGCATTCAGATATCCGGGAATATATGAAATTCCGGCAATAATGGAAACTGCCGCAGGCTTGGTC
>JAWLCZ010000191.1:0-7130 GCA_041686835.1 Paenibacillaceae bacterium | reverse complement strand
AGCCACATATGTCAACCGTTCCAGTGACTAATTCCCGACTTGACCCGCCAACAGAACAAAAACGGGGCGGATTCGTTTGCCCCCCGCTTTCAACAAATGTACGGCCGTTTCGCTCAACATGGAATGTTCGGCCTGAATGCTTCGTTCCAGTTCTCTCTCGATGTAATCGATATCGCTTTTCAGTCGTGCGTAGATATCCAGCAGTTTCATCGTTTCACCTGTACAACGGATTTGTCGTCCCATATTTGCAGCGGAACTTCACGGCGGACAAGCCCCAATTCCTCGGCGTAGCGAAAATATAACCGCAGTCCGGCCCATTGCTCGGAACCGAAGTCGTAACGAATCGTCCGGAAATAGGTGCGCCAATATTCCGGATCGCCGCCGACGGTGCGGCACGCTTCGGCTATCATCCGTTCCGGATGGCTCAGTCCGTACCGTTTGCTTTGCACAAAGGCGCGGTAAATGTCTCTCACCAGCTCCGGCGATCGTTCCGCCGTTTCTTTGCGGACCGCCCATACGGCAAACGACATCCACTGCCCCGTTTGCCGCATCCATTCCTCCCCGAGGTCGAGCACACGGTACGTCCGGTTGCTCCAGGACGCCTTGATCGCGTCATCGCCGATCAACAGCGCCGCATCGTTTTCTTTCATCATATCATCTAATGAAGGCGAAGCATAGGAGTAATCCGGTTTTCCTCCGTAAAATTTTTCCATAATGATTTTCAGCAAATTGACGGATGTCGCCGAAGTCGTCGGCAGCGCTATACGGCCGAACAAAATGTGCTTCAGCGGCTTTTTGTGAAAAAGCAGAATCGAGCGCACTTTTCCGTAAGCGCTGACGGACAAGTCGGGATACAGCACGTAACGTTCGAACGATTCGCCGTACGCAAACGAGGAAATCGGCCCCATGTCGATTTCGCCCGCGGACATCGCCCGGTTCAAGCTTGTCGGAACTTGCGATACGAGTTCGACCCTGTGGCCGAGCTCCTCAGGCTTGAAATGATAAAAGATTGGCCATACGTTCGTGTAATGAATCCGTCCGATGCGAATCGTTCTGTCCGCCATGTCCGTCACCATTTGTACCGCACCACCACGTCAAGCAGCGTAAACACAAAAACGACGACGCTGAGCACGCCATTCATCGTAAAAAATGCGGTGTTCAATTTGGACAAATCTTTCGGCGAGACGAGCCGATGCTCTTTATATAAAATGACCGTGGCGATGATCGTCCCGATCAAGTACCACCAGCTCAGCTTCGCCAACAGCAGCAAGCTGATGAGCCCCGCCGCCGTGAGCAGATGAAACAGTTTCGCCGCCATAAGTGCTTTCGCGACGCCGAACCGGCTCGGTATCGAATACAAGCCTTCCTTGCGGTCGAATTCCTCATCCTGACAAGCGTAAATGACGTCGAATCCCGCCGTCCACAAGGCGACGGACAAATAAAAAATGATCGCCGTGGCGTCGATCGTGCCCGTTACGGCAACCCAACCGCCGAGCGGCGCGAGCCCGATCGTCAATCCGAGAATGATATGGCAAGTCCACGTAAAACGTTTCGTGTAGGAATAAATAACGAGAAAAAACACGGCGATGGGCAGCAGCTTCATTGACAGCGGATGGAGCCGCGACGCCGCAATGAACAACAAAATAAAGGATACGGCTATAAATACGATGACTTCTTTCGACGATAGCAGACCGGCCGGCAGAGCCCTGTTCTCCGTACGCGGATTTTTCTGGTCGATCGCCTTGTCGATCACGCGGTTCAAACCCATCGCCGCGCTGCGGGCTCCGACCATCGCCACGACAATCCAGCCGATTTGCCCCCAGGTCGGAAGTTTGTCCATGACGGTGACCGATCCGAGCAAAGCTCCCATAAAAGCGAACGGGAGCGCGAAAATCGTATGCTCGAACTTGATCATTTCAAGAAATATTTTTGTTTTTCTAATCAGCATCCGCATTCCCCTTCGTCCCGATATGAAGCGCGGCGATCCCGCCCGTCAGCGGGAAAGCCTTCACTTCCCGCAGCCCGGCGTTTTCAAACAGGCGGACAAGCTCCAGATGATCCGGAAAATGAACCAGCGACTCGGGAAGCCATTTATACTGCTCGTATCGCTTGGCGACAAGCTTCCCTACGAGCGGCAGTATGTTCTCAAAGTAAAAATAGTAAATCGCTTTGAACGGCTGCCACACCGGTTTGGACAGCTCCAGGCAGACGACTTTCCCGCCCGGCTTCACGACTCTGCGCATTTCTTTCAGCACCTGTACAATGTCGGGAACGTTCCTTAGCCCGAAACCGATTGTGGCAAAGTCAAAGCTGTTGTCGGCAAAAGGAAGGTTCATGGCGTTCCCCTGCACGAGCCTGATCTGCTTGTCCAACCCGAGCTTCTTTATTTTGCGGCTCCCCACGTCCAGCATGTTGCGGCTGAAATCGAGCCCGACGATTTCGCCGTATTCGCTTGCCCTCGCCAGGCTAATCGTCCAGTCGCACGTGCCGCAGCACAAGTCGATAGCCGTATCGCCGGGCTTGACGCCCATTTTCTTCATCGTAAATTTGCGCCACGATTTGTGGCGCCGAAAGCTTAATATATCGTTCATCAAATCGTATTTGTGGGCGATGCTTTCAAATACGGAATGGACGAACTGTTCTTTCGTTTCCGTCTTCATCACGTCACCTCGTATCCCTCTAGCACTTTCGGAGTCGAGAGGCAGCGCATAAACGGCTCGACAATGTGAAACAGTTCCTTCATCATTTGTTCCGATTCGAACTGCTGAAATTTTTGCAGCACCTGCTGAAGCTGCTGATGGAGCATTTGAAACAGCAAGGAACGCACATTATATTTAATCGTCATCGAGCGGATTTTCCCCGAATCCGTTTCTTCCCCGCTCAGATGCTTCTTTTCCTCTTTCGATCCCAGCTGCAGGATGTGCCAGTACGCAAAACTGTCGCGGAATTTGTTCAGCGTATCGAGCCTTTTCAGTTCCTCGTGGATAACCTCGCACCTCGTCAGTCCGTGCAGCATGTCCGGCCAGACTTTATTGTAAATGCCTTCCATCAATCCGGAAAAGGCGAGGAACAACTGCGTTTTGATATGAACCGACTGCTGAATGTAATCGTCCGCGGTCAGCTTGAACTGCTTCATTTTCAGATACATGTTCATTTTCAGCCGGTTTACTTCGCAAACGGCGTCGGACAGCTGTTTGACCAGTTCGATTTGCCCCGCTTGCGAAAGCAGATGATAAAATCTGCTGCTGAAATAATCGCCGGCCAGCACTTTCAGCTGGCGGGAGCGTTCCGTGTTCCGTTCGCTCCGATCTTTCGAAGCGGAAACGAGGTCATGCGTGTCCAATCCCATTTGCACAAGCGAAGTGACGAGCACGTACAGCTCGCTGTTCGCCGAACTGGATCCTTTATTCAGAAAAGCATACAGCAATCTGGCCCGATAATTCGGAAAATCCGGAAGTTCCGTATGCGTTTGAATGATGTCGTATTCCGTATATTTTTTCGCAATATCAGGAACCCGATATGTGTCCATGCAATGCCTCCGAACTGTCTTGAACTGGGATACTTATGCCAACGTCGTGCCAACGACATTATGTAATTATAACATATGATGCGCGTCCCGTACACTTCTCGCTCCGGCAACATTTTGGAGCGGCCGGCGCGCTTGGCGTCCGGCTTTTGCAGCCGCCATTTACGGCTCAGGAAGATGAACTCCGCGAAGGCGCCGTCAATAGGATGGGGCGGTCTTTTCATTCCACTTTTGCGTATAAGTGATCCGGAAATGCGATTCCAAATACCGGACCAGCGATTGAAACGTGGCGTGCGAATCCGGAAGGGGGCCCGCTCCTACCTCGTTTCTCCGGGCGTCCAAGGCGAGCAGCAGCTGCCCGCGGGCATCCGGCAGTTCGGCTTCAAACACTCTCACCCGCACTTGTTTCACGTTCGTCGTGTTCACCAAGGCCAAGCGAATGATTTCGTACAAATCGCGGTAGACGAAAGACGAATCCGTGCCGATTCGCCGCGATTTCAAATCGATCGATAAGACGTCATGGCTCCAGTCGACTCGGCCGATTTCCGTCTCCAGCTTCAGCCCCGCCAGCTGATCGACCAAATTTTGAGCGCCCAGATAGGTCCATTTCGTATGACCGAAAGCGGACATGTCGGACTTTTTCAATTGATCGGACCGGTCGAGCCTGGGCAGCGCGGACAATAACGCGGCTATGCCGAGCGACAGGATTGATGTTAACAGGAATCGGGCAACCCATTTCATCCGACAACCCCTCCCTTAACATCATTCTACAACGAAAAAAAGCAGGCTATGCCTGCATCCGCAAATTATTGTTCCGTATCCAAGACGCCGTATCGGGTCATAATAACCGCCTTGCCTCTTACTTTTACCGCCGAAGTGTGCTCCGTAAACTGGGCTATCATCACTTCGCCCTTATCGAGCTTCTCCGAATGATGAAAGCGCGTATCCTGGCCTCTCGTCAACCCGATGACGTGCACTCCGTTTTCTTTCGCTTTAATTACAAAATAGTCGCCTTGAATCATATCCATGACCTCGTCCTCCCGGCCGTCGCATTTCGTCAAACTTCCTCACTCCCTTTATGATGCTAGAAAAAAGTGGAGATGTCAACTTCCGCCTTGTGCGATCGCTGGCCGGCCGAAAAAAAGGGTTCCCGGAAATGGGAAAAGGCACCGGATTCACGGTGCCTTTTCCATGGTCGGAGTAACAGGACTTGAACCTGCGACCTCACCCACCCCAAGGGTGCGCGCTACCAGACTGCGCCATACCCCGACGTTGATGTGTGCGAACGGTTATACGAGGCATTCGTTTTCCCGATTCGTGCAAAAACGATTATACTACACGAATGCCCTCCCTTGCAAGCGTTGGAAGACAATAACTTTATTTAAAACCGGACTTTACTTTAGAGGTGACCGCCCAGCCCATGCCGGGCGCGCATGAAACTTAAAAACCGTGCTCACGGGCACGGTTTTTTTCTATTCGTTATGTCGTTTGCTGCTATGTACATTCATTATTGAATGCCTTCCCTTAACGCTTTGCCAGGTTTGAATGCAGGCACCTTGCTTGCCGGGATATCGATTTCTTCCCCGGTTTGCGGATTCCGTCCCTTGCGTGCGGCACGCTCACGAACTTCAAAGTTTCCAAATCCGACGAGTTGCACTTTGTCGCCTTTTTGCAATGCTTCCGAAATTGCATCGAATACCGCATCCACCGCTTTGGCTACATCCTTTTTCGATAAATCGGTGCTCTCCGCAACTTTTGCGATCAAATCAGATTTATTCATGCCATTCACCTCCCCCCGAAACTAATGCGCTGTTATCATTCTGTCTTAACCGTTTTGCGAAAAAATATACATAAATGTGCGAAAAATTGCCGATTTCCCATCTGTTTATTGCAAAAATCGACAGTTGTGAACCAAATTTATAGTAATATACGGACGGCGCAATTTCAAGTGCCTTATGGTAATATTTTTCACCTTCCTTAAAACAAAAAGCACTCTTTTCGAGTGCCGGAATGTCCAGACGTGATGCCAAAACAACGCGGCAGCGGGTTTCTTGACAAGGTTTGCGCTTTTCTTGGCCTACAGGATGATCGCGATCAAGCCGCCCGAGCCTTCGTTAATGATTCTGCCGAGCGTCTCCTGAAGCTTGTAGCGGGCGTTGTCCGGCATCATCGCGATCTTGCCCTGTATGCCTTCCCGCACGATGGAGTGCAGCGATCGGCCGAAAATGTCCGATTCCCATATTTTTACCGGATTGTCTTCGAAATCCTGCATCAAATAACGGACCAGCTCTTCGCTCTGCTTTTCCGTGCCGATAATCGGCGCAAACTCCGACTCGACGTCCACGCGTATCATGTGAACCGAAGGAGCCGTCGCTTTCAGCCGTACGCCGAAACGGGAGCCTTGGCGAATCAGTTCCGGCTCGTCAAGCGCCATTTCTTCCAGTGTGGGCGGCGCAATGCCGTAACCCGTCGTTTTCACCATTTCCAAAGCTTCGGCGAACCTGTCGTATTCGCGTTTGGCATGAGTGAATTCCTGCATCAGCTGCAGCAGGTGATCTTTGCCGCGAATCTCCACACCGACGATTTCCATCAAAATGTTGTCATACAGTTCGTCCGGAGCGTACAAATCGATTTCCGCCACGCCCTGCCCCATGTTCATGTCGGCCAGCGCCGCCCTGTCGATAAAGTCGAAGTCGGTGAAATGCCCCACGACTCTGTCTACGTCGCGCAAACGCCGGATATCCTTTACGGTGGAACGAACCGATTCCTCGAAATTGCTGCGCAGCCAATGGTTTTCATCCAGCACCATCACCCAGCTCGGCAGATTGACGTTGACCTCGTGCACGGGGAATTCATAAAGCACTTCCCGCAACACGGACATGACGTCTTCTTCGTCCATGGTCGCGACGCTCATCACCATGACCGGAATATCGTATTTGGCCGCCAGCTCGTTTCTGAGCGCCTGCGCTTCCGCGCCTTGCGGTCTCGTTGAGTTGACGACGAGGATGAACGGCTTCCCGACTTCTTTCAGTTCGGCGACGATTCTCTCTTCCGCCTCCACATACGAATAGCGGGGAATTTCGGCAATGGTCCCGTCCGTTGTAATGACGACGCCCAATGTGGAATGCTCCTGAATGACTTTCCGCGTGCCGATCTCCGCCGCTTCTTGGAACGGAATCGGCTCGTCGAACCACGGCGTCGAGATCATGCGCGGACCGCTTTCGTCTTCGTAGCCCTTCGCTCCTTCCACCGCATACCCTACACAGTCGACGAGCCGCACGTTCACCGTCAGCCCTTCGGCTACGTTAAGTTCCACGGCGTTGTTCGGAACGAATTTCGGTTCCGTCGTCATAATCGTTCGGCCGGCGGCGCTTTGCGGCAGTTCATCCGTAGCCCTGACGCGGTCGGCGTCGCTTCGGATGTTCGGCAGAACGAGGCATTCCATAAATCGCTTGATGAAGGTCGATTTTCCCGTACGGACCGCGCCGACGACGCCGAGGTATATATCCCCTCCCGTTCGTTCCGCGATGTCCTTGAAAATATCGATTTTTTCCAATGAGATCCCCTCCTGTAAAGGTTAAATGTTGCAAGGTGCCGCTGTCGC
>JAWLCZ010000190.1:0-7165 GCA_041686835.1 Paenibacillaceae bacterium | reverse complement strand
GGTCGTAACCGGGATGTGACCGGCGATGGAGCCTACGTTAATGATTTTGCCGGATCGGCGTTCCCGCATATGGATGCCCACATATTTGCACATATACATCGTCGTCAGCAAATTGCGATCGACGCCGGAACGGATGTCGTCGACATCGATATCCAGCGCGTCGTTCGGATCGGGGCGGGGCGTACGCGCGCCGATATCTCCTCCCGCGTTGTTAACGAGAATATCGATGCGGCCGAATTGCTCCAGCACCTTCCGCACGAATTGCTCGACTTGCGAAGGATCGGTAAGATCGGCGGCAAAAAAAGCGGAACGCCGGCCCAATGCGCGAATTTCTTCGGCCACCGCAGGGCCCGATTCGGCCTCCCCGAACTCCGCGGCAGCCGTTTCATTCACATCGTGGATCACAACATCAGCGCCGGCGCGGGCCAAATGTAGGGCGTAATGCCGGCCGAGCCCGCGGCTGGAACCGGTTACAATGGCGATTTTTCCGGATAAATCAACTGCCGTCATGTTCATGCACCTCGTTAAAAATTGATGATGTAATCGATTACAATATTCGTGCAATCAGAGCCTGATCTGAAACCGAAACTTAGCTGAACTGCCGGAACAAGGGAACAATATAGGCCAGACTGGCTGCCAGCTGATGATTTTCATACGCGACGATCGCTTCCGGCGGTTCACCTTTTTCGTGTGGAGTGCGCCAATCTCCCGCCGGTTTGGCGTTCGCTTGCGCAAACCGGATCACCTGCGCAAGCTGAGCTGCCGTGCGCGCAGGATACTCCGGCCAATAATCGTCGGCCAATACGCGCGTATGCCGCGCCTCGAGCGCCCCGAGTTCGATTGACATCGTTACGTCCGGGCATAAGGAACGGAGAACACCGAATAGCTCGGCGAAATTCACCACACCTTGTCCGAGCGGACAGCGAACGAGGCGGTATCCTTCTTCGCTTAAATAGATCCAGTAATCTTTCAGATGCACGTTTTTCAAATACGGGGCGACTCTTCTGGCAAAATCGATAGGTTCCTCCGCGGTAGCCAGAGGATTTCCGGTATCGAGCGTAATTCCGAACTTCGGGGAACCGATCGTCTCGCAAAGCCATAACAGCTCTTCCGAAGCGAGGTCCTGATGATTTTCGACCGCCAGGTTGACATTGAAGCGCTCCGCAGCCGCAGCAGCTTCCCGCAAACCGGACAGCACTTCCTGCAGGAAAGGCTGCCACCTCCCGGCAAGCTTTCTCCGATCCCCGCCGAAATCGGCTCCGCCTACTACGGTACGAACGGTGCGTACCCCCATTCGTCCCGCCGTCTCCAGGATGGGCGACAGCCGTTGCGGATCGTAGCCGCCGGCGGCAATCGTAATGAACAAGCCGCGCTCCTGAGCATAGCGCGCCACTTCGGCGGGATCTTCATTTTTCAGTAGCGACTCCGGCATTTCCACTCCCTGCAGACCGGCTTGAAGCGCCTGATCCAAAAGCTGGCGCGGTGTGATTGGAGTTCTCCCCGATTTCGGATGAATTCCCATTGCGTAAGTAGTACCGTATACAGACAGGCCGATACGCATGATCATCTTCCTTTCGATTTATATGGATGCGGGAATGAATTCATTTTGTCCGCTTTCCCGAAGTTCTGCGTCAATTCCCGAACGGATCACTCCGCCGTCCAGCCTCCGTCGATGACGAGAGCGGAACCGGTCATAAATCCGGATGCGTCCGATGCCAAAAAGACGGCGGCTCCGCCTATTTCTTCCGGCCGGCCCCAACGCTTCAGCGCGATGTGATTCATGAAAAACTGATTCGCTTCCGGGTTGTTCATGACGGGCAAGTTGAGCTCGGTTGCAATCGGACCCGGACAAAGCGCATTGACGGTAATATTGTAAGGGGCCCACTCGAGCGCAAGCACTTTCGTCAGTTGAACGAGCCCGCCTTTGCTGGAACAATAGGCTCCCCTTTCGGGCAAAGCGACAAACCCGAGCATCGAAGCGACATTGATGACTCTGCCGTACTGTTGTTTTTTCATATACGGCGCTACGGCGCGGCAGCACAAGAACGGAGCTTTCAAATTGGTGTTTTGCACCAAATCCCAGCTCTCTTCGTCAAACTGTTCTATCGGTTTGCGGACATTGATTCCGGCATTATTGATTAAAATATCAATGCGCCCGAATTGCTCCGCCACCGTCCGAACCGTCGATTCGACCTGCTGCGCATCGGTGACGTCCACCGCAAGACCTAAAGCGCGTTTTCCCGTCGCGTCGGCGATGGCGGCCGCGCTCTCCTCGGCTCTCTCCTTGTCCCGGCTGGTGACGACGACATCGGCACCGGCGCCGGCCAAAGCTTTGGCCATCTCCAGCCCCAGCCCCCGGTTTCCTCCCGTAATGAGGGCGACGCGTCCGTCAAGTTTAAACAAATCCAAACTCATGATGGTTTCTCCTTTCCCGTAATGTGTCATTGTAAAAGAACGGTGCGCTTCTTTTGGCGCAAGTTGCGCTGGCGCCGTTAACCCCAGCTTACAGTTCGGCGCTTTGCCGCTTGAATTCGGATGGAGTCAATCCGGTAACCGACTTGAAATTGCGGCAAAAATAATGGGCGCTCGCATACCCCAACCGCTCCGCAACCTCTTCGATCGTATCCGCTTCCAAAAGCAAATCTTTCGCTTTGCGGATGCGTTCCAGCACCAAATAATGTTTGGGCGAATGGCCTGTCGCTTCTTTAAACAAAGCGGCGAAATACGTCGGATGGTAGCCGCACAAACCGGCAAGCTCCACTGTCGTCCAACCGATGTGCGGCTGTTTGCGGACAGCCTCCAGTGCCGCAGCGATTTTGCTCCGGGCGGTGGACGAATACTGCCCGTGAATCAAGTGCCGGATGATGACGACAAGGAGCTGGGTCATCAGCCCTCTCAGCACGGAATCGTATCCGTGTTCTTCCACCCTGTATTCCCGCACGATTTGCATGAACAAGCTTTCCAGACTCGGCAGCGTAAAGTAATGGGGGAACGCGACGTTCCCGTATCCGTCCACATGAACCGAATAAGACAGCGCCGGTTTCCTCAGATCGTTCTTCTGACAAGAACGAATGTCCGGTATCGGATTGACCGGTTTCGGCGATACTTTATCCCAGCTGTAGTGGATGCTCGAAAACGTAAACGGTTCCACAACGGAAGAAACAAGCAGATGCGGGCTTTCCGCACCGTAAAAAACGCAGTCTCCGGCATTTAACGCGTACTTGACGGGTCCGAGCAGGAGTGTCGCTTTGCCTGAAATGACATAAAGGAGCTGACAGTCGGGAATCGTCCGCGGCCCCCACTCTTGTCCGGGGGATGCCGTCATGCGGTTGGCGAAATTGACTGTCGGGCGAATCTGCGACAGCCGGCCGACGTGAACACCGATTTGTTCCATCCGATTTCAACTCCATATTTAAGATTGCGGATCCTTGCCGCTTCCGGTCGCTTCATATGTCCCGATCCTCCGCTTCACTTCCATCATGCTGCCGTCCTCCATTCCCATCATTCGCGAAGAGGCATAAGCGGCGTTGCCGCGCAAATGGACAGGAGTGCCGAACGCCGGCGACGCAAACGGAAGATGCGTCGTTCCTCTGGCCAATATATGCAGCTCGTTGGCGGCGTCTCCGGCAAACGGCGCGCCGTGGTTCCACGGAACCCACGAACGGGCGCTGCAGTAATGGCATACGTAAGAGCGGCGGAACCGATCTTCCGTTCGATTCGGATAGGAGCGGTGAAGCAGGTGGGAATTGAAAAACAGGACATCCCCCGGCTCCATCGGAACGGAAATGGGCGCGGGGTATTTGGCCACAACTTTGGACAACGTATTCTCGCTGTCGTCCAGATGGCTCGCCCCTTCGATTTCAAACAGGTCGTCAAAAATTCCGACCGTATGAGTGAGCGACGTGCCGAGTTGAACCGGAGGATAGATCGGTTCATGGTTGCTTTCCGGCACTACCCACAGACATCCGTTCTCTTCGTCGGCCCGATCGAGGGCAATCCACGCCCCGATCAGCGTTTCCGGAAAAGTCGGGATATAATAGGCGTCCTGGTGCCACCCCTGCCCGCCGCGGCCGGGCGGGTTAAAAAACAGCATCGACTGCAGCGCCAGCACATCGGGCCCGATCAAAGCTTCAACCACATCCAGCACCCGCGGATGAAGCAGCCCCCATTCCGCCGTGGCCGAAACGCGATGCAGCATATGAATGCGGGTAAACCGCTGGAACAACTGTTCCAGCGGGGTGTCCGGTTCGACGGGGTCCAGGCCTTCGATGCGTTCCCTGCCGTACAACACGTCATCCGACCAGCGAATGAGCCGATCGACGTCTTCCGGCGACAGCAGCGATTTTACTTTTAAATAACCGTATTTTTGGTAATGAACGTACTGTGCTACGGTCGTTTTATATCGATCTTCCCTTTCGACCGCTTTCGGAATATA
Source organism: Paenibacillaceae bacterium (assembly GCA_041686835.1). Lineage (GTDB taxonomy): Bacteria > Bacillota > Bacilli > Paenibacillales > JAWLCZ01 > JAWLCZ01. The sequence goes on along the minus strand of JAWLCZ010000190.1, from coordinate 2,730 downwards.
ATCCACTGCGCGTCCCTCCCTGGCTTTCAACATGGTATGCAGACGATAAAACGCTTACAAACCGAAAAAACGCTAATGAAACTCTCCTTATTTTACACCTTGCGCGCATGGCTGTGAACAAAAAAATGGAGCTCTCCTCCGGGAGGATTGCTCCGGGTTCGGTCCGATTGGTTTTACGAAACGAACTTTAGTAATAAATCGGCGTGTTGGTAGTCAGTTCCGCTCTTTTTTCAAGGAAACGGTAGAAGGAATATGCGGCCTGCGCACGCGATACTTTGCCGTCCGGATGGAACGAACCGTCCTCCGCCGGAATGATTCCCAATTTGGTCACCAGCGCGACTTCGCCTTTGTTCGCGATCTTATCCGCATCGTTCACGTCGAGATGGAACAATCCGTCCACTTTGGCCAATTTATCCATGCGCATCGCTTTGACGATCAGTGCAGCCAGCTCGGCGCGCGTCACTTCTTCTTCCGGCTTCAGCTGTTTTTGCGATTTGTCCAACAGCCCTTGTTGAACGGCGAGTTCGACGACGTTGAAATATTTGGATTTGGGGCTGACGTCGGAGAAGCTCGCTTCCTTGTTGGCTAAATCGTAGCTCATCTTTTCAATGTATACCGGATCCGGGACTGTGGCATAGATCAGCATTTTGACCAATTCCCCGCGGGTCATCGTTTTGTCGGGATACACTTTTCCGTCGTCTCCCACTTCGATGGCGCGGTAGTCGATCATCAACCGCAGTTCTTTTTCCGCCCAGTTGCCGCTAATATCCGTCGGTTCCACCGGCTCTTTCACCGCTTCGCCCGATTGCAGCGAAACCCAGGCGCCCTTTACTGCATCGAGGTAAACCGGTTCCTGGTAGTTGAACAGTCTGAGCGAATATACCGGTATCGCTTCAGCCGTTATTTTGCCGCCGTCTTTGCTGTTCATGAGGGGAAGCGGCACCGGGTTCCCGTAAGGCATGAAGTAATGCAGCTTCAATTCGGCGCCTTTCAAATAGACTTCTTTCGCCTGTTCGGCTGAAATGACGTTTTGCGGTTTCGGGAAAGGAAGCGAGTCGTTCCAGTTCATGTAGACGCGTATCAGCTTGCCTGTATCGGCGGCAATGGAGATGCTAATCTGCTGATCCTGCACCGGTATGCCGTTCACAAGCCGATTGAACGTAAACGCATACTCTCTCAGCTTGTTTGCCGGTTTTTGCGTTTCCCCATTTTTTTCAGCCAGATAAACCTGGTTCACTTTGGAAGGATACAGCTTTTTCAAATATTCGAGCGCGGTTTTTTCCGCCTGTTCGGCGCTGACAACCGCTTTAAAATCATTGTCCGGTGTAGCGTACCGTTTCGGATTTTCTTCACTGAAGTTGATAATCTCGCCCGTTCGCGCGTTGACCGCCGCATAAGCCCAGTAGTCGCCGTTTTGCCTGGACCAATTGAAATTCCAGACCGATTCCTTGCTTTCTCCCCATTTCTCGTTGTAGGAAGCTTGTGTGGATTTCACATCACTCGGAAGCTTAAACGTATCCGTAACGATGTTTAACGCTTCCTGCTGCGTCAGCTCTTTGTCGCGCGCTTTCGGCGGCGGCCCCAACGGACGGTCGGACACCGGCTTGCGCGTTCCCGGCTGCGGTTTTACCGCCGTGCCCTGATCGCTTATCCACTGCCCGGTTTTCGCATCGATATAAGACAAAGGATTGACCGGCTGGTAGGTCAGAACGATTTGCCGGGAGTCTTCCGCATTCTTCACGTAAGGACGGTAGAAGTACTGCGTCTGGTAGCGCAGCTCCATCTGCAGCGACGACTTCAATTTATCCGCTGCCTGTTTCTCATCCATCATTCCGCTCGCATCGGCAAATTTCAGGGTACCGTCCCAAAGGTAATCCAACGAGAACACTTTGCCGTCCCCGTCCACGTTGACAACAATATAGTTGTCGTAGAAAGGGATGCCGCCCACGACACGATCGAATTTCACGTAATAATTCATGATTCCTTTCAACGGCAGGCGGCTGTTCTTCTCCGCATCTTCGTTGTAGCGCAGCTGTCCCGTTATTCCGGGAAAATGTTCGGCGATAAACTGTTCTGCCGCCGTTCTCGCTTGTTCCCAGTCCACTTTCGGAGGATAGGCCGCCTGGCGGTCCGGATCGTTCTCATACCAATTCATCGCCAGCACGTTCCCGGTTTGGGCATCGACCGTGATGGAAATGTTGCCGTTCATCCGATCTTCCTGCTTGCTCCAACGGACGTTCCAAACGCTGCGCTCATTCGGATACCAGTTCGTTTGAAAATCGACCGCATCCCGTTTGTACCCGCTCGGAATCTTGTAAAACGCTCCGGCGATTTCAACCGCTGTCTCTTTGCTGATTTTCGCTCCGGCCATCGCTTTTTCCAGTTCTTCGCCGCCCCCGCCGGATGGCTTTACTGGCACTTTGACCGCTGGGGAAGTCGCGGCAGCCGCCGATTCGCTTTTTTGTATCCAATCGACGTTCGACGCTTGTGCGAAAGGCGCCGCTCCGGACAGCAGTATCGCGCCCGATAAGGCATAAATGAACTTTTTTCTCATTTATACACTCCCTTTCCAACATTTTTTCAATCATTTTATTAGACGGAGCCGTTCCGGAAAGTGTTGCAACCGCTTTTCATAAAAAATTGATTATTTTCCTATCGCATTTACGGTTCATCCTTTACTTGCCGAACTTTCATGCGTACACTATTCCTATATGCATAAAAACAAGGAGT
>JAWLCZ010000189.1:0-7256 GCA_041686835.1 Paenibacillaceae bacterium | reverse complement strand
AGCAAAAGCCGCTAATGAAAACGCGCCGTCCGGCGCGTTTTCCACTTATTACAGCCACATCTATATATCACATTATGATATACTCATAGTATATGAATTGGTATATATAGAAAGGGGGACGTAGTGCGTATGAAATTGCGTCTCTTACCGGTTGTTTTAAGTGTGGTGATTACTTCGGCCGCATTGTTCGGCGGTTGGTTCATATATCAGAGCGTCGCTATGGAAAACCCTCTCATGAGCATCGTTGAGAAAACGAATGGCGTGAAACACGCGCAGATGCTGTTCGAAGGGAATCGGGTCGTTGTTGAGCTCGCTCTGGATCCTGACGCGAGTTTGCGGGAAATTTACCAGAAGATCGTAACGGAAGGGGCTTCCATTATCGGAAAGCGCGAAGTGAAGCTGAAAGTGACAAACGCTTCCTCAAGAGAGTTGGATCGCTGGTGGTCCGCCGCTTTGTTCGAAGTGGCCGAGGCGATGGAATCGAAACAGTACGCGCGCATCCCATCGACGCTGGACAAGCTGGCCGAATCGCGGCCAAATTTGAAAGTGGCGACGGAGATGGACGATACGAACGTGTACATCCGCCTGACCGACGGCAAGCACAGCAAGTTTGTCATTTTGCCGCGAACCCCGGAAAAAATAGGGGTGTGGCCGAATGAGTAGGCTGGGCAAAGAAATTGCCGTCGGCGCCGTACCGGTGTTGCTCGCTTTTCTCGCCTTCGTCGGGGTCAACATTGTTCCTGTCCTGTTGGTAGGCGCGATTGTATTTTCCGTATTGTACATGGCACGGACCAGGGACAATGCCGCGATTCGCGGCGCGGACCGCAAAGCGAGGGGACGGACGCCGTCTTATTTGACGTTTGACGACATCGGCGGGCAGGAGCGGGCGAAGAAAGAGCTGATCGAAGCGCTGGACTTTTTAATCCGCCATGATGAGATCAAAAAGTTCGGCATCCGGCCGTTAAAGGGCATTTTGCTGACCGGCCCGCCAGGAACGGGTAAAACGCTGATGGCCAAGGCGGCGGCTCATTATACGAATTCGGTGTTCGTTTCCGCCTCGGGAAGCGAATTTGTGGAAATGTACGTCGGCGTCGGCGCGAGCCGCATCCGCGACCTGTTCAAGGAAGCGAAGACGCGCGCGCAAAAAGAAAATAAGGAGAGCGCGGTCATTTTCATTGACGAAATCGATATCATCGGCGGGAAGCGGGACGGCGGGCAGCACCGCGAATACGACCAGACGCTGAATCAGCTGCTGACCGAAATGGACGGCATCCACACTTCCGATACTCCGCGCGTGCTCGTCATCGCGGCAACGAACCGCAAAGAAATGCTGGACAGCGCTCTGCTGCGCCCGGGCCGGTTCGACCGCCGCATCGAGGTGGATCTCCCCGATAAAAAGGGAAGGCTGCACATTCTGCAAATCCACGCCAAAAATAAACCGCTGCACGAATCGGTAAGTCTGGATAAAGTCGCCGAGGAGTCGTTCGGATTTTCCGGGGCTCAGCTGGAAAGCGTGATGAACGAAGCGGCCGTTTATGCGATGCGCGACGGTATGGAACGCATCGAGCAAAAGCATCTGTCGCTCGCCATCGATAAAGTGATGATGGGCGAAAAGACGGACCGCGAAGCGACCAGGGAAGAACGCGAACGGGTCGCCCTGCATGAGCTGGGGCATGCGATTGTCGCCGAAACGGTAAGGCCGGGATCCGTTTCCCAGGTTTCGCTCAGTCCGAGAGGGCAAGCGCTCGGTTTCGTGCGCCATAATCCGCAGCGCGATCAATATTTGTACACCAAATCGTTTCTTGAACAGCAGATTATGATCGCCCTCGGAGGCGCCGTTGCCGAGGAAATGTTCTACGGCTGCCGCAGCACCGGTTCGCGCAACGACTTCGAGCAGGCGCTGAATCTTGTGCAGACGATGATAGAAGCCGGTCTGACCGACCTCGGCATCGTCAATATGCAGATGCTGACCAAGGAAGAATTGATGAAGGAAAATTCGGCCATCCTATCGGCATTGACCGACAGAACGCGGGAGATGCTTGAAGGGCGCCGCAGCGTGTTTGAGCGGTCGCTCGCCATACTGATTCGGGAAGAAGTGCTGTCCGGGGATCAGTTCCGGGCTTTGCTGGACGATGGCCTGCAGTGAACTCCGGCGGGAAATGCGCCGGAGTTTTTTCGTGTTGCGCAAAGTTTCATGTATACTAGTGAAATGATAAGAAAAACAAGGTATGATAAATATTGCAGCCATTGGATCATCGGACAGGCAAAGGGTGGGAAGGAATGGCATTTAAAAAAATCGGCGTGGTCGGCGGAGGCACGATGGGCCGCGGGATTGCCGAGATGCTTGCTTTTAAAGGGCTGGAAGTGCTGTTGGCGGAAAAAAACGAGGAAAAATGGGAGCAGGCCTTTGAAATGATCAAGGTCAGCCTCGACAAACAAATCGAAAAATGGGCGATTACGGAAACGGAAAAGAAGCTCGTATTGTCAAGAATACATAAATGTCCGGATATCGCGCAGATGGCGCACTGCGACCTGGTGATCGAAGCGATATCCGAAGATTTGGATATGAAGAAGGAAGTGTTCCGCAAGCTCGATCAAGTTTGCCGGCCGCACGTCATTCTGGCCAGCAATACGTCGACGTTAAGCTTGACCGAACTGGCCGGCGTGACGGGAACGCCGGAACGGGTCATCGGCCTCCATTTTCTTTATCCCGTATCCAGAATTGAATTGGTGGAAATCATTCGCGGATTGAAAACGTCGGATGAAACGTTTGCGGCGACGAAGCACTTTGTTGAGGAAACGATTCAGAAAAGAGGCATTCAGGTTTACGAGTCTCCCGGGTTTGTGACGACACGGCTCATCTGCATCCTGATTAACGAAGCGCTGCATACGCTTCAGGAAGGCGTCGCATCTGCGGAGGACATCGATGCGGCGATGAAATTGGGGTACGATTTTCGTTACGGGCCGCTTGAAATGGCTGACCGATTCGGGCTCGATTCGGTACTGGCGGCGATGGAACGGTTGTTTCGCGAATTCGGGGAACTGAAATACCGTCCTTCGGTGCTGCTGAAGAAGATGGTTCGCGCCGGACATTTGGGCGTAAAGACTGGAGAAGGTTTTTTCCGTTACGATAAGGACGGTGACAGACTATGAAGGTGCTTGTCATCAATGCCGGAAGCTCCTCGCTGAAGTACCAGCTGTACGACATGCGCGACGAATCGGTGCTGGCCAAAGGGAAGGTGGAGCGCATCGGCATGGAAACGGCGATATTGACGCACGAACCGGAGGGCAGACCGGATGTGCGGGAAGTGAGCGAAATTCTGGATCACACGGCAGCGATCCGCAAAGTGATCGGCATGCTTACCGATGAGCGTTTTGGCGTAATCCGGACCATGGACGAGATCGAAGCGGTCGGCCACCGGATCGTGCACGGAGGGGAAGTTTTTTCCCGATCCGTCATTGTGACGGATGAAGTCAAGCAGGAAATCAGACGGTTGTTCGATCTCGCTCCTTTGCACAATCCCGCCCATATGATGGGAATCGTGGCGGTTGAGGCCAATTTGCCGGACGTTCCGCAGGTGGTCGTGTTCGACACTGCATTCCACCAGACGATGCCGGCCAAGAGCTACCTGTATCCCATTCCGAAATTGCTGTACACGAAACATAAAATACGAAGGTACGGTTTTCACGGGACGTCGCATCAGTATGTGAGCGAAAGGGCGGCGGCTTTCCTGAAACGGCCGCTTTCGGAGTTGAAAATGATTACTTGCCATATCGGAAACGGGGCGAGCCTGGCGGCCATTCTGCACGGCAAATCGTACGATACGAGCATGGGGATGACGCCGCTGGAAGGTTTGATGATGGGCACGCGCAGCGGCGATCTCGACCCGGCCATCGTTCCGCTCGCGATGGCCAAAGAAGATTTGACGCTTGCGGAAGTCGTCTCGATGCTGAACAAACATAGCGGACTCATCGCCATTTCCGGACTGAGCAGCGACGTGAGGGAAATCGTGCAGGCGATGAACGAGGGCGACCGGAACGCGAAGCTTGCCTTTGACATGTACGAATACCGGATTCGCAAATATATCGGCGCTTATACCGCGGCGATGGACGGGCTGGATGTGCTTGTGTTTACCGCCGGCGTGGGGGAAAATTCCGCCCTGCTGCGGAAAAAAGTGTGCGAACGGTTGACGTTTTTCGGCGTCGAGCTGGATGAAGCGTTGAACGAAAACAATACGGGCGGGGAACGGCGCATTTCGTCGCCGCGCTCCAAAGTCGAGGTGCTCGTCATTCCGACGAACGAGGAACTCGTTATCGCGCGTGACACTTATGAGCTGGTCAAACAAAAAGCCGAATGAAGCCATCCTGGAAAGGGGTGTTGCCATGAACAATGAGGAAGTTCGCAAACTACTGGAAAAAGCGGTCTTGTCGGTCATGAAGGAAGGTACGGTCGCCGTGCCCGTGCTGCTGCTGAAGTATTACCCTAAACTGAAGCTGTCGGAAACGGAAGCGATGCTGCTCATCCATCTGATTGCTTTTACCGACAAGGAACATAAAGATTTTCCGACGATCGAGGAAATCCAGTCGCGCATGTCGGCGAACCCGGAAACGGTCATTCAGTCGCTGCAGAAGTTAATCAAAGAAGGCTTCATCAGCATTGACGAGGAAACGGATCCGATTTCCGGCATTCATTATGAGAGGTATAACCTGCAACATTTGTTTGAAAAAATCGCCGCTAGCTGCGTAGAAGAGATGAACCTTCCGGAGAAGGCGAAAGCGGGTAAACCGGGAAAAGAGGGGAAGGACATTTTTACCGTCTTTGAAAATGAGTTCGCCCGCCCGCTGACGCCGATGGAATGCGAGACGATTGCCAAATGGCTCGATCAGGACGGATATGCGGAAGATCTCATCTTGGCGGCGCTCAAGGAAGCGGTGTTTGCCGGAAGAGTCCATTTCCGCTACATTGACCGCATTTTGCTGGAATGGAGCCGCAATCGCGTGTTTACGCTGGATCAGGCCAAAGCGTATGCGCAAAAATTTCGGGGATTGCGCTGACAGGAGCGGATGATCGGAAAGATGCGGAATACACTGAAATCAATCGAAGAGGCTGTCCCAGGAACAGTGCCGGAGAGGCTGTCCCGTACCTGCAACGGAAAGGGAAAGGCTGGCCGGCAACAAGGGAAGCCTCTTTTTTGCTGACTGGATCAGCGCGGATTCGCTGCTGCGAATAACGGCCCATCCTGCCGCCGCCGTTCTTTTTATAAAATGGAAATCAATGGCGCACTTCTTTCTGTGTTAATCTCTCTTGACATAATGTTAAGTATACTGTACATTTTGTAATGTAACCTTGTCATACAATGAAAGGAGCATATGCCGTGCTTCGCACCAGAGTGAGGGAACTGAGGGCCAGATTCGACTGGTCGCAAGACGATCTCGGCAAAAAAGTGGGGGTAACGCGGCAGACGATCGGCATGATCGAAAAAGGCGATTACGCTCCTTCGGTCATCTTGGCGCTAAAAATTGCCGCGGCATTCGGACTGCCGGTGGAAGAAGTGTTTTTTCTGGAAGAATCAGGGGATCAAAGGAGGAGTCACGAATGACATGGACGGAAAAAATGCTGCGCTCGCCATTCATGTCCGCCTTATGTATGCTTATCGTCGGATATACGTTTGAAGCCGCCGTCTATCCGGAACATATGCCGGATTGGATGGTCCGGTTCAAATATGTGCCGGGAGTGGCTTTCATCATCGTTTGGATTTTGGTTTGGGCAGTCCATAACCTGCGGCATCCCGATCGGAAAATCCGCTTTTTCCACTATTTGCCCCCGGAATTCCGCGAGGAGGACGAAGGCCAGGCATGGACGACGTACCGGGCGTGCAGAACGGTATACATTTTCATGTATACGGCGATCCCGGTCGCCATGCTGGTGATGGCGTTAGCCCGAGACGTTCCTTACGCTCCGATTGCGATTATGTCCTTGCTCGGCGCGATGCAGTGCGTCCTGTTTTGGCGGGAAATGCGGAAATGGGCGAGAAGAGACGCGGAACGGTAAGCGGAGGGTTTCTGCCTCCGGACTTATGATTTCGATGTAAACGGAGGAACAGCAAATGATTTGGGATACGATATGGCAGTATGCGGTTTTGTTTCTGATGGCGGCTGCGCCGTGGCTGGAAGTGTTTCTCGTCGTGCCGCTCGGCATCGCCTGGGGATTGAATCCGGCGGCGGTGGCCGTAACGGGATTCGTCGGCAACTGGATTCCGGTTTTATTGATCGCGTATTTTTTCAAACAAATCACGGCATGGCGAAAACGGAGAAAATTAAAAAAGCTGCAATCGCAACAGCAGCCTGAATCGGCTGCGGCCGAAGCCGCCGCAGCCTACGATCCGACATCGAAACGGCAGCGCAGAGCGAGAACGATATGGGAAAAATACGGCGTTCCCGGCCTTGCGCTCGTCGCGCCCGCGTTCGTAGGCACCGACATCGCCGCCTTGCTCGCGCTGGCGTTCGGTTCTTCGCGCAACTCGGTCATCGTCTGGATCACCATAAGTCTGGCGCTGTGGACCATCGCGCTCGCGATCGGCTCCGTCTACGGCTTGTCTTACATGCAGTGGCTGAAGCCGTAATGCCGCTGTTTCGCCAAAGCCGCTGCCTTCGGCTAAGCCGTATGCTTCCGGCCAAGCCGCTGCTTCCGGCCGGAAAACGATTCGTTAATACGGCCATAACGGCCAAGCCGGAACTCCTCGCGTGTATTCGCGGCGGAAAAACGGCTTTGCCGGAAGAAGACGGCAACAGGATTCCCCTTTCACGCTCGAACGTATCGGTTTGCACATGAAAGAACCGTCCGGTGATTTGCCCGGACGGTTTTTCTGTGCGCCATCGGGGACTGGCCATCTGCCGTGCAGCGCCGGAAAAGGCGCGCCTGGCCGCGTGTAACTCCCAGCGCGCAACTCTCAAAGCGCGGTTCATCACATGGTGGCGGTCAACCCCATGTTCCGGCGCGCTGCAAAAGCCGCGCGTTGGGATAGGGGCGCGTTGGGAAAGAATGTTTATTCTCGCTTAAGCGTTAAATTCGTGGGGAAGCGAAGGAGTGTGACGATTCGCATCGGAGGCAACCGCCAGAAGAAGAAACCCCCAGGATATGTTGCATAAAACGCAACCTATCCTGGGGTAAAAGGGCACGTAGCGCAATAGGTTGCATAATGTGCAACATGAACCGGGTAAATCGTCATTTTCGCCCGTTTTACCCGAATTATGTT
>JAWLCZ010000188.1:0-7305 GCA_041686835.1 Paenibacillaceae bacterium | reverse complement strand
CTTAAGCGGAGCGAAAATAGGAATATTATCTCCCTTGCTGTTCTTTATAGCGACATCGATGTTTTGCAGGTCGTCAGGTATTTTAATTGTGATGATTTGTCCGGATTCGGAAACTCCAAAGTGCTCTAGTGGATTAGGGTTTTCAAACCCGTAAAACCCGACGCCGACATTCTTCTGCCCGTCATAAGGATACACGGACACTTGTTTTGTGTCGGCAAGAGAAACTCCGTCGATTACCACATAATTATCAACTACACCAACCCCAATGTCTGTAGTATCGGGATCGATCAATGGTTCCCTATGGTATGCGGACGCCAAAAACGCATCAAGTGATTCTTTCGGATCATTCGTGTGAAAACTTACAATTTCCCATGTACTATAACGCAACTCGCTGCTACCGCCAGCTGCCGTGACTCTATCGTAAGGCCAATCGCCAGTATACCCTTTCTTTGACGGATCTTCCTTATGATCATACTCATGATTCAAATCAATGTAATTTGCATGGTTCTCGGCGGCTTTAGTAAGGATCGGGTTTAGCTTAACAGGTTGCAAACCCATCTTAGCACGTATGTCATTCAAATAAGAGCCTTAATGGCTTGATCCGAGTAGGTATAATCTTCAGAAACGATGGGGACGGCATCCGTAGAGGATGCTGCGGAAGAGGGGGTGGCTTGGCCCCCGAATAACACCGCGATTCTGTTAAAGTAGGGGAAAGAAAATGGAGCAAAGTACAGTTATTTGGCGGTGGTATCGAACAATGAACCTGCGTTAAGACTTTATTCAAAAATCGGTTACTCGGAAATTTATAAGTACTGGTATAGAGTTAAGGACAACAATCAATAACGCTCGGATTCCATTGCCATTCCGCCGATATATGGATACGACCAAATTTAGTACCAAGTACTAATGCCTCGTGATATAATTATGGTTGAAAATTCCATTAAGGTGGCGATAACGTGCTCAATTTATTGTTGTCGGCTCGCAAAGAATTATTAAATGAGATCGCTGTTTTATCAGATAAACAATTCAACATGAAGCCAACCGAAGAGAAATGGAGTGTTTCTCAAGTTATAAGGCATCTTATTCTTATCGATGAAGCCGTTTTGCCTGCTCTGAGAAAAGCTGTACAAGAAGAGAGTGAACGAGTGGCTGAGAAAAATTTAGAATTTGTTTTAGACCGTACGAAGAAGATAACATCCCCCCTTCCGGAACCGTCAACTGAATTTATAAGCAAAGAAAAACTTTTGCTGATTTTAAGTCAAGCAAGAACTTCACTACTGGAATATGTAAATGAAATTGAAACGCTTGCAGAGGATAAATCTGTGATCCATCCGGCTTTAGGGGCAATCAGTATTAAACAAATGATTGAATTTGTCGCTCTCCATGAAAAACGTCACATTGAGCAAATTAAGGAGATTAAACAAATCATTCTGAACCGTTGAACCGAGTAATCCGCCACTCTTTACTATTATTGCCAAAACATTTTCGGGATTAATTGTTCTTCCGCACTAACAGGGAGCAGCACTCCGCATGCGTTGTGTAATCAGTGATAACAGATACGTGCGTTGACAATATCGGAATAGAAAACGATCTACCAAGCAATCGGCTTGCGTTCACGAAAGTAACCGCCATTGGGACCATCTTCACCTAGTGTTGCCAACCAAACAGCCGTATCCTTCCGCAACCGTTAGCGGAGCATCTGCTCCTCCCATATCCGTTTGCACCCTGCCCGGACAAACGCAGTTTACTTTTATCCCAAAATCAGTCACTTCTTGTGAAACCAAGCAAGTTAAGGCATTGAGCATGGTTTTGGAGATGCGATAAGCGGATGAAAGTCCTTTAAGACCGAAGAATCCTTGCATCATCTCAAAGGATCCCAATCCTGAAGAAAGATTGACGATACGCCCGTACCTATGTACTTTCATCAAGGGAACGCAGGCTTGAATCATTCGCAAAGCACCAAAAAAATTGGTCTCAAATGTCTCTCTCATGACTGATTCTTCTACATCCAACACTGAGACTCCCCTATCCAGAATAATTCCTGCATTATTCACGAGCACGTCAAGTCGACCGAAATCATGTTCTACTCTTTCTATCATCTGCTTGATACTTTGTACATCATTTACATCGACGACTTGTAATTCAACCGATAATCCTTCTTTACGCATCTCTTCTACAGTTTGTCGCCCTTTATCTTCATCCCTACATGTAATCAACACTTGTAACCCTCTTAAAGCAAACTGACGTGCAATTTCCCTCCCTATACCACGGTTCCCTCCAGTAACTACTGCAAGTCGTTGAATGATGTGACCCATATTATTTTCCATCTCCTTTACGCAGGATTTCTCTCCAACCTGATATACAATCTTCCAAATGAGATTCGGCTTTTCTTAAAGTCTCGATTTGTTTTCTGATTTCTTCAAGCTTTTTTTCACCAACTTCTATCGCATTTGGCAGACATTGATATTTGATATCTTCACTAAATGCACAATGAGAAGACTCGATGATTTCCTTAACATTGAGACCAAGACTAAAATAAAGCTGAATCATTCTGACTCTCTCTATATCCGATTCAGCATACTCACGATAACCGTTTTCCAAGCGAGTTGGGTTCAATAGTCCTTTTTCTTCGTAGTATCTCAGGGAACGTAGAGATAGGGAAGGCTTCTTATCTCAGGAATCGATTCATGGTTATTTACAAAAAAATAGGATAGAGCATCAGAGGTTATTCTGACGACTCTATCCTTTTCTTCCATCTGCCAATACATCTCAAATCAATTGTCCTTCCTCACCAACAGTGAGCAACACTCCACATGAGCCGTCTGCGGGAACATGTCCACAGGCTGCACCCACTCGATCGCGAAGCCGCCGTCGAGCAGCACTTTGCAGTCCTTCGCCAGCGTGGACGGGTTGCAGGACACGTAGACGAACCGCTTCGGCTGCACGCGGAGGATCGTCTGCAGCAGCTTCAGGTCGCAGCCGGTGCGCGGCGGGTCGACGACGATGACGTCGGGGCGCACGCCTTGATCGGCCCACTTCGGCAGCAGCGTTTCCGCTTTGCCGGCGTAGAAGCGGACGTTGTCCAGTCCGCTCCGTTCGGCATTGCGGCGTGCATCGTCGACCGCTTCCTGAACGGCTTCAATCCCCCGCACTTCTTTGGCGTCCGGCGCGAGCCAGAGGGCGATCGTGCCGGTCCCGCAGTAGGCGTCCACGACGAGTTCCCGCCCCGTTAAAGCGGCCGCTTCGGCCACGTATCGATACAGCTTGATCGTCTGCTCCGGATTCAATTGAAAGAAAGCGCGGGGAGACAGCGAATAGCTGACGCTGCCGAGCGTCTCTTCCAGATGCGGCTTTCCCCATACGATGACCGTCTTCTCTCCGAAAACGAGCGGCGTATCCCGCCGGTTGACATTATGGGCGATCGACGTCACTTCAGGCGCATTGCGGCGTATGGCGTTCACCAGCTCCTGCCGCTGCGGCAGCCGGTCCGTCGCGGTGATGAACGTCAGCTGCACTTCGCCGGATTCAAGGCCGGTTCGCGCGACGATCGTGCGCAGGGAACCGATTTTTTTGCGCTCGTCATAGACGGGAATGCGCAGCTGCTCCACAATCGCCTTGACTGCGTCGATAACCCGGTTCACCGCCGGATGCTGGATCGGGCAGCCGGAAATATCGACGAGACGGTGCGTGCCCGGAGAATACAGACCGGTGAGAATGCGGCCTTGCTCCGTACCTACCTGCAGCTGCGCCTTGTTGCGGTAGCCCCACGGATGCTCCATGCCGGCAATGGGACGGATGCGGATGTCGGAAAGGCCGGTGTATCTCGCGAACGCCTCTTTCACCAATTCTTCCTTCGCCCGCAGCTGCCCTTCATAGCTGATGTGCTGCAGCTGGCATCCGCCGCACGTTTCGTACACCGGGCAGGCCGGCTTGATGCGGTAACGCGACGCTTTCTCGATGTCGAGCAGCGATGCCTTGATGAACCCGGGTTCGATGCGGCTCACTTTGGCCTTGACGACTTCATCGGGAATCGCGCCGTCGATAAACACCGCTTTTCTTTTGTAATAACCGACGCCTTCCCCGTTAATGCCGATCCGTTTCACAGTGACGACGATCGTGTCGCCAACCCGCAGATCTTCGGCTGTGCCGGATCCCGGTACAACAGCGCGGGCTTCGGTTCTGGCTTTACGGAACGTACCGTCGTTCCGCCTTGTTTTCTTGGACATGGACATTCTCCCCGAACATGAAGGAATATGCCTTCATACTATATCATGCTTTGTGGCAAAAGCAACTTTGAACGAGACAACGGCAGCGCCTTTTTCCGGACATGGTCATATTTTTTGGAAAAACGGGCAATTTAACAATAAAGGAAATTTTAACAAAATCGTAACAAATGGGATGCAGGAGACGGCTCTCAGGCTTCATAGGATGTAATTGTTGTGTCAACAAATTTTCACATTTATTTAATGTGCCGATCATGTTGGTGGCTTAAAATGCGTTTAAGCAGTATACTGTAGAAAGGAGCGAAACGTCTTGATTTTGTACCGGCTTGCCAAATGGATGGAAGAACGCGCCAAACTGGCGAAAGAGATGAAAGAATCGCAAGGCGACATCAGCTATCTTGTGCAAAGAAAAGAGCAGGTTGACGAGCAAATGATCGCGCAGGCAAGCAAGTGGATGGAAACAAACGATGCGGTTTCGTTTCCGGTTGCCGGTGAACCGACGGCTGCGGAGGAACACCAGGACATCGCATATTGAATGAGGGTTTGAATCGATGAAAACGGTTGTGGCCACATTGAACGCCAAATATATACACACCTCGCTGGCGTTAAGATATTTGAAAGCATACTGCCAAAAAGATTTTCCCGTCGAAATTGCCGAATATACGATTAAGGACCCGGTACTGAACATCGTGTCCGATCTGTTTCAAAAAAATCCCGATATCATCGGGTTTTCCTGTTATATATGGAATATTGAAGAGACCGTCCATGTCATCCGGATGTTGAAGAAAATAAAGCCCGAACTGACCGTCGTTCTCGGCGGTCCGGAAGTTTCGTACGACACGGACTACTGGATGAAGCGGCTGCCGGAAGCCGACTTCATCGTGATGGGCGAAGGGGAGGAAACGTTCCATCATCTGCTCTCGGAGCTGCACGGCGGGCGGAAGTTTCATTTCGTGTACGGAATGGCTTACCGCAAAGGCGATGAGGTAATCATCAATCCGCCAAGGCCGAAGCTGAATTTGAACGACATTCCTTCGCCGCACCGGTTTGCGGAAGACGTGCCGCATTTGCCGAACCGGATCGTGTATTTCGAAACGAGCCGCGGCTGCCCGTTCAACTGCCAGTTTTGTTTGTCCAGCATCGAAGTCGGCGTGCGCTATTTCGATATGGAGCGGACGAAGCGGGATCTGCTCTATTTGATTGAGTCCGGCGCGAAGCTGATCAAGTTCGTCGACCGCACCTTCAACATCAAGCGGGACTACGCGATGGAAATTTTCGATTTCCTCATTAAACATCACCAGGGCTGCGTGTTTCAGTTTGAGATTACCGCGGACATCATGCGCCCGGAAGTGCTCGATTTTTTGGCCGAACACGCCCCGGAAGGCATTTTCCGTTTCGAAATCGGCGTGCAGTCGACCAACGATTTGACCAACGAAATCATTCAACGAAAGCAAAACTTCGCCAAGCTGTCGAGAACGGTGACGAAAATCAAGGAAAGCGGCAAAATTACGCAGCATCTCGATCTGATCGCCGGTTTGCCGGAAGAGAATTACGATTCTTTCCGCAAAACGTTCAACGATGTGTTCGCGCTCGGGCCGGAAGAACTGCAGCTCGGCTTTCTGAAAATGCTGCGCGGTACCGGGATGCGCAATATGGCGGAGCGGTACGGGTACATCTATATGGATCGTGCGCCGTATGAAATTTTGGGCAACGACGTGCTGCCGTTTTCCGATCTCGTGCGCATCAAGCGGGTGGAAGACGTCCTGGAAAAATATTGGAACGCGCATCGGATGGACCATACCGTCAACTATTTGATCCGGCACGAATTTCCGTCGGCGTTCGACTTTTTTCAGCAGTTCGGCGATTACTGGGAAGCCAAGGGCTGGCAAAAGATCGGCCACCAGCTGGAAGATCTGTTTATCCGTCTTCGCGATTTTTTGCGGCACCGGAACACGAAGGACATCGATATCGCGGAAGGTCTGATGAAGCTGGATTATTTTCTGAACCATAAATACAAGCCGCGCAAAATATGGTGGGATTTCGCCCTGGACAAGCCGCAGCTTGCGCAATATATGAAAGAGATTGCCGAGCATCCCGAGCGGGTGTCGGGCGATTTTGCCGCGCTTCAGGCGGACGAGAAGGAGCTTCACAAGCGCGCCGTGCTTGAAGTGCTGCCGTTTGACTTGCCCCGATATGTCGAGAGCGGCGAAATCGGCAGGGAGGTCCATACGCTGCTTGTCGTTTATTACGATGCCGACGCCCGGTCGCGGCCTGCTTACTACATGATGGCTGTTGAGACGGCACCCGTGCAGCGCTCTTAGTTTTCGTTATTCCGCAAATATTTTTTGTCTTTCATGAACAATCGCCAAAAGTATACGAATCCCGGCGTCAGCAGGCCGAAACCGACGACATAAGACCAGAACAAAGCGCGGAACGTTTCCGGATGGGTGAATCCGGATTCGATGGTCACGTCGGGATAAACCATATACGGCAGATGGGCTTGGCCGTACGCCGCGCTGGCCAGCAAGTATTGCACCGCTGCACAAACCATTGCAGCTCTCGGGTTGCCGATTAACGGGCTGCCGTTTTTTCTTCTCCAGAAAAGGGACGAGTACCCGACGATAAAAACAGCCGCCGAAGCGATGAGCCAGGCAAGAGAGCGCATCAAGTTGTCGTACAGCCATTTGCTTTCGTTTTGCAGGGTCGCCACGATGAACAGACTCATCAAGAAGGTGACCGGTCCGAGGAGGACGGCGTCGCGCCGGTATATTCGATACGCTTCCGGTTCCTTCGAAACGTTGGAGTAATCCGCGAGAAACAGTGACGAAAGATACAGGCTGCTGCTAGCCGCCAAACCGGCAAACGCGTATACGTTCGGACTGAGGAACAATTTGCCGAAATTCAATTCGCCCCCTTCGATAAAGCCCCCCTGTGTGATGGGAAGGATGAGAATAAGCAGCACGGGCACCAAAATGCCGGAAACGCCCGAGACGAGCATCAGAATACGCCTGTTCGCCGCAACGGTGAGCGAATAAACCAAAAACGCGGCACGAAAGGCAAGCATCATTATTTTATTGCTTGC
>JAWLCZ010000187.1:0-7315 GCA_041686835.1 Paenibacillaceae bacterium | reverse complement strand
ACTTTCAACTTTTTAGCTCATACACCAAAAAAGCGACTGTAAAATTTTTCTATATGCAAACTCCCATCGACCATGTTAATGTTTTTGCAATGCTAGTGCTTGCGAAGGCGCTATTTTTGGAAAATCCATCACATCTCACGAGTTTAAGACCCCCAGAGTACCTTGATGCGGTTCGCCGATTCGCTTGAACTGGCTCATGTACAACTCGTAGTAGAAACCTCTCTGCTCCAAAAGCTGTTGGTGGGTTCCTCTTTCGATAATCTCACCGCCGTTGATGACCAGAATCATGTCGGCTTCGCGAATCGTGCTTAAGCGATGGGCAATAACGAAGCTGGTGCGTCCTTTCATCAAGGACTTCATCGCCTCTTGAATGTGCATTTCCGTTCTGGTGTCGACACTGCTTGTCGCTTCGTCCAGAATTAAGATGGCCGGATCCGCGAGGATGGCCCTGGCGATGGTGATGAGCTGCCGCTGGCCATGGCTTAAATTGTTTCCTTCCGCCGTCAGCATCGTATCGTACCCGTTCGGCAGCTTCCGGATGAAACCGTCGGCATTCGCCAGCCTGGCCGCGGCTTCGATTTCCTCGTCGGTTGCGTCCAAGCGGCCGTAACGGATATTCTCGCGAATCGTGTCCGAGAATAAATAAGCGTCCTGAAGCACGATGCCGAGCTGCCTTCTCAAGCTGTTTTTGTCCAGGTGCAGGATGTTTTCCCCATCAATGGCAATCGTTCCCTTCTTGATATCGTAGAAACGGGTAAGCAGGTTGACGATGGTCGTTTTGCCCGCCCCGGTAGGACCGACTAAAGCGATGGTCTCTCCGGGCTTGGCCTTGAGCGTCACCTCTTTCAGTACAGGGACGTCGTCCGCATAGCCGAAAGTCACGTCTTGAAAGAGAACCTCGCCTTTTACGTTTTTCAGCTCTTTGCTTTTTGAGGTCCCGTCGTACTCGGTGCCGGTGTCGGTAATTTCAAATACCCGCTCGGCTCCGGCAACGGCGGACTGGATCATGTTGAATTGGTTGGCCAACTCGTTGACCGGCCTGCCGAATTGCCTTGAATAGTTTAGAAAGCTGACGACGACGCCGATGGTCGTGAAACCTTTATACGCCATATAACCTCCGACAGCGGCAATCAAGGCAAAGTTAAGATTGTTGACGACGTTCATGACCGGGCCGATCAAGCCGGAGAAGATTTGCGCCATAATTCCCGATTGTTTCAGTTTTGTATTGATCGCATCAAATTGTTCGATCGCTTTCTCTTCACGGCGGAATACTTTCACGACTTTTTGTCCGGTCACCGTTTCTTCGATAAACCCGTTCAGTTCGCCGAGATGTTGCTGTTGAACCGAAAAATGGTTGCGGGTGCGCCCGGCTATCGCTCCGGTGACAGCCACGACAAGGGGGATGGTGATCAAACTGAGCAGCGTAAGCCACACATTCAACCGGAGCATAATGATGATGCTGCCGGCAAGCGTCAATACGCTGGATAACAGTTGAGTCACGCTTTGATTGAGCGTGTTGGAAACATTCTCGATATCGTTGGTCGTTCTGCTCATCAACTCGCCGTGCGTTTTCGTGTCGAAAAATTTCAACGGCAGCTGCTGGAGTCGGGCAAACAAATCGCGGCGCATTTCCCGGACCGTATGCTGGGACACGCCGATCATGACATACGACTGGACCCAGATCATGGCGGCACTGAAGACGTTGACCGCGAGCAGCAGAATGCATGCCCACAGAAGACCGTTTATGTCTCTGGGAATGATGTAATGGTCGACGGTAAAACCGATGAGATACGGGCTGACCAGCGACAACCCCGAGGTGATGGCGGTGAGAATGCAAACCGCTACAAGTCCCTTGCGTTGGCGGCCCAAATATTGCCATATTCTTTTTAGGGTTGCCCCCGTGTTTCTGGGCCGCGATTTGGACATCATCATTCCGCGTCCCGGACCGCCGCCCATGCCCATGATAGGAGGGCCCATCGGTCTCATCGGAGCGGGATTCCGATGGTTTGGATCAGCCATGCACAACTTCCTCCTTTCCCAGCTGGGATCTGTAAATATCCTGATAAACCGCGCAATTCTCGATTAATTCCCGGTGGGTGCCTTCCCCCACAATACGTCCTTCGTCCAAAACGAGAATTTTGTCGGCTTCCATAACGGAGGAGATGCGTTGAGCGATGATGAAGCTTGTGCTGTTTTTCAACAGTTGTTTCAATGCCGTCTGAATTCTGGACTCCGTTCCCAGATCGACCGCGCTCGTACTGTCGTCCAGAATCATGATGACGGGGCGGACCAGCAGCGCCCGGGCAATCGATATTCTTTGTTTTTGGCCTCCGGACAGATTGACGCCTCTTTGACCGAGTAGGGTGTCGTAGCCTTCGGGCAAGCGGACGATAAAATCGTGGGCTTGTGCGGCTTTCGCGGCCGCTTCCACCTCTTCCTGCGTGGCATCCGGTTTTCCGAAGCGGATATTGTCGCGTATCGTTCCGGTAAACAGGATGGACTCCTGCAGCACCATTCCGATACTTCCGCGCAGATGGTCCAGACGAATGTGCCGGACATCGGTTCCGTCAATCAGCACGCGTCCTTCCGTCACATCGTAGAGCCGCGGAATCAGGTTCACCAAAGTCGATTTGCCGGAACCCGTCGCGCCGAGAATCGCTATCGTTTGCCCGGGCTCGGCAGTGAAGCGGACATCCTTCAGCGCATATTCCTTCCGCGCGGAATCGTAAGCAAACGACACACGGTCAAATTCGACTCTGCCCGATTGGATTGTGTTCTCTCCGGCATCTGCGCTGTCCGCAATTTCCGGTTCCGTATGCAGCACTTCGTTGATGCGTTCGGCGGAAACTTTGGCGCGGGACAAATTCATCAAAATCATGCTCACCATCATGAGCGAAAATAAAACTTGCGTCACGTAGTTGATGAAAGCGATTAAATCTCCGACCCGAATCGAGCCCGACCAAGCCTGAAGGCCTCCGAACCAGAGAACGGCGACGATGCTTCCATTGAGAATCAGCTGCATGACAGGCATGTTCAAAGCGACCATCCGCGACGCTTTGACGGCGATGTCCGTGTAAGCTTCATTGGCCCGTCCGAAACGCGAGTTCTCGTAATCGGAACGAACGAACGCTTTCACAACGCGGATTCCGGACAAATTCTCCTGAAGTACCGTGTTGACGGCGTCCAGCTTTTTTTGCACCTTGGAAAACAGCGGGAAGGCGTAACGGATGAGAAAATATAAAAAGACAAACAAGATCGGAATGGTCACCGCCAAAATAAGCCCGAGACGCAGGCTGATCGTTAACGCCATAATGAGACTGCCCAGCGCGAGGAAGGGAGCGCGAACGAGGATTCGGAGCGTCATCTGCACCAGCATTTGCAGTTGGACGACGTCATTCGTCAGACGGGTGATTAACGATCCCGTTTGAAGCTGATCCAGATTGCGGAAAGTAAACGTTTGCACTTTTTGAAACAAGTCTTTCCTTAAATCCGCTCCGAAATGAAGGGAAGCCGTACTGGAAAATATAGTGCAGCCGACTCCTCCGGCGAGGCCGATCAACGCGACGACCACCATGAGGGCGCCGGTCTTCTGTATGAGGACGAGATCTCCTTGGGCGACGCCGTCATTGATAATGCTCGCCATCAGCATCGGCTGCAGCAGGTCCATATAAACTTCCAGCAGCATGAGCAGGGGAGCCAGCAATGCGGCTTTCCAATACGGCTTCAAATAGCGTTTCAATTTCCACATGATCTTTGCACCTCTCATGAAATGCTAGACTGACGATGAAAGTTTTTCATCCCCGGTACGGTTATTTTTAGGGCTGCTCATGATGTCCCGATGGCGGGGTTCTGCGGGATTCGCCGCCGCTGCCGGAGTTTTTCCCGTCTCCTTCGGGCGAACCGCCTTCATTCATCAGTTCGTCCAACTCCTCAAGCATCTTGTTCATCCATCGTTGAAAACGGTTCCACAGTTCCGGGTTTCGTGACGCCTCTCTTTCCGCTCTGGAAATAAAGCGAATCCAATCCGCCCTTTCGGCCGTCGCCTTGCAATGCCTTTCTTGAGGGGGACGGAACGGTTCGGACGGCGCGTCGCGCCAATCGCCTACTCTTTCCGAGTCCGGCCTTTCGTTCAAAAACGCCAACCCTTTTTCCGTTATGTGGTACACTTTCTTGTCGTTGTCTTGTTTCATGATGACCAAATCCCGATCCTCGAGCATTTGCAGCGTCGGATATATGGAACCCGGGCTCGGCACATACAATCCGCCCGATCTTTCCTCCAGCGCTTTCATCATCTGATATCCGTGCATCGGCTCATTCGCGAGCAGTTCAAGCAGAGCGTATTTGAAATCCCCGCGTCCGAAATAGCGTTTTCCCGCTCCGTCGCACTGGCCACGCCCGCCTCTGCCGCCCCGGCCCCCACGATAGTAACGTTCCCGGATTCCGAAGCGGTGCCGTTCCGGAGGTTGGCCGAAAGAAAGATCGTGCCATTCGATCATCGTCCGGCCGGCGTGAACCGTTCCGCATGTTCCGGATACCGGATGCCCGTATGTCGGATCGTTCGGCATCGCGCATTTCCCCTTTTCCAAAAAAATGAAAACGATATATCGTTAATAAACTTAAACCGATATATCGTTTTTGTCAATTTATTTTTTCGGAACATTTTTTATCATCAACACATAACTAACTTGACATAATTAAATTTAAATTATATATTTACTAACATTAAGTAACTAATAGGAAACGGAGGTGAAGCACTCATGATTCCGACTTTGTTTTTAGCTCACGGCTCTCCCATGCTGGCCATTGAAAGCAATGAGTATGCGCATTTTCTGGCCAACGTCGGCAAACGATTCAAGCCTGACGCGATCGTCGTCTTTACCGCCCATTGGGAAAGCGACGTGCCTGCCATTTCGTTCACCGACGATGAATATGAAACGATTTATGATTTCGGCGGTTTTCCGGATGAGCTGTATGCCGTCAAATACCCGGCCAAAGGGTCGAAGCGTATCGCTTCTATGGTGAAAGAGAGATTCGAAAGTCAAGGAATCGCCGCCAAAACCAATGCGCAAAGAGGGCTGGATCACGGCTCCTGGGTCATTTTATCCCACTTGTATCCGAAAGCGGATATTCCCGTCGTGCAAATATCCGTCAACCCTTATCTTTCCCCGGCGGAACAGTTTAAAATCGGCCGGTCGCTTCAAGGAATCGGAAAGGATCGGATTCTAGTGATAGGCAGCGGGGGGACTGTACACAATTTGCGGTCCCTCAAATGGGATCAAACGACACCGGAACCTTGGGCGGTGCAATTTGACGATTGGCTGATTGACAAAATACAGAACGCGGATTTGGACGCGCTGTTCCAATATGAAAAACTTGCTCCCCACGCCCGTCTGGCCGTTCCGAGAGCGGAACATTTCGTTCCTCTCTTCATTGCGATGGGAAGCGGAGAGCCGCAGAAGCGGGCAAATGTTTTATACCGAAGTTACGATTATGGAACATTGAGTTATCTTTGTTTTGAATTCTGATTCTTGTCTCGAAAACGGTTATACGTATAGGCACTGGAAAAGTAACAAATAATTTGATTATGCGCAAAAGATTACGATAGCAAATGATTACGATAAAGGAGAGCTTCTCATGACGATTCGTCTGGCAGTCATTTACTATAGTTCGACCGGAACCAATTACAAGCTGGCGCAATGGGCCGCAGAAGCGGGAAAGGAAGCGGGAGCCGAAGTGAAAGTGCTGAAGGTGCAGGAATTGGCCCCTGAATCCGCAATTGCAAGCAATCCCGCGTGGAAAGCCCATTATGACGCGACATTGGACGTGCCCGTCGCCACACCGGTCGACATCGTTTGGGCGGACGCCGTCATCTTCAGCACGCCTACCCGTTTCGGAAATATCGCGTCGCAAATGAAACAATTTCTGGATACGACCGGCGGAATCTGGTTTCAAGGCAAAACCGTCAACAAGGTTGTCAGCGCCATGACTTCCGCGCAAAACCCTCACGGCGGCCATGAACAAACGATCCTGTCTCTTTACACCACGATGTACCATTGGGGAGCCATCGTTGTGGCGCCGGGATATACGGATCCGTCGATTTTCAACGCGGGCGGCAATCCTTACGGAACAAGCGTGAGCGTCGATCAGGACGGAAACATGATCGAAGACGTCCGCGATGCGGTGAAGCATCAGGCGAAGCGGGTGATAACCGTTGCCGAATGGGTGAAGAAAGGAATGCAGGCATAGACCGTTCAAGTCCGCTTCACATCCAATCGATGCTTGAACGTTAACGAAGACACATCCTGTCATGTGTCTTTTGTTTTTTGGCCCAATTGACAAAACGATAACGGTGAGGTAGAAAAAATATACATACTCCATGATGGAGTGATTCTATTGAGGAAAGGCGGGACGATACGATGCACATATCGAATGACCAGCCGTTTAATCCTGCCGAGCAACTCTCGGCAGAAGTACAAGCCCATCGAAAAGCGGATTACCCGGTTAACCCTATATTTTTGAATCGCTGGTCCCCTCGTTCCTTCTTGAGCCGCAAAGTTTCCGACGACGTGCTGTACACGGTTCTGGAAGCGGCACGCTGGGCTCCGTCCTCCAACAATCTGCAGCCCTGGAGATTTATTGTGGCCAAGACCGAGGAGCAATTAAAGTTGTTTCAGCAATTCATTAATCCGAACAACCGTCTATGGACCGACCGCGCTCCCGTTCTCGTGTTGGTGGCTTCCGACAAATTAAGAGACAACGGAGAACCGAACGGCTCCCATGCGTTCGACGCCGGCGCGGCATGGGGAATGCTGGCGATCCAAGCGTCGCTTCTCGGGTTGGTAACCCACGCGGTAGGCGGCTTTGATCGGGCGAAAGCCCGCGAGGTGTTGGACATTCCCGAGCATTGGGAGCTTCATGCGGTCATCGCCATCGGTTACCGCGGCGGCATCGAAACGCTGGATGAGAGGTTCCATGAACGGGAAAAGCCGAACTCGCGCAGACCGATTCGCGAAAGCATCATCGAAGCCAAAGCAAAATCGTAACGGCGCAAAAGTCAATGACATAAAAGACCCTGCACGGGTCTTTTTTCACGCCGGAATGTTTATTTTCGCTTAAACATAAAGACGTAGGGGAGCAGGCCGTGGGGAGGCGAAGAAGTGCAACGATTCGAACCGAAGGCCACCGCCTTTCCTGGCGCACGTTGCGGCGCTGCACGGCGGGTGACCCCAACCCAGTGCGCGGGCTCGCCACATGGTGGCGGTCAACCACATGTATCGCCAGCATATGTTGCACAAAATGCAACATATGCACAGGG
>JAWLCZ010000186.1:0-7445 GCA_041686835.1 Paenibacillaceae bacterium | reverse complement strand
GAACAGTTCGATGAATATTACCGCGAGCTTGTGTCGTGGAATGAAAAGATGAACTTAACGGCCATTACGGATAAAGAACAGGTTTTCGTGAAACATTTTTACGACTCCCTTACACTTTCGTTTTACGTTCCCGTCTCTTCCGTGAAGAAAATGGCCGATATCGGTTCGGGTGCCGGATTTCCCGGCATCCCGTTAAAAATTATGTTTCCCCACCTGAACGTGACCATCGTCGATTCGCTGAACAAGCGGGTCCGCTTTTTGCGGCATTTGTGCGATGTTCTGGGTCTTTCCCGCGTCGATTGCGTTCACGGAAGGGCGGAAGACATAGGAAGAATGACAGAATACAGGGACCGTTTCGATCTGGTTGCCGCCAGAGCCGTCGCCAGGCTGAACGTCCTGAACGAACTTTGCCTTCCCTTTGTCGCCAAAGACGGACTGTTCGTCGCCATGAAAGGGTCCGATCCGGCAGAAGAATTGGCGGAGGCCGAATTCAGCATTCGCGAGTTGAACGCATCGCTGCAGGACGTCTTTTCCTTCGAACTCCCGGTAGAACATTCGGCCCGGCATCTCATCGTCATGCGGAAACGGCAAGGAACGCCCGCCAAATACCCGCGGAAAGCGGGGGTGCCTTTAAAAACTCCGCTGAAATGAATGCCGTCGCCATTGTTTCACGTGGAACAAATTTCGGAATGAAGGGGCAGGGCCTCGGATTGGCGAGACGCAACCCTTTTTGCCTGAAGCCGCGCGCTGGGAGTGTTGCGCGGCTGCGCCTAATGCCCTGAGACTGACGCTTGACCGGACGAAAGCGGATCGGCGGCAGAACCGGAAGAGAGAAAGCGCCATCATTTCGATAATGGCGTTTATTGCGCGGGAACAACTAAGCCGCATGCGAAAGGTCGCCGGATGTGTCGTGTGGCAATCCCCATCTCACCGCACGAAGGCATTCCCGGTTACTGTCCGCACAATCGAATTGTTGCCGGCCTTAAAAGTTTCAGCCGGGCAATGCAGGATATTTTGTGTTTATGGAGAATACATGATATAGCCTATATTTATACGATCGTAACATGGTTGGGTGGTATCGATATACGATGAAAGATCAACTTTCCAGGTTGTTCGGCATAGCGGATCGCGGTTTGAACGATGAAGTGAAACAACTGCCTGTAAATGACATCGTTCCAAGTCCTTACCAGCCGCGGACGATTTTTGACGACGAGCGAATCGATGAATTGAGCCAGACGATAAAAACACACGGAGTCATTCAACCGATCGTCGTCCGCATGCGAAACGGAACTTATGAGATTATTGCGGGCGAACGCCGGTGGCGAGCGGTTAAAAAGCTGGGCCACGCTACGATTCCGGCGATCATTCGCGAATTTAACGATTCGCAAGCCGCATCCATCGCCCTCATTGAAAATTTGCAGCGCGAAGGGCTGACCGCGATCGAAGAAGCAACAGCCTACCAGCAGCTTATGGAACTGCACGGTCTTACCCAGGAAAGTCTCGCCCAGCGGCTCGGCAAAAGCCAATCGACGATTGCCAACAAAATTCGCTTGCTGCAGCTTCCCGAAGCGGTGAAACTCGCATTAATGGAACGGAAAATATCGGAACGTCATGCGAGGGCGCTTCTGGCGCTTGACACGGACGAACTGCGTTTGAAAGTGCTGGACGATATATTGAGCAAGGATTTGAACGTGAAACAGACTGAAGCGCGTGTAAATTATTATAAGGAAGCGAACAAAATCAAAAAGACGAAGCGGGTATCGTTTTCTAAAGATATACGCCTGGCCGTAAATACGATCCGGCAATCGGTGGAGATGGTTGCGGGTTCGGGCATGAAAATCGTCACCGATGAAAAAGAATTCGATGACCGGTACGAAATTGTCATAAAAATTCCGAAAAGCAGATAAACCGATGATGAGCATTTCGCTAGATTGCGCGGCGTCAGCCGCTTTTTCTGTCTGCATGAACAAGCCGCTGATGTATAGAAAAGCAGTATAGTTTCCGGACTGCCTTTCAGACCGCCGTGCTGCATTGAAGTTATCCGTTACTACATATATTCGAGACATCTTATGATTAAATTGTATTGAGGTGAATGACCTTGTCTAAAATTATCGCAATTACGAATCAGAAGGGTGGAGTTGGAAAAACAACAACTTCGGTAAATCTGGGTGCGTCACTCGCTACATTGGGGAAAAAAGTGCTTTTGGTCGACATCGATCCGCAAGGAAACACGACGAGCGGCATCGGAATCAATAAAGCGGACGTCAGTTACTGCATATACGATGTCATCATTAACGACATTCATCCTAAAGACGCGATTCTCGATACGAATATTGCGAATTTGAAAATCATTCCGGCGACCATACAGCTGGCCGGGGCTGAAATTGAACTCGTGCCTACCATTTCACGTGAAGTTCGCTTGAAAAAATCGCTGCAGCTCATCCGCCATATGTTCGATTATATATTGATTGATTGCCCGCCGTCTCTCGGCATCTTGACCGTCAATTCGTTGACGGCGTCGGACTCGGTCATTATTCCCATTCAATGCGAATACTACGCGCTGGAAGGGTTGAGCCAACTGTTGAATACGGTGCGTCTCGTGCAAAAGCATTTGAACACGAATTTGCAAATCGAAGGCGTCCTGCTGACCATGTTCGATGCGAGAACGAATTTGGGCATCCAGGTCATTGAAGAAGTGAAAATGTATTTTCAGCATAAAGTGTACCAAACGATCATTCCGCGTAACGTCAGACTCAGTGAAGCTCCGAGCCACGGACAATCGATCATTACTTACGATCCGCGTTCCAAAGGCGCAGAAGTTTATATGGAGTTGGCAAAGGAAGTGATGCTTTATGAGTAAAAGGTTGGGCAGAGGGTTAGATGCGCTGATACCTTCTCTTAACATTCAGGACGACGACAAAATTGTCGAAATTCCGCTTGCGCAATTGCGGGCCAACCCGTATCAACCGAGAAAAACGTTTGATGAGGACGCGATTCAAGATCTCGCCTCTTCGATTAAAGAGCACGGGGTCATTCAACCGATCATCGTGAGAAGCGTGCTGAAAGGGTACGAAATCATCGCCGGCGAAAGAAGATTCCGCGCAGCTCTGAAATGCGGGTTGATGACGATACCGGCCGTCGTGCGCAATTTTACCGATCAGCAAGTGATGGAAATCGCTTTGATCGAAAATTTGCAGCGGGAAGATTTGAACGCGATGGAAATCGCCAACGCCTATCAAGCTCTTATCGATCAGTTTTCATTGACGCAGGAGGAACTTTCGGTAAAAGTCGGAAAATCAAGATCGCATATTGCCAATTTTTTGCGGCTGCTGCAGCTTCCCGAGGAAATCAAGCAGCATGTTTCACGTGGAACATTAACGATGGGACATGCAAGGGCGATTGCCGGCCTTAAGAGCGACAAAGAGATGAAGGAACTGGCGCAGCGATGCATCAAGGAGCAGTGGAGCGTCAGGGAATTGGAAGAAGCGGTCAAAATGCTGGAAAAGACGGGGAAGCAAAAAGCGAAAGCGAAAGTAAAAAAACAGGACCCGTTCATCAGTCAAGTGGAGGAACAACTGCGCAATTTGTACAGAACGACGGTCAAAATACGGAGCAACAAGGACAGAGGGAAAATCGAACTGTTATATTATTCTAAAGACGATTTGGAGCGTTTGCTGGAGCTTCTGCAGGGTAAAATATCGTAACGGAAATAAGCGCAAATGAAACGCAGGACAACCGAATCCGTGCAAACATGCCGCATACTATCGCTATCGTCCCGGAAGGAGAGCGAAGCTGTGTAGTATGCTTTATTGTCCTTGAAAGGGGTGAAACCATGGATGTAAAATATTTCGACAATGCCGCGTCATCGTGGCCGAAACCGCCCGAGGTCATCGAGGCGATGACCGAATGTATGCGCGAATATGCCTCCAACCCGGGCAGGGGAAGCCATAAAATGGCAGTCAGGGCGAGCCGGACGCTTTTCGAAGCGAGAAAAAATCTTGCCAAGCTATTCGCTGTGAAAAATCCTAACGACATTTCATTTGCGTTAAATACGACAGGAGCGTTAAATCAGGCGATCAAAGGTTTTTTGAAACCGGGGGATCATGTCGTTTGCACGGCGATTGAGCATAATTCGGTCCGAAGACCGCTCGAATATTTGAAACGCAGGATAGGCATTGAGGTTACTTACTTGGAAACAGATGCGAAAGGAAACATCCGCCTGGAGGATGTCGCGGAATCGATGCGCGCGAATACGGCGCTCGTCGTGTGCAGCCACAGTTCGAATTTATTGGGCAACATTTTGCCGGTTGACAAAATCGCTGAAATCGCCAAAAAAAGCGGAGCCAAGCTGCTGGTTGACGCCGCGCAAACGGCGGGAACGCTGCCGATCGATGTGGACGGGATGGGGATCGACATGCTGGCTTTTCCGGGTCATAAAGGGCTGCTCGGGCCGCAAGGAACCGGAGGGCTGTATGTTCATCCCGATATTGAGCTGGAACCGCTTATGCATGGCGGCACCGGAAGCAAATCGGAAGAAATCGACCAGCCGAACATCAGGCCGGATCGTTATGAGGCAGGAACGCAAAATACGGCCGGTATCGCCGGACTGAACGCGGGCGTAAAATTTATCTTGAATGAGTCGGTGCATAAAATCCATACTAAAGAATGGAATTTGACGCAGCGTCTCATGGAAGGACTGCTGGCGCTAAACGGGATTCACGTACTGGGACCGGATCCGGGAGAGGACAGAACGGGCATCGTTTCGTTTACGATGCGCGATATCGATCCGTCGGAGGTTGCGTTTATTCTCGACCAGCATTTTCAAATCGCCGTCCGCGCCGGATACCACTGCACGCCCCTTGCCCATCAGTCGGCGGGAACGCTGGCCACGGGAGCGGTTAGAGCGAGTGTCGGCTATTACACAACCGAAGAAGAAGTCGATTATTTCATTGATGCCGTAAAACAAATCGGCGAGCATTATCACGGATCTCATTAGTTCGCAGGGAAAGGAAACAAGCGGGGAATTGTCATGACTACAGATATCGAACTGCTGTTATTGGGCGCATTCGGCGTACTGCTATTGCTTATCTTTATTTCATTCATTCTCATCATCGCCCTTTGGGTCAAGCTGAACAGACTTCGTAAAAAATATATGGCAATGATTAACGGCTCCGGCAGTTCAAATATGGAAGATGTCTTTATCGGTTTGCAAGAAACGCTGGGACATCTGAATGCGAAAGCCGAATCGAGCGAAACGAAGATCGCCGCGCTCGGCGAAACGATGAAGCACATGATGTCCAGGCTCGGAATAGTCCGTTATAACGCATTTGCCGAAAAAGGAAGCGATTTGAGTTTTTCGCTCGCGATCGTCAACGAATACGAGGACGGCGTTGTCATCAGCGGCATACACGGCCGGGACGAATCGTATGTATACGCCAAACCGTTATCGAAGGGACATTCGAAATATCCGCTTTCGCCGGAAGAAAAAGAAGCGATTAATCGAGCTTTAAAACCGGAGCAGCCGATGGCCGGCGGGCGCGGCTGAACGACATGTGGATCGCGTCCGCAATCATCTCGGCCATTTTCACGACAAGACTTAACCGCGTATTTTGCAGAACGAAATATTCCATAAATCCTCCGACATTTACGACACCGGTAACATGCATATTTCCGACGGGAGGCAGGCTTTTGTGGACGCCGGCTCCCGGTTTTACCGGGCCTTCGCCGATTTGAATGCAGCCGACGCTGGACAGCTGTCCGAGACAGGCGTCGACCGCGACGATGAACGGATTATCATATTGCGCGTCGATCACGCTTAATGTGTCGCTCAAATTCACCGCATGAACCGGATCTTCCAGCGTGCCGTACAAATGCAGGCCGCAATCGTTGATTTTCATCAGATGCGAACCGACCAACGGGCCGAGCGCGTCGCCGGTGGAACGGTCTGTGCCGACGCATACGATGACGATCTGACGTTCCCGCGGAACTTGGCTGAACTTCCAATAAAGCCGTTTGGCCAGAAGCTCGTGACCGTCCGGATCCGTATACGAAACTTTGAGCGTTTCGGGTTCATTTGTACTTTCCAATCCGAATGAAAAAGTCATAACGCCCCTCCCACGATCGCAAAAAGTATGTTAATAGTATACGGATGTCCCAACTCGATTATACGTTGTTCAGAAGAAAATACCGTTAAAAGTTTCCGCCTGCGGATAGATTTGATCAAGCCGCTGTATGAAAAATGCTCTCCCGATGAAGTCGCGGGTGAATAGGAAACCAGGGGCGCACGCGGGCATCCGGACGAAGCATGTGAAATTCGGAAAAGAAATCTAGCGAAAGCGGGGGTGATGCGGGGTGACGGTACCGGACCTGATGTTAATTGCGTTCGATTCGACGCAGCAGGCGCTCCGATGCGAAATGCTGCTGGAATATGCGAATATTGAAATCAACATATGTCCGACGCCGAAGGAAATTACGGCGGGATGCGCCTTGTCGATCGAATTCCCCGGAGAGGAAGCCGAGAAAGTAAAACAGATCATAGAGACGGAACACGTGGAAATTCGCGGTATTTATTTTAAATCGGGCGGCAAATATGTTAACATCGAGGAGTAAGGAGGAGAAACCCTATGCCTGATTTGAAATGGACGGAAAACGCCAAAATAGGGGACGTGGGTGAACTTCCCGGAATCATAAAAAATAAAGTATGGGCGTTTATCACCGACGAGTACATGTGGCTGAATCTATTTTTTGTGCTTATCAAGGTGATTATCATTATCGCGGCCGGCAAAATCGTCCTGAAAATCGCCCGCAAAGCGATTACGCATATGTTCGAAGCGAGGGATAAGCATCCGCTCAAATTCGATCCGCGGCGGACAAGGACGATCGGCAAACTGATCAACAACGTCGTTACGTATGTGGTCAATTTCATCGTCATTTTGCTCATCTTGTCCCAGCTCGGGTTCAACTTGATGCCTTTGCTGGCGGGGGCGGGCGTCGTCGGGTTGGCGATCGGCTTCGGAGCGCAAAGTTTGGTCAAGGATATTATCAGCGGCTTTTTCATCATATTCGAAGATCAGTTTGCGGTAGGCGACGTCATTCAAACGGGGAATTTTAAAGGAACGGTCGAGGAAATCGGCTTGCGCTTCACGAAGTTAAGAAGCTGGACCGGTGAAGTGCACATTATTCCGAACGGAACGATTGCGCAGGTAACCAATTTTTCGGTGCATAATTCCGTTGCGGTCGTTGACATCTCCATCTCCTATGAAACAGATATCGACAGGGCGATCAGCGTCATTAAAGACACCGTCAAGCGTGTTTGCCAAACCAATGAAGATGCGGTCAAAGAACCGGAAGTGCTCGGCGTGCAGACGCTGTCCGCGTCGGAAGTGATCATCAGGGTCGTCGCGGAATGCAAACCGAATGCCCAGTTTGGCCTGGCACGGATGTTG
>JAWLCZ010000185.1:0-7546 GCA_041686835.1 Paenibacillaceae bacterium | reverse complement strand
TTTCTTTGGTATTGCCTTTTTCCCTGAGTCATCGCGTTTGGGGCCAAAATAATTTCCAATTTTCACGATTCAGGGACTTGACATATTACCGCTGGACTTGTATTCTGTGTTGGAATGAACAAATAATATATCGGAATAAAATGCCAAAATTTGAACACCTTTTATCTGAAAATCAGCTGAATGTCCCAAATTAGAGCCAAAAAAAGAACTTCCGCGGCAAAGCAAGAAGTTCTCACATCCGAAACCGTTTTTCATTTGGTATAGAATTTGTCCTGTCTCTCCAATATTAAGCATCCTTCCGTTCCCGTACAGCCGGGTTCGCCGGACAGAATCGTTTTTCGCGGCAAGTAATGGAGCGATTTGATAAAACGAATCGTTTTCGTTTTCGCGCGCATCACAAGGGAATGCGTTTCCGCGCGATGAGCCGGGACATACCGCACCCCGCCCAGAAATTCACCGGGTGTAATGCCTGTCGCCGCGAAAATGACATCGTCGCCGCCAATCATGTCCTTCATGGTCAATACTTTAGCCGGATCGGCGATTCCCATCCGAACGCAGCGACGATAATCATCTATGCCGGCCGGCATGAGCCGGCCTTGAAGTTCTCCGCCCAGGCAGCGTAAGGCGGCTGCGGCCAACACCCCTTCAGGAGCCCCACCCGAGCCGACATACATATCAATGCCGGATTCGGGAAACGCCGGGGCGATCGCCCCGGCCACGTCGCCGGCGCTGAGTAGCTTAATGCGCACGCCCATCTCACGCAGTTTGTCAATCAGCGCCTGATGGCGCCGACGATCCAGAACCGTCACCGTCATTTCCGAAACGGTTTTGTTCAGATAGCCCGCGGCTTTCTTCATCGTGATTTCCACCGGATCCGCGATGCTTAATTTTCCTGCAAGCTCGGGACCGACGGACAATTTTTCCATATAGATGTCGGGCGCGTGAAGCAGGTTTCCTCTATCGGCAACAGCAATGACGGAGAGCGCATTATCCAACCCTTTTGCCACCAATTCCGTCCCTTCCAACGGATCGACCGCGACATCCACCTCCGGGCCTTTCCGGTTTCCCACCTCTTCGTCAATATACAGCATGGGCGCCTCGTCCATCTCCCCTTCTCCGATGACCACCTTTCCTTTGATCGAAACGGTATCGAACATGGCCCGCATGGCGGACGTGGCCGCCGCATCCGCGCCATGTTTGTTCCCAAGCCCGATCCACCTGGCGGACGCAAGAGCCGCCGCTTCGGTGACACGCACTATTTCCAACGCAAGTTCCCTTTCCATAAGTCATCCCCGTTCCCCGTTATATGTGACGCATTATTATAAATAATATGATATATATTGTGTCATAAATAATGATATGTTATATATTATTTAAATGCAACCGTAAAATGCCATCCGTACGGTTCATTGTTTATTTCCCGATTGTGCCGCAGCTGTTATAATTTTCATATCATTTGTTTTCCGAAGGAGGGAGTTGACATCGAATTATCGCAGCGTCAGATGGAAATCGTCCGCCTCGTCAAACAGCATGCGCCGATTACAGGGGAACAAATCGCCGAAATGCTCGGGTTGAGCCGCCCGACGATTCGCTCGGATTTGGCCGTGCTCATGATGCTCGGTTACCTTGACGCCAAACCGAAAGTGGGCTACTTTTTGGGGAAAGCGATGGAGCGCGACGATTACGGTTTACAGACGATCCGCAATATGAAAGTGAAAGAAGCGCAGTCCATGCCCGTCATCGTTCGTGAAACGACGTCGGTGCATGATGCGGTGGTTGCCCTGTTCCTCGAAAATGTAGGCAGTTTAATCGTGGCCGATCCGGACGGATCGTTATTGGGCGTAATCTCCCGAAAAGATTTGTTGAAAGTGACTTTGGGAAATCCGGGCGCGGCTTCCATGCCCGTGAGCATGGCGATGACGAGACAGCCCAATGTCATTACCGTTTCCCCCGAAGACTCAATTCTCGAGGCAGGGAAAAAAATGATTGAACATCAAATAGACAGCCTGCCGGTCGTTATTCAAACCATCGATGAAAATGGCCGTGAACGGGTTGAAGTGGTCGGCAGAATCACAAAAACACATATGACGGAAATATTGATTCGAACAGCCATGAAGCCGAGCAATCTTTTGTAATCGCATGTAAAGGGGTGACCGGGGTTGGCAGAAGACAAGGAGCAGCACATTTATATTTGTTCCGATGCCGTCGGCGAGACGGCCGAGGCCGTAGTGCGGGCCACCATACGGCAGTTTAACGGGCACCGGGTAAAAACAAAACGGATAGGCCACATCAAACATGAACACGAGATACGGAGCATCATGGAAGAAGTCGCGGCAAGCGGGGGATTCGTAGCCTATACGCTCGTTCAGCCGGAACTGCGGGAGACGATGAAGGAAGAGGCGATCCGTCTCGGCATCCGTGCAGTGGATATCATGGGACCGATGATGCAGGCCTTCATCGATACGTTTAACGATTCTCCGAAACGAAAGCCGGGTTTGCTGCACGAAATGGATGACGATTATTTCCGGCGTGTCGAAGCGATTGAGTTCGCCGTGAAAAGCGACGACGGAAGGGACACGCACGCCATGCTTCAGGCGGACATCGTTTTAGTCGGCGTTTCACGGACATCGAAAACGCCATTGAGCATCTTTTTGGCTCATAAAGGGCTTAAGGTGGCAAATTTGCCGCTCATTCCGGAAGTGAAGCCGCCCAGAGAGCTGTCCCAGGTTAGCCATCGCCGCATTATAGGGTTGACCATGCAGGCGGAGCAATTGTTGAAGGTCCGAACCGAACGATTAAAGGCGATCGGCTTGCCGAACGGAGCCAATTATGCCACCATGCAGCGGATAGAGGAGGAGCTGGCTTACGCGGACCGATTCATGGAGCGGCTGAACTGCCTCATTATCGATGTAACCGACAAGGCGATTGAAGAAACGGCGGGCGTGATTATGGAATATAGGACAAGTCAGCCTGGCAGCGAATAGGAGTAGCAAAAACAAGCGGGAAAACGCAAAAAAATAAGCCTCCAGTGCGACAGAGGCAGCATGGAGGCGGACAAGCCAGTCTTCAAATCAATAAATAAGACGAAACAAGACGATTAATTTTTAATGAATTCCTGCACCCATATGCCCTGGAAGTAAGCCACACCGATTTTCGTATAGTTCGGGCTCAAAATGTTTTGGCGGTGACCCGGGCTGTTCATCCACGCTTTCATGACTTCTTGCGGAGTACGCTGTCCTTTCGCAATATTTTCACCCGCATAAGTGAAGCGTATGCCGTACTTTTTCATCATGTCGAACGGAGACCCGTATGTCGGGGAATTGTGATCAAAATAACGGTTATAGTACATGTCTTTCGCTTTGTCCAGCGCCATTACCGTCAACGCGCTGTCTTTGGCCAGCGGCTTCAGGCCGGCTTTGGCCCGTTCCTGATTCAC
Source organism: Paenibacillaceae bacterium (assembly GCA_041686835.1). Taxonomy (GTDB): domain Bacteria; phylum Bacillota; class Bacilli; order Paenibacillales; family JAWLCZ01; genus JAWLCZ01. The sequence goes on along the minus strand of JAWLCZ010000185.1, from coordinate 4,110 downwards.
CAGGTTGACCACCTGGCTGGCATAAGTGGATTGCGAAGCACCGCCTGTGCCCTGCTGTGAACCGCCGGAGGTCGGGATATGGAGCACCATGCCCGGCCAAATCACGTTCGGATTGGCGACCTGCGGATTCGCTTGAATGAGGGACGTCAAACTGATCCCGTATTGCCTCGAAATGGTCCACATCGTATCGTTACTTTTTACGACATACGGGGCTGCGGATACTGCGCCTGCGCCGAGCATCATACTGAGTGCCAGAACACCCGGTATTACCAGCTTTTTAAAACGATTCATTTGTAATCCTCTCCTTTTTGCGCATATTAGACTGGCTTACGGATCCGGATTCATAGAACCTTTGAACCCTCCAATGATGTGGCTGCACCTATATCTTGGGTGCTTTTTTTCTCGTTCCATTGTAACATGGGCCGAGCCCGATATCATGGTCCAAAGTCTTCCAGCGCACACGAAACCCGCGCTCCCCGTATCGTTGGAAGGTGCAATGATGCGCCTCGTTTCGCTGCTGCGAATAAAGGGGGCTGTCCCATAAGTCCAATGTGTCGTTAAAGAAGAGTCGAGATCAACCGGCTTTCCGGGCTCGTATCGGGTTCCGGTTGCTGTTGACTTTGGATGTTCTTGAATAAACAACTGAGGGTAACATCCAAAGTCAAAGGCAAACGCTGACGCTCCTCCACCCGATACGAGTCCCTTTGCTCGGTAACTCGACATAAGGTCGACACAAAATGAAAATGGGCCAGCCTCAAAATGGAAATAGAGGCCTCCCGATGCAGCTGCATTGCCGCTTATGGGACGGACTCTCTTGTAAAATCAGCGGGAAATCTCATACCAATGGGAGCGAAGACGGCCATACGTTCCTCAGCCGGCCGGCGATGATGCAATGGGGGCGTTCAACGGCTGCTACCTTGCAAGAAAGGATATCGTGTACAAAATGCAATTTAAATGCTCTGTACTTGCTGTTCGTCCGTTTATGTTGCACGAAATGCAACTTATTGGGGTCAAAACGGGCGAAGATGACGATTTGACCGGTTTATGTTGCACAAAATGCAATCTATTGCGCTCCGTGCCCTTTTCCCTGGGCATATGTTGCATTTTGTGCAACATATGCTGGCGATACATGGGGTTGACCGCCACCATGTGGCGAGCCCGCGCGCTGGGTAACCGTGCCCATTCTTCTGTCTCTTCGCATGAACAGGTTGAACAGAATCTTCCTTTGCACCGATACGGAACAAGCCGCAGGTCGTGGCATCCTTCGTACACCAGCAACTACGAGACGGAAGACTCTCTCCCACTCCGAAATTTAGAAATACTATAATGTTAAAAAAACAGCCTGGGCATCCCAGGCTGTCTTCTTAGGCTTCCGGTTATTCCGTCGTATACGGCAGCAGCGCAATTTGCCGCGCGCGCTTGATTGCCGTCGTCAGCATGCGCTGGTATTTCGCGCTTGTGCCGGTTACGCGGCGGGGAAGAATCTTGCCGCGTTCGCTGATGAACTTTTTCAGCGTGTCCACATCTTTATAATCAATGTGCGTAATTTTGTTCACCGTGAAGTAACACACTTTGCGGCGCTTGTTGCGGCCGCCTCTGCGTCCGGAAAACTTGCGCTCCTGACGCTCCGGGCGTTCTTCTCCGCCTTCGCGTGCCGGTTTTTTCGCTTGTTCGCTCACTCTTTCTTCCTCCTTTCCTTTTAGAATGGCAAATCGTCGTCCGATATATCGATAGGTTGTCCGTCGTCTGAGAAAGGATCTGGATTAGGATTGTTCCGCGAATAATTCGTGCCACGGCTTCCGCCAGTTGCATCATCCCGGTTACCGCCTGCCGACTCCAAGAATCTTACGTTGTCTGCGACAATTTCCGTCACATAAACCCTTCTGCCTTCGTTGTTATCGTAGCTGCGCACCTGAATTCTGCCTTCAACCGCAGTCAATCGGCCTTTGCGCAAATAGTTGGCGCAAGTTTCAGCCAACTGCCTCCAGGTGACAATATTGAGGAAATCGGCTTCCCGTTCCCCCTGCTGGTTTGTAAACGGTCGATCGACAGCCAGTGTGAACTGGGTAACGGCAACGCCTGACGGAGTATAACGCAACTCAGGATCGCGCGTTAACCTGCCGATAAGTATGACACGATTCAACAATCCAATCCCTCCCAAACTTCAATTCCAACCGCTCCGATAATTAGGCTACATCTTTAACGATCAGATGGCGGATGATTTCGTCGGAAATTTTCATCGTCCGATCCAGCTCCGCTACAAGTTCCGGCGTTCCGTTAAAATGGACAAGAACGTAAATGCCGTCACGGAACTTGTTGATCTCATACGCAAGACGGCGTTTCCCCATCACTTCGTGGCTGGTAATCTCGCCGCCGTTGTTGGTGATGATGCCTTGAAATTTCTCGATAACCGCTTGAACCGCTTCTTGTTCAAGATCGGTGCGAATAATGTACATCACTTCGTATTTGCGCATGCTGTTCACCTCCTTTTGGACTAAACGGCTCCGTTAGGAGCAAGGAGCGAGCGTATACTCGCATTACTTAAATATATCAGATGTCGGGCTGCATTACAAGAGCACATATTGCAGCCATTTTTCTATGGATCGCGCGAAGGATCGCACGGATGGCGTTTCCGCGAATCGCAACGTTCGAAGAAAACGGCAGGCTCCAGAGGGTGCTCCGGTTGGCATCGCTATACATGGGTTTTGGGGCCGAAGCGCATAATAAGACCGTCCGCAACCATATGGCAGGAGGTGATCGACGATGGGCGAGCGAACCGAGTTCGAACCGGGGGATAAAGCGCCGAACAGCGGCGTTTATATGGAAACGGGGGAAAATGATTTTCACATGGGCATCAACGACCCGCAAATCATTGAATTGGAAAAAGGCGCTGCCTTTCCCGATACGAAAAACAAAAATCGCAAATGGGTCCGCAAAAAGTAAACCCGGCCATCAACTTAAAAACCTGTCCGTGAGTCACTCCGGCAGGTTTTCCTTTTTCGCGCTCTCCGCATTTATTGGTTTTGCAAAACATATACAAGCCACCCGAATCCGATGCCAACCGCATATCCGATAACCATTTTCAGCATCTCTAAGGACTTCCCGCCTTTCTTGGGGAAGGCGCCGGGGAAGCCGTTCTTGCGCGATTTCCGTTTACCCACTGTCATCCGCCCCCTGATTCGCAAGAGAGTGCATACCCTCTGCTTCATATTATTCCGGGAGGCGCGGGACGTGAATATTTGAGCATGCAAGAACGGCACGGCTTGCTGGTTCTTCCCGACGATGGCCGTGCCCATGCCTTGCCGAAATCACGCGTCTCTTATGAGCAAATACACCACCGGCCCCATAACGGGAAACACGAGTGTCAACACGAGAACGATCAAAGCGTATTCCTGGGTTTTTCCCCTTTTCACGGCGTCACGATAAACCCAGACACTTAAAGCGATGTGTAAAATAAACAGGACCAGTCCGATGAGAAGAAATAGCGGAAAAAGAACCGTCATTCTCAAAAATCCTCCCTTCCTTTTTCCCATAAAAAAAGCCTTCCATCATCATATCCCATGGAAGACTTCTTTGACCCTATTATTTCACATTGTATATGTAGAATTAACAAATAAAGTATGGCGGAAAGGGTGGGATTCGAACCCACGCACGCCTTGCGACGCCTAGCTGATTTCGAGTCAGCCCCCTTGGACCTCTTGGGTACCTTTCCGCGCACCACTGAACGGACAAAAAGTATTGTACCACAGGCTCCAAACAAAACGCAACGGTAAAATAAGAGAAATGTTGAAAATTATGTGTCGCCCGTTGCTTCCGGTTGTTGATCCGCTCTACGCAACACTTTTTTCAGCTTTTTTTCGAACTTTGCCCTTGGAATCAGCACACTGTGTTTGCATCCGACGCATTTTACACGGATATCCATCCCCATGCGGATGATCTCCATTTCATTCGTTCCGCACGGATGCGGTTTTTTCATTTGCACAATGTCTCCGAGTTGAAACTCTTTCCTTTCCATACGCCAATTCGCCTTCTTCGTTCTATGATAAGTGACGGGCCGCGAGAATTTTAATGCCGTGTTCGTCCAGGCTTTTCATGATTTCCGCATTCAAC
>JAWLCZ010000184.1:0-7551 GCA_041686835.1 Paenibacillaceae bacterium | reverse complement strand
AAATACCGCATTTTAAGACCAATAGAATATATCATAAAATCGTGGAAAACGTTCAAGATACTTTATTCGGCTAGACCTGACTTGGTATGGGTTCAAGTTGCACCAACATTTTTACTTTATTTAGCCATTATGTATAGATTACTTTTAAATAAAAATGCCAGGATAGTTGCGGATTGTCATAATTGCATGTACCGTAATCCATGGATAAAAATGCCTTTTTCTGTAAAGATGCTAAATAGCTGCAACATTGTATTGGTCCATAACGAAAATATGGTTCAGGTAGCAACTGATAAAGGTGTTAGAAATAATAAAATCGTAGTGTTGGAAACTCGTCCTGCACAACTGGACTGCAAACTCTTCTCTGAACAAACAGTAAGTTATAAGAGGCCTTGGATTATATTCCCATGTTCTTTCGATTCGGATGAACCTATTGAAGTAGTAATGGAAGCTGCGAGGAAAATGCCCGAGATCTCATTTGTAGTAACTGGAGACATAGATCGAGCTCATGGAAGATACAATATAAATGATATTCCGGTCAATGTAAAATTCACAGGGTTTCTGAAGAACGAGGAATTTAATAAGTTGTTATGTTTATCTGATGCTGTATTAGGTTTGACTACAAGAGAAAATACTCATCTAAGTGTTGCAAGTGAAGCAGTTGGTGCATCGAAACCATTGATATTATCTAATACTGAGTTATTAAAAAATATGTATTATACTGGTGCAGTTTATGTGGAATCTACAAATGTAGATTCAATTGTTGATGGTTGCCGAAAGGCGCTTTCAAATAAAGATATCCTAATTAATCAAGTTCTTCATTTAAAAGAAGCAAGAAATAAAAAGTGGTTGAATCAAGCCCAATTTGTCGCAACACTACTTTCTTCATAGCATATCCCAGAATCTGGAACAACTATTTTTGAATTTGTGAAGGTTGCTTTTTTCTTTACCCAACGAATGATCGTGGACACTCCATCGTCTTTTATCTGAGATTTCACGAAGCCGGCGATAAATGCGAAATTTGTTTACACCACATAGTTTGGCAGGAGGTAATTCTATGAGAATCAGCGTGTTTGGACTCGGTTACGTAGGTGCTGTTACGGCAGCGTGTTTAGCGCAAGAGGATCATGACGTTATAGGAGTGGATTTAAACGCCGAAAAAGTTGAGTTGATCAATCGTGGGGAGTCACCGATCATAGAGCCGAAGTTAACCGAACTAATTTCCTCTGGTGTAGCGCGAAATAAGATTATAGCAACAACGAATTATCGTGAAGCGGTGAGTCGAACAGATATTTCATTAATAAGCGTAGGCACCCCATCTAAGTCAAATGGAGAACTTGATCTTAGTTATGTCCTTAATGTAACTCGTGAAATCGCATGGGCTGTCCGCGAAAAGGGGAAGCGGCATTTGGTCGTTCTGAGGAGCACGGTTCCACCGGGGACGTTAAAAAAGTGTAAGAAAATCTTGGTAGAAATAGCAGGAGAGGAGCTTGTCAGTGCCGCATTTAATCCGGAATTTTTACGCGAGGGTACGGCAATCAACGATTACTACCGGCCTCCATACACTATAGTAGGTACTGATGATCCCTACGCTGAGCAATTATTAAGAGAACTTTACCAAAAAATCGACGCTCCTTTGCTTGTTGTCAAGCCGGAAACAGCGGAAATGGTGAAGCAAGTTGCGAATACTTGGCATGCGGCGAAAATCGGTTTCGCAAACGAGATTGGTCGTTTAGCCAAAGGATTCGGTGTCGATGGACGTGAGGTAATGAATATCATTGTTCAGGATACCAAGCTTAATGTTTCGCCTGCTTATATGATGCCCGGCTTCGCCTATGGCGGATCCTGTTTGCCCAAGGATTTGAATTCAATCTTGTATCATGCTCAAGCGATGAATATCCCCGTCCCGGTCTTAAGCGCTATTCCTGTCAGCAACAACTTGCAAGTGGAAATCGCGGTTAAAGATATTCTGCAAACCGGAGCAAGGAAAATTGCCGTTCTAGGCTTGGCTTTCAAATCAGGAACGGATGATCTAAGAGAAAGTCCTGCGGTATTGTTGATCAAACGTTTGATCGGTGAGGGCTGTGAAATTCGGGTTTTCGATAAATCGGTATATCGAGCTCGATTGATGGGGACGAATCTTTCCTACATCCGCCAAAATTTGCCTCATTTTGAAGACATGCTCGTTCCTTACGGCAAAGAGGCGTTGGAATGGGCTGATCTTGCCGTTTTGACTTACAAAGAGCAGGAGTTTCTTGATATTTTGGCACAATCCAGGAGGAAGGTGACTGTGGTAGATTTGGCTGGAGTATACACTGAGCGGCCGAAGGAGTTAGAATACTATGGAATCGCATGGTAAGGTGCTGATCATTGTTGAGAATTTGCCGGTTCCCTTTGATAGAAGGGTTTGGATGGAAGCTACCACATTAGTTCAAAACGGATATCAGGTCTCCGTAATTTGCCCCATGGGAAAAGGGTACGAGAAAGAATACGAGATGTTGGAGGGGGTCCATATTTATCGACATCCGCTTCCCCCGGAGGTAAGTTCGGCTGCGGGATATATGAAAGAGTACCTGTGGGCGTTAAAGTGGGAAATGAAGTTGGCCAGAAAAGTTATGAAGGAGCGCGGTTTTGACATCGTACATATTTGCAATCCACCGGATCTTCTATTCTTGGTCGCGGGGTGGTTTAAAATCTTTCACAGGGTTAAGGTTATCTTTGATCAACATGACATCAATCCTGAGCTCTATGAGGTTAAATTCGGGCGAAGGGATTTTTTTTATCGAGCTCTTCGGTTCGCTGAGCGGCTTAGCTTTGCAACAGCTGACGTTATTATTTCAACAAACGAATCGTACAAGGAAATTGCCGTGACCCGTGGAAAGCAGCGGCCAGAAAATGTGTACGTGGTGCGCAGCGGGCCGGACTTATCTCGTTTTCAACCCCAATCTCCACAGGACCATTTCAAGAAAGGAAAAGCTTATTTGATCGGTTATGTAGGAGTTATGGGCGAACAAGAAGGAATTGATTTATTGCTTCATTCGGTAAAGTACTTGGTGGAGTCTCGCAATCGCAAAGATGTTCATTTTATGCTGATCGGCGGCGGTCCTTCAGTGGAAAGCCTGAAAAAGCTATGTTCAGAATTAGGTATCGAGCATTGGGTGGAATTTACGGGGCACGTATCCGATGATGAACTTTTGGCTCGGTTGTCAAGCTGTGACGTTTGTGTAAATCCGGATCCGAAAACACCCTTTAATGATAAGTCCACGATGAACAAAATATTGGAATATATGGCGCTTTCCAAACCAATCGTGCAATTTGAATTAACAGAAGGGAAACGTTCAGCAGAGGGAGCCTCCTTATATGCGGAGGGCAATAATGTGAAGGATTTCGCTCATAAAATCGAACAACTGCTTGATAATCCAGCACTTCGAGAACAAATGGGAAAAGAAGGACATTATCGCATGAGAAACATGCTTGAATGGAAGCATCAAATCCCCAAATTACTTGAAGCTTATGCTTCTGCATTGGGTCAATCTTATCAGTTTAAGCAGAACATTGTGCAAAAAAAAATGTAATGCAGAAACAGAATTATGCCATTTAGAAAAATTGATAGGTGCAGTTGTTCCGCAAATCCTTTGAGGAAAAGGTGATCAACATTGAAACTCATCTTGCTATCCGGCGGATCAGGCAAACGCCTGTGGCCTTTGTCCAATGATGCTCGGTCCAAACAATTTCTGAAAGTGCTGGAAAACGATAAAGGCGAAATGGTTTCCATGGTGCAGCGGGTCTGGGGGCAACTGCAATCCGCCGGTTTGAGCGAATCGGCTTATGTAGCGACCGGCAGGACGCAGGTGGAAATGCTGCAGGCGCAGTTGGGAGCGGAGGTACCGCTTATAATAGAGCCCGAAAGAAGAGATACTTTCCCGGCGATTGCTTTGGCGGCGACATATTTATATTCGATGGAATCCGCGAGATTAAATGAAATCATCACGATCCTGCCTGTCGATCCTTTTGTGGAGGATCGATTTTTTTATGCGGTGAAAGAGTTGGAAACGGTGCTTGAGACGTCAGGAGCGGATCTGGGACTTATCGGTGTCCGGCCCACTTATCCGTCGACCAAATATGGGTATATCGTTCCTTTGTCGGACGAACCGTCAACTTTGTATCAGCGGGTAAGCCATTTTAAGGAAAAACCGACCGAGTACCAAGCGGAAGAACTGATTCGGCAGCATGCGCTGTGGAACTGCGGAGTGTTCGCTTTCAAGCTGGATTACATGATTGATTTGCTGGTCGAGAAAGGTCTGCCCATCCAGTACGAAGCACTGCGCAAACAGTACGGACAGCTGCCGAAAATCAGTTTCGATTACGAGGTTGTCGAGAAAGCGGAACACGTGGTGGTGGTGCCTTACGAAGGGGATTGGAAGGATTTGGGGACCTGGAATACATTGACGGAAGAAATGGGTAAAACCATTATCGGAAACGGAGTGATTTGCGGGGAATCGAAAAATACGCACCTCATCAATGAATTGGATATTCCGGTCGCCGTACTCGGATTGTCGAATGTGGTCGTTGCCGCCAGTCCGGACGGCATCCTCGTCACGGACAAAAGCGTCAGCCCGAAGGTGAAAGATTGGATCCCGTTTCAGCAAACTCCGATGTATGAAGAGAAGCATTGGGGATGGTCGCGCGTATTGGACTGCCAAAGGTACGAAGACGGTCATGGTGTATTGACGAAACGAATCGGCCTTGCAGCGGGGAAAAATCTCGCTTATTTGATGCATACGAACCGGGAAGAAGTATGGACGGTTGTGAAAGGCGAAGGGGAATTTGTCATGAACGGAAACTATATGCGGGTGAAGCCCGGCAATGTGCTGCATATCCCGGTGAAATCGATGCACGGTCTGAAGGCGTTGACCGATTTGGAATGCATTGTCGTGCAGACGGGAGCCTGGGCCGCCGAAGATGAAGTGGTCGAGATTTACTCCGGCTGGGACGATGTTATGCGGCATTGTTTGAAAATGTAACGGTTCATCCATTCATTTCTATTTTCGTATGCTGCCCCCCTCTGGTGCTCAGAGGGGGGCAGCGATCATCTTAAGGGAGGTGGCTGCCCGTGTCGCTTGATCATCCGGAATCTTCCAAACCGTCCGAAACGACCGGCAAATCGCGTTTCAAGAACCGTGTGAAGCAGCAGCTCGTGCAGGTGGATAACCATGTGTACATTAACCCGAGCGACCCGCAGTACTACGAGAAGGTGCTGCGGTACATCGATCCGCATTCCGCCGAAGCTCATTACAAGCTGGGGCAGAAGCATGAGGAGAAAGGATCGTTTTACAACGCGTTGTACCATTACCGCGAAGCGGCGCGCTATTCATCGTCCTCGTATTATGTTGTGGCGAAAAACTCGATTCAACGCATCGAGCAAATGGTAAATGGCGAGGAGACTCCTCCCGGCCTGCCGTCTGCGGGCGAATCGGGCCGTTCCGCAAAGCGGCGGAAGCTGCTTGTCGTTCTTCTGGTCCTTTTCTGCATTATGCTTCTCTCTCTACTATTCGGCAAAGAAACGATTCGGGCTTCCCTCTCTCAACTCAAGTCATGGGATGTGGGAACTGAGGTCGTTTATGAAACCGTCGATGTTCCCTATGTCATTTATTTGCCACAGGATGAACCGGCCCGTTCGGTGGAGAGACTTCTGTACCGAAAAGCGGTGGAGATGGGCGGCAGCCGGCCGCATGAAAATATCCAGTTATACGGGGTGCTGACTTCCGATCCGCAGCGCTTTCAGAAGGTGGTGCCCATGACGGATGACAACGATAAGGAGATCGCGGTTGTCATCGCCGAGTATCATGCGGATGTCGATGCGTCGGTGAAAATCCGCTTTTTTCACAGGGAGTTTTCGGACCGGGAACGGGCCGCTTCCCCGTTGACGATCGTCGGTGCGAATCTGGTGCGCACCGCGCTGCAAACGTACATTGAGGATAAAGGCGGCGCGCCTCGGCATATTGATCGTCTCGTCGGCGATTATCCGGATAATTACCTCAGCTTCATCCCGCTGGAAGCGGTATCCGGAAGCAATCAAATCTCCGGGAAGTACAACGGTCAAGGGGGGTGGGTTTACGACAGAAACGCAGCGGGAATCGCGGAAATGTTTTATCCGAATATCCCGGGCGCCGCCAAAGGAATGGGAAAAAATGTAAATGGTAACATTTTGCCTTTTGAACCCGTCGAAATTATCGTATCGAAGAACGATTACCGGCTGAAGGTGACGAGCGGTTCTTATGAGATTGCCGGCAAGCCGGCCGGGGTTGGGAAGGACGATCGGACGCCGGAGAAGGATATGGTCGTCCGCGACCGGGTTCTGGAGCCGGCCGGGGAACAGCGGAACGTATACGGCGCGGCCGGACTGGGAATGGGGGATTACGCCATCCACGGAACGTTCGACGAATCGTCGATTCACGGCAACAAGTCATTGGGCTGCATCCGTTTGTCCAATCGGGACATCCTGGACATTTATCCGTTTGTCCCGAAAGGTGCGCATGTCCGAATCGTCAAGGATGCTCCGTCCGGCAGTTTGCGGCATCTGAACGGAATCAGGAACAGCTTGCTTCCTTCCGCGGTGCCCGGCATCGATCAAAGCCCGGAGCATGTCGTCTTTCATTGGTTGGGTTGAAACGTTTTTTATTTTATAACTGGGGGTTCGGATTCTGTTGCGGAAAAAGAAATATAGCCAAAAATGGGCGATCACTTATAAAGATAAAAGCTATATCTATGTTTACGGGAAAAAGAAAGCTTACGAGCTGTTATACCGGCTAAGCCAGCATGTGATTGGGCTGCGGGTGAAAAACGTATACCCCCGGAAAAGCTCTCCGAGCGACAGGGAAATGAAATTGAGAGAGTACAACAAAATGTGGCGGGCGAAAAATCCGGACAAGCTGAAAGCGTACCGGGAAAAGTACCGCAAGCTGAGAGCGAACCGTACGAACGGAGAGGAAAACGGCGGTGCGGTTAGAAGAAGGAGAACCGATGCGTAAAGGCAAAGTTCCGGTTTCCGTTTATTACTGGCTTCCCTTATGTCTGTGGATCGCCGTCATTTTTTCATTGTCCTCGCAGTCCTACTATCGGCAGGATTTGAAGCCATGGATTAACGATAACGTCCCGAAAGCCAAAGTGAAAGAGCATTTGTCCGGCGTCGAATTCCGCTACGGCGGACGGGAAATCAGCATTGACGCCAATGGGGTGACCGGGTTTGTCGAATTTTTGATCCGCAAAGGTGCGCATGTGCTGGAATACGCTGTGTTCGGATATCTGCTCATACGCGTCATATATTACTATATGCGTGAAATCGGAATGATTCCGGCTGCCGCCGTCAGTGTGGCGTTTTCGTTTGTATACGCGGGTTCCGACGAACTGCATCAAATGTTCGTTGCCTCGCGAACGGCGAATATGGCGGACGTATGGCTCGATATGGCCGGTTCTTTTCTCGGGATCGTCCTTTATTTGTCGGTGAAGGCGGTAAGCCAATCTTCGGAACAACGTCAATAATGCTCGGGTGGG
>JAWLCZ010000183.1:0-7639 GCA_041686835.1 Paenibacillaceae bacterium | reverse complement strand
GTTCTCATTAAATATTAAGCGGTAACAACACGATTTCAAAGGCCGCCCGTAAACTTTCCAGCACATACCCCGCACCCCTATTTAGTCAAAACAGCCTCCATAGGACTTTCTCGACACTCTGGCCGTCCGGTGATGATCCGGACGGTTTTCGTTTACGGTTTTTCCTGAAATTTTTACGCATCGCTTTTTTAAAACAGCTAACCCTAACCTTGAAACCATAATGAAATGGGGGTAACCACCGATGAGGATGTCCGGTTTTTTATTGGGCGGATTGGTAGGCGCGGCTGTCGTTTTATATATGAAAAACAACAACAGACCGATGCTGATGTCCGCACTCGGTTTCGACAAGCAGTCGATGGGGAAAATGGCCGAGAAAGCCAAGCATCTCTTTTCGGAGACGGGGATCGCCGGACTCGGAAAGTCTGACGGTACCCAATCCGCGAAAGGCTTGAGCACCGTCAAGGAAATCATTAACAAGGATCCGCACTTGAAAACGCAAGTCGATGAAATCATGAATGAAAGTCAAAACAGCTCATCATAGCCATTGAAAACGAAACGGGCAGAAAAATAAACATATCATCCAATTTCTCTTTAAGGGAAGGGTGATATGTTTATTTTTCTGCGTTTTTTTATAGTGCATTTGCCAGAATTTAATGATAACATGATATAAACAGTTCCAAACTTCTATCGGAAATGGCTTTCATAGAAGTCTCGCCGGCGGAAATATGTTTCGCTGATTTCTCACCATTTATTTTTGAATTCATAATCTGTTATAACCAGTGCAGCAAAGGAGGATCCTGTCATGAAAATAGAACGTTTAAGTCAAGATAAGATACGGATTTTCCTAACCTTCGACGACTTAACGGAGCGAGGCATTCAAAAAGAAGATATGTGGAAAGAAATCCCCAAAATGCATGACTTGTTCAGCGAGATGATGGATCAGGCCTATTCGGAGCTCGGATTTGATGCGTCCGGCCCTCTCGCTGTCGAAGTGTTCGCTCTTCCCGCGCAAGGAATGGTCGTCATCGTAACGCGCGGAAAAGTCGACGCCGGACAGTTTAACAACCGTCTCGAGGAGGAAGATGAAATTTACGAGATGGAAGTTACGCTGGAAGAAAGCGATCTGATTTCCTACGCATTCCGCGACTTTGAAGACGCAGTCCGTGCGGCTCAATTGATCCATCGTTTTCTGCTGGAAGGCGGGTCTTTATTTCACTATAAAAACAAGTGGATTATACAGATGGAACCGTTGGAAATGGAAGAGCAAGCTTATCAGGCGCTAATCGCTGTATTGTCCGAATACGGCGAGGCCATCTCCGTTACCCGTCCCGTTCTGGAAGAATACGGAAAAACGATCATTGCCGAAGACGCGATCAAAGTGCTTTGCTCTTACTTTAAATAAACGACGCCGATTCACGATGGCTGGCGAAGTCCCCGTCAAAAACGATCCGTTTTTGACGGGGCTTTTTTTGTGGCCCGCAACCCGTTATTTCCGTTGCTTTTGGGCAATGTTATAATAATATAAGGAAAAAACCGTCTTGCGAGTTGGCAGCAATTTGTGCCGGATGAGCAGTTGTCATCCGTGCGCTGTATTCCGCGGTTTTACGGAAAGGAGTCAAGCCGTTGGATTGGATATCGATGATGGCTGCTGCGATTGCCCCGGGCATTTCGCTGCTGGCTTATTTTTATTTAAAAGACAGGTACGATGCTGAACCGATCAAAACCGTCGCAAAAATATTTGTGCTCGGGGCTCTTCTCGTTTTCCCGACTATGGTGCTGCAGCGCGGCCTTGTGCTCGCGTTCGGGGAGAATGAATTCATTTTCGCCTTTGCCGTATCGGGGGGCGTCGAGGAATTTTTCAAATGGTTTGTCATTTATTATTTGCTGTACAAACATTCCGTCTTTGACGAACCGTACGACGGTATCGTTTATGCGGTTGCCGTTTCGCTCGGGTTCGCCACACTAGAAAACGTCCTTTACGCTCTGCTTGAACAGACGACCTTTTACGCGCTGTTGTGGCGCGCTCTCCTTCCTGTTTCGGGCCATGCGCTGTTTGGCGTCATTATGGGCTATTATTTGGGCAAGGCGAAGTTTACCGCCGGCCGGGAGCGGAAGTATTTGCTAGGCTCCCTTATGATCCCGCTTTTGTGGCATGGCTTGTTCGATCTGCTTCTGCTGAAAATGAAATCGAATTCGGTTTGGTTTATGCTCCCGCTCATGGCTTTTTTATGGGTGCGGGGGATGAGGAAAGTAAACCGAGCGAACGCCGGCTCGCCTTTTAGAACCGTGTATGTCGAAGAGGAAATCAAGCTGTGAGGCAATATTTTGCTTCCTATCGTTTAAAATGCGGTTTACCCGTAGATCCTAATTAGCAAACACAAGGAGTCTGCCCGATAACAAAGAACGCGAATGATGATTTAGGCGGTGAACGAATTGAGCAGAGCTCCTGCACAAAGAAATGGAGGGAAACAATGCCGACTGCAAGAGTCAAGGTGAAAATCCGCTGCAAACGGTGCGGGGAACGTTTCACGCTGAGGGGAAAACGAATGAAAGGCAAAATCGATACGGGATTCAAGCAATGCTTGTGCAGCAACGAAAACGAATTCGACATTCAAGTGGAAGACGTTTAAGGCATGCGGAAGGAATGCGTTTTTAAGACGGATGGGAACTTCATGAATAAAGCTTCTTCTTTCATCGAAAACTAAATCCAGGTTGGCTCAAGAAAGGAAAGGAGAAGTTGCTTTATGTATAAACGACTTAGCGCGGTAATGTTTCCCATCTTGTCCATCGCTTTGATCGGCGCCGTAGTGTGGGGCTATCAGGAAAATCAGGAAAAAAACGCGGTGCTTATCAAAGCGGAAAACCAATACCAGAGAGCGTTCCATGATTTGTCGTACCATATGGAACAGCTACATACGGAATTGGGAAAATCTCTTGCCGTCAACTCTGCGTCGCAGGGTTACCAGCGGAAAAGCCTGGTGAACGTCTGGCGGCTCACAAGTGAAGCGCAGAATGAAGTGAACCAGCTTCCGCTCACCCTGCTGCCGTTTAACAAAACGGAAGAATTGTTGGCCAATATCGCCAACTTCTCTTACCGGGCGGCGGTGCGCGATATGACCAAGCAGCCTCTTTCGAAGCAGGAGACGAACACGCTGGCGTCATTGTACAAACGTTCCAAGGAAATATCCCATGAACTGCACGCCGTGCAAAACAAAGTCATCGATAAGCAGCTGCGCTGGATGGATGTTGAATCGGCTCTCGCAACCGAAAACAAACAGATGGACAACACCATCATCGACGGCTTCAAAACGGTCGACAAAAAAGTGAGCGAGTATGAAGAAATCGACTTCGGACCGTCGACGATGACACTATACCAAAGCCGGAAAATGAGCGCATTGTCCGGACCGGATATGACCGCCAAACAAATTAAGCAAAAAGCCGCCAAGTTTCTTCGCGTGCCCAGCACAACCGCCATGAAGGTGATCGAAAACGGCACAGGTACGGAATACGGTTCTTTCAGCGTCGAAGTGAATCGAGCGGGCAACCGTGTCGTCAGCATGGATTTTACGAAAAAAGGCGGGAAGCTTATATGGTTCATGGATTCGCGGCCCGTCTCTCCGACGAGACAGCTTTCCGTCGATCGGGCCAGCTCCGCCGCCCGCGATTTTTTGGAAAAACACAATTATAAAAACATGACGCCGGTAGGTTACGACGATTACGGCAACGTGGCCAGCATCACGTTCGCGGCCATGCAGGACGGCGTCATCGTATACCCGGAAAAGCTGACGGTCAAAGTGGCGCTTGATAAAGGAGACGTCATCGGGCTGCAGGCGTCCGACTATATCTTTGAGCAAAAGAAACGGATCATAAACAAACCGAAGGTGTCGGAGGCTCAGGCAAGAAAATCGCTGATACAAGGCTTTCAAGTGTCGGAACACGCGCTCGCTCTGATCGACAACGATTCCCGGGAAGAAGTGCTGTGCCACCAGTATACCGGGAAAATCAACGGATCGCATTACCGCATTTATATCAACGCCGAGAACGGGACGGAAGAGAAAGTCGAGGAAATTCGATTCGAGGAAACGGAAGTGTAGCGCTAAACAAAGAATGCCTGCGGCGCGGGGAAGCCGGATAGCGGCCGGCGCCCGCCTTGCGGGTACAAGCTGAAGAGAAAGTCCTGCTACAAGTTTTCATCGGGACTTTCTCCATTTTTCCCACCCGTTTTGCCGGTATAAAGGATGAATGAAACGGCGATCGGAGGGCATACTACCGTAAAATGGTGGGCCCGGGGTGGATTATGCATAGGGAAAAACAAGACGAAGATCATTACACAATCCTGTTTGTGCAGTTTTCCGACGCCGTCGAAAAATGGATGAAGAGGGCGCTCATCTGTCTTTTTGTGCTTTTGACGCTGTTTCAATGCTTGCTGCAATTCCAGCCCTTACGCAGCATACTGTGCAGGGTGGAGCGGTTGGAAGGCATTCCTTACCGCACGTCCATACGATGAATTTTATCCCGCTTTTTGCATCCTCTTCTCATATGTGGTATAATGTTTTCGACCGCAGGCACCGCCTGCTTTTTTATTGGAATAAGTACTATGGGAGGAAGTCTTTCGTTTGGAAACGTCGCAGCATAAATTGAATATAGCCATCGACGGCCCCGCAGGCGCGGGGAAAAGCACCGTCGCGCGGCTCGTAGCCGAAGCGCTCGGTTTCGTATACGTCGACACGGGCGCCATGTACCGGGCGGTGACCTGGAAAGCGCTTCAGGCGAATTTGTCTCCGGAACAAGCCGAGTCCATCGTGGAGCTTGCACGCAATATGGATATCCGGCTCATTCCCGGCAAAACCGGTCAAAGAGTGTATGTCGACGGCGAAGATGTGACGGAGGCGATCCGGACGCCGGCCGTCAATCGACTCGTATCGCACATTGCGCGAATTGCCGAAGTCCGGAAATTGCTTGTGAAAAAACAGCAGGAGATCGCCGCTTCCAAAGGTGTCGTCATGGACGGGAGGGATATCGGCACTCAAGTGCTTCCGGATGCGGAGGTTAAAATCTTTTTAACCGCAAGCGCAAAAGAGAGAGCGGAACGCCGGTATCAGGAGATGAAGGACAGCAATCCGTCCGTCACGCTGGAACAGTTGGAGCGCGATATTGCCGAAAGAGACCGCTTGGATGAGCAGAGGGACATTTCGCCTTTGCAGCGCGCGCATGATGCCGTTTTGCTGGACACGACAAACATGTCGATTCCGCAAGTCGTCGAGCGTATACTGGAATTGTGCAGAACCGAATCAGGCGAGGGGTAATGGGCCATGTTGTACAGTTTTTGCAGAGTGCTGCTGCGCGTATGTTTTCGTGCGGTGTTCCGGTTGAGGGTCGTCGGTGTCGAGAACGTTCCCGCGCACGGAGCCGTCATGCTGTGTGCCAATCATATCAGCAATTTCGATCCTCCGATAGTCGGGGTGCCGCTGCAGCGTCAAGTCCATTTTATGGCAAAAGCCGAGCTGTTCAAAATTCCCGGGTTGAATTGGCTCATCACCCATTTCGGCGCGTTTCCGGTCAAACGCGGCGGGGTCAGCAAGGAAGCGATTCGTACGGCAGTCCGGCTGCTTCAGGAAGGCAAAGTGCTCGGGATATTCCCCGAAGGTACGCGCTCCAGCAAAGGAGAAGCGAAAAAAGGCGCCGCCAGCATCGCTCTGCGAGGGAAAGCGACGGTCATCCCGGTCGCCATCATCGGCAACTACGCGCTTTTTCGCCCTATGACCATCGTCTACGGCAAGCCCGTCGATTTATCGGAATTCGCCGGCGATACTTCAGGAGACAACTTGGAGAAAGCAACCGATAAAATTATGGCTGCGATCAGAAATTTGATGAACGAACCGCATACCGCCGTACACAAATAATTGATTCTGGTGTATGGAAATGGTATTTTGGAATTATACTACATCTTATCCGAATGTTCTATTGCGGTTGGGTATGAAACGAGGAGGTTATGACAATGACAGAAGAAACCAAAATGCAGGACGCTGCCGCCGAGCAAAACGTCGAACAGCAGGATTTGACGAATGTGGCGGCCATCAAAAAAGGGGATATCGTAAGAGGGAAAATTGTAAAGGTTGAAGATAACCAAGCATTCGTAGATATTGGTTATAAATATGAGGGCATTATACCGATACGAGAATTGTCGGCCCTGCATGTGGAAAACACCGGAGAAGCGGTCTCCGTAGGGCAGGAGGTCGAATGCAAAGTCATCAATATTAACGACGACAAGGAAACGCTTCTTTTATCGAAGCGTGCGGTAGACGGAGAAAAGGCGTGGGCGAACCTTCAGGAACATTTTGAAAAACAGGATGTCATTGAAGCGGTCGTCGCCGACGTCGTCAAGGGCGGCCTGGTCGTCGATCTGGGCGTGCGCGGATTTATTCCGGCCTCGATGGTGGAACGCCATTATGTGGAAGACTTCAGCGATTATAAAGGCCGCACGCTGCGATTGAAAGTAAAGGAACTGGACCGCGAAAACAACAAGGTCATTCTTTCGCAAAAAGACGTGCTTGACGAAGAATATGAAGCGAACAAGAAAAACATATTGGAAAGCCTGGCGGTTAACCAGGAACTGGAAGGGACCGTTCAAAGGATTACGCCGTTCGGCGTTTTTGTCGATATCGGCGGAATCGACGGGCTGGTGCACATTTCCGAAATCGCCTGGAACCACGTCGAACATCCTTCCGATGTCGTGAAGGAAGGGGAACGGGTCAAAGTAAAAGTGCTGAAAGTCGATCCGGCGAACGAACGGATCAGCTTGAGCATCAAAGCGACCCAGCCCGGACCGTGGGAAAAAGTGAAGTCGCAATTCGCCATCGGCGACGTTGTGACCGGTCAAGTGAAGCGTCTCGTCAGCTTCGGCGCATTTGTGGAAATCGCTCCGGGCGTTGAAGGCCTCGTGCATATTTCGCAAATCGCGCACCGCCACATCGGCACGCCGCATGAAGTGCTGAAAGAAGGGCAGGATGTCCGGGTGAAAATTCTGGACATGAATCCCGACGAGAAGAGAATCAGCCTGAGCATTAAGGAAACGGAGGAAGCGCCGGCGTTCCAGCCGAAAGCGGAAAAGCAAGGCGGCGGAAAAGATGACGCGGCGAACGCTCCGGCGACGAACCAAGGCTTGTCCCTAACGTTGGGCGAACGCTTCGGCGACAAATTGAGCAAATTTAAATAATAGGGAGAAACGAAGCATGCGTGTATCGCGCAAACTGGACCATATCCGTCATGCGCTGCGAATCGGGCAAAGCGGGAGACACGGATTGTCCGATGTCAAATTTGTCCATAACAGCATTCCGGAAACGTCCATGGCTTCGATCGAACTGCATACCCGAATCGGCGATCTCCATTTGAGTTCGCCGATTATTATTAATGCGATGACGGGCGGCGCTATGGAAACGGAAGCGATCAACCGCGAACTCGCCGTCGCGGCCCGGGAACGCAATTTGGCGATGGCGGTCGGCTCGCAGATGGCGGCGATAAAAAACAGAGAGGTGGCCCGCACCTATGAAATTGTGCGGAAAGTGAATCCGGACGGAATCGTTTTCGCCAATCTCGGGAGCGAGGCAACGCTGGAGCAGGCGCTTGCGGCGATTGACAT
>JAWLCZ010000182.1:0-7776 GCA_041686835.1 Paenibacillaceae bacterium | reverse complement strand
TGACCGCGTTGAGCTCGGCGATGATTTTTTGCGCCCGCTCGTTATCGTCCCAGAAGTCCGGGGCCGTCATCTTTTCCTCGTAATCGGCGATCTGCTCCTGCTTCAGATCGAAGTCAAAGAGACCCCCTTAATTCCGTTAATCGCTTCGCCACTTCCCGCAAATCCTGTTTCAATTGTGCATCCACCATAATCACCTTCACCTCGTCATCGTATCGTGAAATTTTATGACCTGTAAATTACGCCCCGTGGCAGTGCTTGTATTTCTTGCCGCTGCCGCACGGGCACGGTTCGTTGCGCCCGACTTTTTCTTCGCGGCGGACCGGCTTTTTCGCCTGCGGTTCCCCTTTCGGATCGACCGCCTGGCCTTCGGCGACGGCCTGACGCTCCAGATTCGACTCCACATGCGCCTTCATAATGTAAGTGGCCACTTCCTCCTGGATGCTCGCGATCATTTCGTTGAACATCTCGAAGCCTTCAAACTGGTATTCGCGCAGCGGGTCGGTGCCGCCGTAAGCGCGCAGATGAATGCCCTGGCGCAGCTGATCCATGGCGTCGATATGGTCCATCCATTTGCTGTCGACCGCGCGGAGCACGACCACTTTTTCAAACTCGCGCATCATTTCTTCGCCGATCATCTGCTCGCGCTCGTCATAGCTGCGTCTCACGATATGTTGTATCGTTTCGATAATCTCTTCTTTCTCTTTGCCGCGCAGCTGCTTCTCATCCAGCTGCCCTTCATGCAGGAACGTACCGTTCGCGTAATCGACAATGGCCTGAAGATCCCACTCTTCCGGAACGAGATCGTCCGGACAGTGGGCTTTGACGATGCGCTCGATGACCGCATCGATCATGTCCAGCACCACCTCGCGAATGTTGGGCGATTCCAGCACTTCCCGCCGCTGCTTGTAGATGATTTCCCGCTGCTGGTTCATGACGTCGTCGTACTGCAGCACCACTTTGCGCACATCGAAGTTGTTGCCCTCGACCCGCTTCTGCGCCGATTCGATCGCTTTCGTAATCAGCTTGCTTTCAATCGGCTGATCTTCCTCGAAGCCGAGCCGCTCCATCATGCCCATAATATTCTCCGAGCCGAAGCGCCGCATCAGCTCGTCTTCCAGCGACAAATAAAACTGGGTCGATCCCGGATCGCCCTGACGTCCGGCGCGCCCCCGCAGCTGGTTGTCGATCCGCCGGCTCTCGTGCCTTTCCGTGCCAATACTATGCAGGCCGCCGATTTCCGCCACGCCTTCTCCGAGCACGATGTCCGTCCCGCGCCCGGCCATGTTCGTGGCGATCGTCACCGCCCCCGGCTGGCCCGCGCGGGAGACGATTTCCGCTTCCTCGGCATGGTACTTCGCATTGAGCACTTTATGCGGTATGCCTTTCTTTTTCAGCATGTCGGAAAGCCGCTCGGAATTTTCGATCGACACGGTGCCGACCAGCACCGGCTGTTTGTTCTGGTGTCTTTTGACGATTTCTTCGACGACCGCCTTGAATTTGGCGCTTTCCGTCTTGTAGACGACGTCGGGCAGATCCTGACGAATCATCGGCCGGTTGGTCGGCACGACGACGACGTCGAGGCCGTATATCTTTTTAAATTCTTCTTCTTCCGTTTTTGCCGTACCCGTCATGCCCGCCAGTTTGCGGTACATGCGGAAGTAGTTCTGGAACGTAATCGTCGCCAGCGTCATGCTTTCGTTCTGCACTTTGAGCTGCTCCTTCGCCTCGATGGCCTGATGCAGCCCGTCGCTGTAACGGCGTCCGGTCATCAACCGCCCGGTGAATTCGTCGACGATGATGACTTCATCATCCTGCACGACGTAGTCGACGTCCCGTTTCATGATCGCATGCGCCTTGAGCGCCTGCGTAACGTGATGGTTCAGCGTCACATGCTGGTGATCGAACAGGTTGTCGATGCCGAAATAGCGTTCCGCTTTGGCCACGCCGCTTTCCGTCAGCGCCACGGAACGGACTTTGATGTCGACCGTATAATCTTCCTCGGGAATGAGCTTGCTGACAAACCGATCGGCCGCATAATAAAGATCGGTCGATTTCGCCGCTTGTCCCGAAATGATGAGCGGCGTCCTCGCTT
The DNA here is from genome assembly GCA_041686835.1 of Paenibacillaceae bacterium. GTDB lineage: Bacteria > Bacillota > Bacilli > Paenibacillales > JAWLCZ01 > JAWLCZ01. The sequence continues at coordinate 5,684 of JAWLCZ010000182.1, read as the reverse complement.
CGTCGATAAGGATGGAGTCCACTTCGTCGATAATCGCGTAATAGAGCGGGCGCTGCACCATCTGCTCTTTATACAGCACCATATTGTCGCGCAAATAGTCAAAACCGAACTCGTTGTTCGTACCGTAAGTAATATCGCAGGCGTACGCCGCTTGTTTCTCTTCATGGGACATTTGCGCCAGATTGAGGCCGACGGACAGGCCGAGAAAATTGTAGATTTGCCCCATCTGCCGGCTGTCCCGCGTCGCCAGATAGTCGTTTACCGTCACGACGTGCACGCCTTTTCCGAGCAGCGCATTCAAGTAGACGGGCAGCGTGGCGACGAGCGTTTTGCCTTCCCCGGTTTTCATTTCCGCGATTCGCCCTTCGTGCAGCACAATCCCGCCGATGAGCTGCACGTCAAAATGCCGCATGCCGAGCGTCCGCCTGGATGCTTCGCGAACGGCGGCAAACGCCTCCGGCAAAAGGTCGTCCAACGTTTCCCCTTTTTCCAACCGCAACTTAAATTCATCGGTTTTCGCCCGTAATTGTTCATCGGTTAAAGACTGGAAAGACGGCTCCAACTGGTTGATCCGGTCCACCGTTTTCATCATGCGTTTGATCTCACGGTCGTTCGAGTCGCCAAATATTTTTTTCACGAGACCCAGCATTGGCTTACTCCTTTCACTTTTCCAGTTGCATAAATTGTAACAGTTTGACCTTGCCGAGGCAAGAATGGCAGCATAGGAGGGCATAGGATGACGCTATACGATACGGAAAAAAGCCTGATCCGTTTCATCGCGGCCGGATCAAGCTTTCTCCAATCGCATCATTGATAATTCCTAATGTAACCTATATGATGAAGGATGAACGTGTTCTTATTTTGCAGGTTCGATCAATCCGTATTTTCCGTCATTCCGTTTATAAACCACGTTGACTTCTTCCGTATCCGCATTGGCAAATACGAAGAAATTGTGGCCAACCATATTCATTTGCAAAATCGCTTCTTCCACGTCCATCGGCTTGAGCGTAAACCGTTTGGTGCGGACGACCTCCAGTTCGTCTTCTTCTTCTGTGAAACGGTTAGCCGCCGTCTCATTGTTTTCCTTGAACAATCCGCGCAAACCGCCATCCTGGCGGAACTTGCGGTTCACTTTCGTCTTATGCTTGCGGATTTGCCGTTCGAGCTTATCCACAACGAGATCGATTGAGGCGTACATGTCCTCGCTTTTTTCTTCCGCGCGAAGCAACACCCCGGGGAGCGGAATCGTTACTTCGACACTGTGCAGGTCCTTCACAACGCTCAACGTCACATGCACATCGGATGCAAGGGGAGCTTCAAAATACTTTTCCAGTCTGCTTAATTTTTTCTCCACATAGTCTCTTAAAGCTCCGGTCACTTCCATGCGTTCTCCACGGATATTGAAATGCATAGTGACTCCTCCTCTCTGCCTCTATTTTACCATATTCCCCATTCGGGCTCCATGACAAATCAGGCCATTGGAGGATGAAAAAAATAAACACCCCGGAATATTCATTCCAGGGTGCTGCTGCTAGCGAATCTTCTTATGTAACCATCTATTCAACCAACGGCTTTGCGGCCGGATGATTATAATTTGATCACGTTAGCTGCTTGCGGTCCGCGAGCGCCTTCCACGATGTCGAACTCAACCGCTTGACCTTCTTCGAGCGTTTTGAACCCTTCCGCTTGAATGGCCGAGAAGTGTACGAAAACGTCTCCTCCGTCTTCGCGCTCGATAAACCCGTAACCTTTTTCCGCGTTAAACCATTTTACTTTACCCTGCATGAGATACATTCCCTTCGTCTTCAAATAACTGCGAGCGTGGCTCACATTTCGAATATACCACCCGACGATGGGCCATGTCAATAGTAAGCGTTTTCTTTCCTGCGATTTCCGCTTCATTCGGCTTTCCCGCTTCATGGACTTGATTGAAAATTCCGGTATTCACAAAACGGCGCGCGATTGTACACATGTTGAAAGCTTGTTTTCATTGGTTATTCACAGAGTTGTACACATTATCCACAGACGAGTTGTGAACAATCCTGTGCGTAAAGTGGATAATTTGGGGATAACTTGTGGGTAGATTCATGTCACAAAAAAACCGCATGCCAGTAGAAGACATGCGGACTTCGGTATCAATTTTGGCGTAATTGCTATTGTTTTTGATCAAAGAAAAGCGCATCCGGAGTATAAGCTGGGTTATAGACTCTCATCCTCTTGCGGCCGGCGTTGATTTTCCCCAGTTTTTCTTTCGCCTCCGTTTTCAAGGCGGTCATTTTTTCCAATATAAGTGCATCATACGCCAGAATACGCCTTATTTTTTCTTTGTATTTGGTCTTGTCATTTTCCGACACCTGGTGTTCCCTGAGCTTGGCAATCATCGCACCCCGCTGCTCGACAAAATCGGCCAGATGTTCATAAGAGGCGTTGGTCAAATCATCCACGATCCGCAGGGTAAGCTCCTCCAAATCCTGAATAACTTTATCCATAGTTCATTCCTTTTTCCGGCATATTGGCCAGTTTGGCAGCCTGGATCCAGGTCTGCCTCAGATCCACGAGATAATTCAGCACCTCTTCTACCGGCTCGACCATTTTTTTCGTGTTCGCTTCGATGAGCCGGAACACGAAGTAGTCGTATAATTTCAACAATCCATCTGCCACTGGGGAGTTTTTGTCCAAAGTGACGGCAAACTCCAGAATGATGTCCTGGGCTTTCGTTAGGTTGCGGTTAGCCTCTTCGTAATTGTTCTGGCGTATGCTCTCTATGGCCATTCTGCAAAAGCGAATCGCTCCATCGTAGAGCATGATCAACAGTTGGGCGGGAGTCGCCGTCTGCACGGCGGTCTCCAAATATTTGTTGCGCTGGGCTTGTAACATCTCTGTTCCCCCTACAGGTTTAATCAATCATGAAAATTTCACTGCCCAAATTGTTGCGCTAACCAAGCGCTCTGCGCGTTCATTTGATTGATGTATGTTTCCATCGCGGTAAACTGCCGATAGTAACGATTCTCCAAATCAGTTAATCTGTCGCTCAGACGGTCGATTTGTTCGTTGACTTCCTTTATGCGTTCTCCGATGAAATAATCATCTTCGACACTGAAGACCGTCCCTGCTTTCTCTTTCAATTGATTCAGAACACGATCGGTCTGTTCATACAAGCGAAAGGCCAGTCCGTCTCCATCCTCTTTCGTGTCGTCGCCATCCGTCGCCGTGAAAAGACGCATCACCTGCTCCGGATGATCCGCTAGCGCTTGGCGCAGCTTCGATTCGTTGATATACAGCTTCCCATTCTCTTCGTAGCTGCCGGTAGTGATGCCAATCTCGGCCATCTGCTTCAAATCGCCGTTCGGGAGCCCGCTGACCGACTGAGCGAGAGAATTTCTAAATTTATAAAGGGCTGAGGAAAGAATGCCGTCGTTGCGAAGCATGCCGCTTCGAGCCTTCTCTTCCCAAAGCTTGATCTCGTCGTCCTTCATATCTTTTTTCTGTTCATCGGTCAAGGGCTGAAAATCCCTGTATCTCTTTTCCGCTATTTCTTTATTTACCGCATCAATTACTTCGTTATACTTGTCCACAAACGACTTGATGGCATTATACACCGCATCTGTATCTTGCGCAACGGATACATTGACAGGGGTGTCGGTCGCTGCTTGCTTGCTTTTGGCTGTAAACGTGATGCCGTTTATGGTAAACGTATTGGAAGCAAAACTCCCCGGGACATTGTTGAACTCTATTTCCGCGTTTTTGCCATTGGCGATAATTTTCGAGTAATCGATATTCGAGACAGTCACCGGCGCAGTCAGCCCCAACTTTGCCACGATGTCGGTACCATCGGCCGTGATATCGGAAATCGCCAGCGTCTTGGTGTCATCGGGATTAAAAAAGGCTAACTTGCCGTTGCTGTCCAAATAGGCGGATACGCCCGCTTTGCCGAGATCGGAACTGTTGATGGCATCCATGAGATTGCCTATAGTCGTCGATTTGGTTATGGAAAAATCATAATTCTTTCCGTCGTAAGAAATACGCAGCGTTTGCGCCGCTGTTAGCGTACTGTCGATGACGCTAGAAGTCCCTGAACTGAATGCATTCGTACCTGTGACCGTTTGTCCGGAATCGGCGGCCATCACAGCAGAAGACAATTTCAATACATCATATAACAAATTCTGGTTCGAGCCTTCAGAAGTACTCTGCATCTTCAGATCCACTTTGGCATTGGCTCCCGTCGATGTGGAGACAAAGAAGAAGCGATCCAGCGTAGCATCGTAACTGAGACTGACGCCCGTTACACCCGATTTTCCGTTAACAGCACGAACCAAACCGTCAATCGTATCCGTCGTTTTGACTTGGATGGTCGCCGTCCCTTTCTCTCCCCCGATCGTCAAAGTCGTATCCGCAGGCAACCCGAGGGAGCCTAAAGTCGCTTGATTCGACCCGGCACCGGAGACCACATCTCCCGAGGTGACGGAAGCCGATTGGGCCAGATTCAAAATTTTGATCGAATAATTTCCCGCATTCGCGCCGGGGTTAGCGCTCACGGTCACAATGCTGTCATTGGATGACGTAGCTTTTTTAGTCAAATACGTCGATTGCAATTTCATCGTAAAAGCAGTGTTGCGGAGTTCCAATATTTTACTGTTCATGGCACGATAATCATCGCGCTGCCATTCCAGCAGCTGCTTTTTCTGCTTTAATTTGTCCAGAGGAATCCGATGGGCTTTCATCAGTTGGCTTACCATTTGGTCGATATCCATTCCGCTGGCCAAACCGCTAATACGCGTTACCATATGATCAACCTCCTTTACGCCGTCATCTATCTCCGTTCATCCACAAAGATACCGGCCGTTTCCCAGATTTTCGCCAAAAAATCTAGATTTTTTTCTGGGGGAATTTCCCGAATGACTTCTCCTGTTTCTGTATCGCGCACCTTTACCATAATTTGTTTGGTCTTCTCGTGAATCGAATATTCCAGCGAGGTCGTCTTACCTTGCAAGGCTTTGAGCGCCCGCTCAATCGCTTTGATAAGTTGTGCTTCACTAATCGTAATATGTTCGCCCTGCAGCTCCATGTCCTTCAAGTCCTGTGTATTATTGATAAGCTGCTGCACGGTTGCAGAATCAGACCTTGGTGCATCTTGTATGCCAGACCCTGTCTTCGTTGTTTGCACGAAGGGCTGAGTTCTATCCGTTACCGGTTTCACTCCTGAACTTGCATTTGTGATGTTAGAACTCATATCCAAACCCTCCATCTGGATAATATATAGAATATATCGGATGAAACTTAAGTTTCTGTTAGATATGATGATGTAAAATTTTCATATACTGCCCGTAAATCATGTGATTGCCAAATTTCAGTTAAACAAGAAATTACAAAATTATGGCAATCTTAATTTTTAATTAAGATTGCCATATAAGCCATCGTCAAGAAATTTTCCCTCTTGAACAATTCGTAGATTCGATCAATAAATAAAACGTTATGTTCAACCGTTCTCGAGAACGAATAGATTAATTTAACCACTATTTCTTTATTAAAATTTTTTTTATGGTACCTAGCCATGCCAATCAAATGTAGTTTGATTAGCGCAAAATGAATAACCAGCATGACGTAGCAATCAAACACATTCAACTTATGGTGATATGGAAAAAGGTTCTTAAATATAAAATTGACCAGGTAGTTTTCCAACAGAT
>JAWLCZ010000181.1:0-7853 GCA_041686835.1 Paenibacillaceae bacterium | reverse complement strand
ATTATTTTCCCGACTTCTTACGGACATCTCGACCCTGCATTAAACGTTGCCAAGCGCCATCCCGACGTTGTTTTCTTTCATCAAGGCGGTTTGAAAACAGCGGATAACCTGGGCACTTATTTCGGTACGATTTGGGAACCTGTTTACCTTGCGGGCGTTGCGGCGGGCAAAATGTCCAAAACAGGGAAACTGGGCTATATCGTCTCGGTGCCGATTCCCCAGGTTCTGCTGAACGTTAACGCTTTTGAACTTGGAGCGAAATCCGTAAATCCGAATGCGACGACTTCGGTTGTCTTTACGGGTAGCTGGTGCGATCCGGGACAGCAGGCGAATGCGGCCAACTCGCTGATCGATAACGGAGTTGATGTCATCAGCCAGCATCAGGACTGCACCAAAACGATCATTGAAACCGCTGAACGCCGGGGAGTCATGTCGGTAGGCTATCATGCGGATGCCTCTTCTCTTGCGCCGAAAGGGTGGATTGTCGGCTCCGTCTGGAACTGGTCCGATCTGTATGTGGATATGGTGAAAACCGCTGTCGGCGGCAAATTTAAAGGCAGCAAGTATGACGGCAAATATCGCGGCACCTTGAAGGACGGCATCGTTCAGTTGACTTCATTCGGCCCCTCCGTTCCGGACGATGTGAAAAAGTTCGTCGAAGCGAAAAAAGCCGATTTGCTTAGCGGAGCGCTGCAGCCGTTCAAAGGTCCGATTGAAGATCAATCCGGCAATATTCAAATAAAAGAAGGCGAAACAGCAACGGTCGATAGATTGGAGTCTACCAATTATTTAGTCAAGGGCGTCATTGGCACGATACCGAAGTGAGCATGTACGGGGGTAAAATCATGAGTCAACCTATAGCGCTGAAAGATGCCCTGCCGTATACGTTCATGTTCCGCCCCGACCGGACGGCTCTCGTCATCATTGACATGCAGAATGATTTTTGCGCGCCGGGCGGGTTCGGCGAACGGCTTGGAAACGATATTTCGCCCGCCAGAGCCATTATTCCTGCCATTTCAAGGGTAATGGCCGCCGCCAGGGCCGCCGGTCTGTTGATCGTGCATACCCGCGAGGGACATCGGCCCGACTTGTCCGATTGCCCGCCGTCAAAGCTTGCGAGAAGCCGGAGGCAGGGGGCCGGAATTGGAGACGAAGGGCCGATGGGGCGAATACTTATTCGCGGAGAAAAAGGCCATGCCATTGTGCCCGAACTGACTCCTTTACCCGGAGAAATCATTATCGATAAGCCGGGCAAGGGGGCCTTTTACCAAACGGATTTGCACCATATTCTGCAGGAGAATCACATCGAATCGCTTATTTTATGCGGGGTAACTACTCATGTTTGTGTGCATTCCACCCTTCGGGAAGCTAATGACCGAGGGTATGAGTGTCTTGTTCTGGAAGATGCGACAGCTGCCTTCGATCCCGCGGATCATGCGGCGGCGCTGCGGATGATTTGGCAGCAGGGCGGAATTTTCGGCTGGACATCGTGCTCGGAATCGGTCATAAAAATGCTGCTAAGCAGTTGACAGTGAATGCGCTGTTTCGTTTCTAAGAACTCTGTTCAGAAATGGACAGGGTTCTTTTTTGCTTCTCGGAGAGATCCGGCTATTTCCGTTCTGGTCCGAGACGCGACACAGTACGCCTAACCGGATGCCTTCAAACCTGCTGCACAAGTTCTTGTCAATGTCACCGGCGGCAAGCAACAACAAGCGTCTGAAAGAAAAAAACTTAAACGACATTATATTAATAATACCAAAAAATGATGCAGGTTGTTAATAAAATAACGGAAGGTGTAAAACTAAAATATATATCGCCAGTATATGTTGCACAAAATACATCATAATAAAGGGGAGAATAGCACAGAGCGCAATAAGTTGCATTTTGTGCAACATGAATCGGAATAATTGTATCTTCGCCCGTTTTGACCCCAATAAGTTGCATTTCGTGCAAAATAAGCGGACGAACAGGCAAGTACAGAGCGTTTAAATTGCATTTTGTACAGGATATCCTATTACCCATTCTTCCACACGCTCAAATGTATGGGCTTGCCCAAGGAGTTAGTGAACCTGACCATCGGCAGGTTTTTTCTTATTTTTGCGGTGTATTTTTTTGCAGGAAGGATGTCAAACGCCCATTTTCCGCATACAATGTAATGAATTTTACGTCGAAAGCTTTCGCTTTCCGGTCATCTTTAAACAACATTTTCATGGGAGGTTCTAAAAAGTGAAAATTCATATTGTGAAATTAGGGGAAACCCTTTATGAGCTGTCCAAGAAATACGGTATCGAATTGAAGAAGCTGCTTGCCGCGAATCCGCAAATTGAGGATCCGGAGAAAATCAATGTCGGGACAAAGGTGAAAATTCCTTCCGCTCCCACGCCGATGGAATCCCCGCCTCCCGGTATAAAACATAAGCATGTGGTTCAGCAGGGCGATACGTTGTGGAAACTTTCCAAAACGTGGAACGTTCCCCTTCAGGAGATCATCAAAGCGAATCCGCATTTGAAGCATCCGAATGTGCTGATGACAGGGGAAATTGTATACATTCCTCATAAGGGCCATCATGCCGAAAAAGGGAAAAAAGAGATACCGATCTTGAAAGAACTGAAACACAAGCTGATGGATGTCCCCAATATGATGCAGAATCTCCCGTCAAAAGAGTTGCCGAACATCCTGCCGAACGTGATGCCGAATCTCCCGTCAAACGTGATGCCGAATATCTCGCCGAACGAGGCGCCAAATATTCCGCCGAATATGATGCCGAATATTCCGTCGAACATAATGCCGAACATCTCGCCGAATGTGATGCCGAATATCTCACCGAACGTGATGCCGAATCTCCCGCCCAATTTGCCGAAGCAGGCGAACGAAATGGCGCCGGAAACGCCGGCGGAACATCCGTTCTCGCAGTACTTCATACCCGCAGTGGAAGCCGATTCGTATTTTCAAATGCCGGCTTCCCCCAATATGCAGAACGGATCGTGGGATATGAACGTGTTTCCTCAATTTCCGAACGCCGGGTATGCGCCGCAATGGCCTAACGCGACCTTTCCGCAATATCCGGGCGCATTTCCGGCTATGCATGGATTTCCGGGGAACGCGGAGCCGTCATCCAATCCGGCCAACATGATACAGCCGTATGGTTACCATCATCCTTGTTCCTGCCAGCAATCCTCCCATGCGAATTATATGCCGGCATATACCGATGCTTACGCCAATCCGATGATGTACACGCACTCTTACCCGTACGGGACATCTTATTACACAGGCGATCCGTCCATGTACCCTGGATTTGCTAATCCGTATGATCCGTTTGCGCCGGCGGAAGGACAACAATCCGCTGACGTCAGAACGGATAGCGTCGGGACGGAGTCGTCGAAACTGTCGAAACCATCGGCAGTCCGTACGAAAAAGAAAAAATCGTCTGCTCCAAAAGCGGAAATTAATGTGAACCCGAATCGGAAACAAACGCGGCAAGCCCGAATCAAAGCAAATATACCCTGGATGAACGTGTAACCGAGATGTATATATCCCCTTCTGTATGGAAAAAATATTAAAAAATCGTTTGTATAGAAGGGGATTCGCGTGGGATTCTCCAAATTGTGGAATAAATTAAAAAAAAGCGTGAGCAGAAAACGGCGTTTGCTGGCGCTTGGCGTTTGGCTTTTGCTCGCAGGCGCGGCAATTGCGGCCGTATGGTCCGGACGCATGGAGCAGCGCGACGCGATGGAAGACGCGACCGAGGCCGTTGAAGTTTCCGGCCAAGCGCCTGCGGAAGACGGCGGCAGGAATCCGGATCCCGGTCAGCAAGCCGTCGTCGATATGTTGAAAAAGCACCCGCAAAACAGGGAAGTGTCCGTCAAAACAATATATGTGTGCGGCGAAGAAATGAAACGGCTCGGGGTGAAAAGTTCAGAACAAATTTTGCGCATGTACGGAGAGCATCCGGGATGGACTATCGGCATGAACCCGGACGGAAGCGTCGTCTTTTCCGAGAGCGTCGATGATCTTTCGCCCCAATGCAAGCAAAACGCCCATTTCGGCATTGACAAGGAAGGGAATCTGACCTTGTTTGACGGCATGCCGGGAAAAGCGAATGCGATACGCACCTTTTTTCAGCTGAACATCGATTATTTGGAAAGCAGTTTGCCGCAAGAGGCGGTTCACCAGCTGTACGAAGGCATACGGGTGACCGATTTGGCCGAGTACAACAGCGTGCTGTCCACTTTCAGCGACTACGCTGTGGAAGAAACGGAAAAAGTGATGAAACCGGCCAAATAATCTTTCCTTAGGACTTCCTCAACATCTACGGGGACGGGCGTAAAGATGCCCGTCTCTTTTTTTGTTTTGAGCATACCGAATTTCCCGGCGATCTGCTATAATGACAATGGAATACATATGTTCGTGTTTCGGCCAAAGATGGGAGAGAATGCATTGCGCATATTGGGTATCGATCCGGGGATAGCGATCGTCGGGTTCGGGTTTATCGACAAAATAGGCAGCAGGTTGGTTCCGGTGCAGTTCGGATGCATCCAGACGGAGGCGAATACCGATCAGGCGGCGCGGCTGAAGGACATTTTCGAGACGATGACGCGTTTAATCGAAACGTACTCGCCGGATGTCGTGGCGATCGAGAAGCTTTTTTTCAATCGCAACGTGACGACGGCCTTTACGGTCGGACAGGCGCGCGGCGTTTTGATGCTGGCCGCCGTTCAGAAAGGGCTCGCGGTCGCCGAGTATACGCCTCTGCAAGTAAAACAGGCGATCGTCGGCTATGGAAAAGCGGAAAAGCGGCAGGTCCAGGAAATGGTACGGATGTTCCTTCGTTTGTCCGCCGCGCCGAAGCCCGACGATGTCGCGGACGCGCTTGCCGTCGCGATTTGTCACGCGCATTCTTCGACGCTGCAGCAAAAAATAAACGGGGTAATCAAATCATGATAGATTTCATAAGGGGAAAAGTGGCCTATATCGAATCGGACTACGTTGTCGTGGACGTGCAAGGCGTAGGGTACCGGGTGTTTTGCGCCAATCCGTACGTTTTTCAAAAAACGGACGGGCAGGAAGTGACGGTCTATATTCACCATCACGTGCGTGAAGACGCCATCTTGTTATACGGTTTTCAAACGAGAGAGGAGCAGGATTTGTTTCGCCGTCTACTGGACGTGTCCGGCATCGGACCGCGCGTCGCGCTGGGCATATTGTCGGGAGGAAGGCCCGAAACGGTCATTGCGGCGATTCAGCAGGAAAACATCGCTTTTTTGACCAAATTGCCGGGTATCGGCAAAAAGACGGCGCAGCGCATGGTGCTTGATTTGAAGGACAAGCTGGGGACGATAGCGGCAGGCCGATTCGCCGCGTCGGAAGCGGCGCCGTCGGGTGGCGCCGAAGAGGAACTGAGGAGGCCGGAATCGGTTTGGTCCGAGGCTAGAGAAGCGCTGCTCGCGCTCGGATATACGGAAGCGGAAGCCGAACAGGCGTGGCGGCAAGTCAAAACGAAGGTCCGCGACTCCGATTCCGTCGACGCGGTGACAAAACTCGCTTTGCAGGCGTTGTTCAAAGGATAACGTTTTACCGGACTGCGGCCTGTCTGTCAGCGGAATGAAGGAGGTCAGACGATGGAAGATCGCATCATTTCGGCACATTTGATGATGGAGGATCAAGCGGTCGAATTCAGTCTTCGCCCGCGATTTTTATCGGAATATATCGGACAAACCCAGGTGAAAGAGAATTTGAAAGTCTATATCGAAGCGGCAAAAATGCGCAAAGAAGCGCTCGATCATGTGCTGCTCTACGGTCCGCCCGGGCTCGGCAAAACGACGCTGTCCAATATTATCGCCAACGAGCTGGGCGTAAACCTGCGCACGACATCCGGCCCGGCGATTGAACGGCCCGGCGATTTGGCGGCGATACTGACCAACCTGCAGGAAGGCGACGTGCTCTTTATCGACGAAATCCACCGGCTGCACCGCTCCGTGGAAGAAGTGCTGTATCCGGCGATGGAGGATTTTGCGCTGGACATTATGATCGGCAAAGGCCCGAGCGCCCGTTCGATTCGCCTCGACCTGCCCCCGTTCACTTTGATCGGCGCCACGACGCGGGCCGGATTGTTATCTTCTCCGCTGCGCGATCGTTTTGGCGTCGTCAGCCGGCTGGAATATTACAACGTCGACGAGTTGACGTATATCGTCACCCGGGCGGCGGAAATTTTGCAGGTGGGCATCGTCGGGGAAGCCGCGTACGAAATCGGCCTCCGTTCCCGAGGCACGCCGAGAATCGCGAACCGGCTGTTAAAGCGGGTGCGCGACTTCGCCCAGGTTCGCGGGGACGGCGTCATCACGCTGGATATTGCGCGATCGGCGCTGCGCCTGATACAGGTTGACTCTCTCGGACTTGACGAAATCGACCACAAAATGCTGCGGGCGATCGTCGAGAAGTTCCGGGGCGGCCCCGTCGGGCTCGATACGATTGCCGCCACGATTGGCGAAGAAAGCCAAACGATAGAGGATGTGTATGAACCTTATTTGTTGCAAATCGGTTTTTTGCAGCGGACGCCGCGCGGCCGGGTGGTAACGCCGCTTGCTTACAAGCATTTGGGCTTGCCTGTCCCGGAAGAACGGTAAGACGATAACGTAACAGGCAATAAAAAGAAGGGATGCTGTTCCGCAAGCGACGAACATCGGCCCTTCCCATTTCCGGAGCGTACCCGCATTATCGTCAGAAAGCTTCTTTCGATTGCTTTTCAAAAATGCGGGCCTCCCCCTATACATCGTTCAAATATACGAGCTTTTCGTGTCAAAAATGCCGTCTTCCAGACGATTCCACGGTTCAAACGTCGTCGTGAGCGCGCACCTCCGGCCCGTACGCGCGGACTCATACGCCGCGAACATAATCTCGTGTACATGAAGCTGCAGACGGCCTGACGGTTTCGGCTGTTCGCCGGTTCTCAGGCAATGGATGAAATGGCCCATAATATCGTCTTCCGGCCCGAAGGAAGGACGCCGGTTCGGAACGTAGCACGGTTCGATTCCTCTCCAGGCGACCGGTTTGGCGTCGGGAATCGGCCGTTCAGGGGAGTGAATGACGAGATCGTAGCCTGAATCGTTCAAGGCAATCGTTCCTTTGCGCCCGTAAATAATCGTATTGTTTTGCGCGAACGAAATTCCCCACAGCGTACGGATCACCGCATGCTGTCCGCCGGCAAATTCGACGATCACCGTCGCATTGTCGTCCACGTCGCTGTTCACCCGCTTCCCGCCGCCGACGATCCGGTTCGGAATGAGCGTGTTTACCTCGGCGACGACGCTTTTGGCCGGTCCGAGCAGAGAGATAATCCGGCTCACCGGATAGACCATGCAGTCCAGGATGGCGCCCCCGTGAGCGATGGCGCGGTTGTAGTACCAGTTGTCGCGCGGCGGGCCGGGAATGGAAAGCTGCGCTTCGGCGCCGGTGATTTTGCCGATGTACTCCTCCTTCAAATACTGTGTCGCCGCCATGAAATGCGGGTACATATCGAACGGCAGGTTCATGAAAATGCACCCGTTCGCTTCAGCCGTTTCGACCATACGCCGGCAGTCGTCAAAGCGGGTCGCCATCGGTTTTTCGTTCAGCACGTGCAGTCCTCTTTCCAGCGCCGCCAGCACCACTTCCGCATGAACAGAATGCGGGGTCGTCACGACGACGGCGTCCAACTGCTCGGAGTCCATCATTTGGATATAATCGTCATACCAGCGAGGCACATTGTATTTGCGCGCTTTCTTTTCCGCATTTTCCAGATGTTTCGCGCAAGTCGCCACGAACTTCACGTTGTCCAGCTTGGCGGCCTGTTCGAAAAAACGGTTACTGATATCCCC
>JAWLCZ010000180.1:0-7903 GCA_041686835.1 Paenibacillaceae bacterium | reverse complement strand
AAGCTGGAACATGGACAACTGAATGCCTTCATGCATGAAGTGCAAGCGCAAAACGGCAAACATATCTCTGCCGAAGCGGCGGGTTACTTGCTGCGGGATGCGCAGGCCGTGATAAACGCCCAATAGGTTAACGGCAATAATCAATTCAGCCTAAAAATGATCGGCAATGGAAGATGTAGCCGTCAAAGCGAGTTTGGCGCCCGGAGAAGAGCCGAATAAGGCAGTCGTGTACTGTGTCGATAAACACGGAAAGCTCGTTGTCGTGAAAAACGGCATCTTCGATGCGGAAACGGGAATGGTGGAATTTAATCCTCCAGACATCGGGAAATAACAGACGCAAGCAATAATATGCCGCTCAGTTTTCTTGCCAGGAAACGAGCGGCTTTTTTTGTCGATGTCGGTGATCTGATAAAAGAATTGGTGTGTTCGGGACTTGGCCATACCGACAATCATTTTTCTCAGTAACAGTAAACTAATTAAAAAAGAAAGAAGTTTAATGGGACTGCCTCCCCGTACACGGCCATATCTTCTCCCAGAAATTCAGCATTTCGAATAACTAAAGAGCGCTCAAGTGATGAAATTTATTTTGCAGCCGAGATTACCGAAAACATCTTAAGAATACCGTAGAAATCGGAATATTCCCCAATACAAAATCTTACATGAACGATGATATCCTATGAGACAGGAGAAGTGTATCATCACTTCTCAAAAATCCAGGGGGGAAGATGAATGAAAAAAGCAGCAACTTTGTTGTCGCTCACATTGCTATTAGTCGTCATTCTATCCGCATGCGGAGGCAATGCAAACTCTTCGAAAAATTCCGACGCAACTGACAGCAATTTATCGGACGCAACAAATACATCCGCGGAAAGCGGAGAAGTTGTAACCATCAAAACCAGCATCTCGGACGGGGAATTATCGAAGGATCAAATTGCCGAATTTGAGAAGGAACACCCGAATATCAAAATCGAATTGGATCCGGTGGACGCGACAAAGCTGGCAGCGAAATTGGCAACCGGTGACGCCCCAGATGTCATTCGGGTTAACGGCGTGTTCGATGTTCCAAATTACGTTATTAAAGACATTGCCATGGACATCTCAAGCCAAATCGAGACAAGCAGCGTCATCAATAAGGACGACCTGCTTCCGATCGCCGATGTATATCGTTTTGACGGGAAACAAGTGGGAGCAGGACCGATTTATGGCTTGCCCAAAGACTGGTCGAACGACTTTGCGATCTGGTATAACAAAAAAGCGTTCGAGACGGCTGGAGTGCCGCTGCCGGATCCCAGTAAGCCTTTGACCTGGTCAGAAATCATGGATTTGGCCAAAAAGTTGACGATGAAAGATGGAGATAAAATTACGCAGTACGGACTGGCGGCGTCGGAGTGGGGCAAGACAGAACCCAACTTTAACAACATGTTGCAATATTTGCTCAGCGCGGGCGCCAAGATCAGCGCGTCGGATAACGCTTCCGTCAATTTTGACAATCCTGCGGTCAAAGATTATATCAACATGTGGGTGGATGCCGTCAAGAGTAACGTGGGTCCGAACTCGCTCAACAATGATCAGACGAGCGGCGGGGACCTGTTCACACAAGGCAAAGTGGCCATGTTGATCGACGGTTACTGGTACGGGGGAGTGCTTCGCGCGAATGAGAATACAAAAACGCATTTGGGCGACTTCGGCATGCTCCCTGCGCCGACGGCCCCGGGAGGTAAGCGAGTTTCCCCTACGGGAGCAGCGACCGGAGCGATTATCAATAAAAACACCAAGCATCCGAAAGAAGCGTGGACCTTTTTTGAGTGGTATTTCGGCGGAAAACCGGCTGACGATCGAGCCAAATCCGGATGGGGATTGCCCATCTTCAAGAGCAAAGTGAGCTTGCTGCCGCAAGATACGGATTTTGACAAACAAGTGTATCAGGTACTTCAGGACGAACTTAAATACTCGGGGGATTATCTTGAAGTGAATCCTTATCTCTCTAACAGCGGATGGGCGATATTCGATAAATACGTGCAGCCGCTCTATTTCGGAAAATCGAACGTTGACGAAGCCGTCAAAGGCATGACCAAAGATGCGAATGTCGTGATTCAGGAAGCGATGAACGCGATCAAGAAATAATGTTCAAAGGGGAGAGTTGACAAGAACTCTCCCTTTCCATAAGGAGTGGCACAGATGAAAGAGAAAACCCGAAGAATAGTCGCATTTTATCTCATGATCTCCCCTTGGTTTATTGTGTTTCTGCTGCTTGGATTATATCCGATGCTCTATGGTCTCTATCTCAGCTTTACGAACTATTACGGATTCAATATGAACAATTTGAAAATGGTCGGTTTTCATAATTATCGTACGGTATTTACTGATTCGGAAGCTTTGTATGCAATGGGAAGGACGCTTCTCGTTACGGTAATCAACGTGCCTTTGGGTACGGCAATAGGGTTGTCTCTCGCCTTGTTGTTGAATCGAAACATCCGCGGAGGAGGAGTTTTCCGTACGATTTTTTACCTTCCTTCCATTGTTCCTGTCATATCCAGCGTTTTGATGTGGAGATTTATGTTCTCCAACGACGGGATCCTGAACTCCATTTTGAACCTGTTTCATCTGCCGCGCATCAATTGGCTTGGATATGATTATGCCACCGTATCGCTCATCATTATGCTGCTTTGGGGAGCGGGTGGCGGGATCTTGATCAATCTGGCCGGGCTCAAAGGAATTCCGAAAGAATTATACGAGGCGGCCTCGATTGACGGAGCGTCAGCTTTCCAGAAACTTTTTCGCATTACGCTGCCACTCATGACGCCTGTCATTTTTTTCAACGTGATTATGGGAGTTATCGGATCGTTGCAAATCTATTTGCAACCCATCCTTTTAACCGGCTCCGAGCGCTCCGAGCTATTGACCCGGCCGATCCAGAACAATTATTTGTATGTCGTTCATGCATTCCTGCAAATTTTTGCTTTCCAACGCTTTGCATATGGGATGGCACTCCTGTGGATCCTGTTTATCGTCATACTCCTAATTACGATTATTCTGTTTACTACGAGTAAATTTTGGGTTCACTACGAAACGGAACAGGAGGGATAACCTTGAATGTCGGATCTAGCAAATGGGGCACCTCGGTTTTTTATGTTGTATTGATCATCTGCTCTCTGGTGTTTTTGTTACCTTTGTATTTGGCCATTGTCAATTCGTTGTCAAGTTGGTACTCGGCACCGACTATCGTTCTGACCGGCTTTCATTTTGAAAATTTCATATATGCCACAACTTTGATCGATTTCTTGAAATTCGTCAAAAATTCGGTGATCATTTGCGCCATCGTGTTATTCACCTCAACCATGATCAGCGGCTTGGTCGGTTATGCGTTTGCGCGCATCAAAGCGCCCGGCCGAAATGTTCTGTTTATGATTGTGCTTTCTACGATGATGCTGCCGGGCATTGTCACCCAAATTCCGACCTATATTTTATTTTATAAGTACAATCTGATAAACACTTATTTACCTTGGTTGTTTTGGGGGCTCGGGGGAAACGCATTTTTCATTTTTTTGTACAGGCAATTTTTTGCCACGATTCCTAAGGAGTTGGAAGAAGCGGCACGAATAGACGGATGCTCAATATTTCGCACATATTGGAACATTTTCCTCCCAATGTCTTTGCCTGTCGTCGCAACCGTGTCCATCATGAATTTCCAAGGAACATGGGGGGATGTCATGACACCGTTTATGTTTTTGAAACAGGACCTTTATCCGCTTGCCACTGCACTCAGTATGATCACTTACCAAGAGCCCGGTTCAAAAGTCATCATTCAACAGGTCTCGCTTGCCGCCGGGATTTTGTTCATGATCCCCGTCATCATAACCTTTTTTCTTGGGCAGCGGTACATTGTCGAAGGGATCGTGACAACAGGGGTGAAAGGATGAACGCAAGAGCGTAGAAATACCATAGAAATCGGAATATTCCCCTATGCAAACCCTTACATGAATGATGATATCCTTGAGACAGACACCCTTAAGTCAATATGATCAACGGCTTTTCGTGCGCATGCTGCGACATCCCCCGGATGACAGATACCAACGTTGCTCCCAGTACGGATGGCGGCTTTTCGGTCGGGGCTTGCCCGCATTCAAAAGTAAGGCGAGTTTGCAGCGCAAAATACGGGTTTTGACAAACAAGTTGGATGCATTTACGCCCTCTTCCTCTTCTGTCTTTGAATGGATAGGAACCCGTGATGCCGCATGAACTGTTCCTTCTGTATCACCCTTCGCCAATATGCTTTTCTGTGAAAGGTGGGGATGCTGTACGGGGTTATTAGTATAATAATCTTTCGAATGGAAAAGAAAAAATGATGGATTGCAGAAGGCGAGAAAACAGGGAATGGACAAAGAAATGAAAGGAGCCATTTCTGAAATGAAGTAGCGATAGAGTCGTTAAGGATGAAGCATAAGCTGACACGGAATCAAAATCAACGGATTGCCGGAATTGGCGACAAGACGAGATCCACTGTGCGACCACATGTTTATAACCGCAATATGGAAATTGGTTATCGAAGCGGATACCTCAACGTTAATGCAACGCTACTGTTATTGAAAGCTGAAAATCAAAGAAAGAATTGTAGAATGGGAGGTATAAAAATGGCACTGATGCGTAGATTCAGACGGATTAATCGATCCATGGGAGTTATATTGACGTTTGCCATGGTATTATCCAGCTTCGCGAGCTTGAGCTTTCAATTAAAAACAGCGCAGGCGGAGGAACTGCCTGTCAGCGAAAGCGATCGGATAACCTCGGTTATTTCGCCGGCTTACCGTTCGGAAATAAATGACGATACCATTTCTGTTGAATTCTATAACAAAATTGGTACGTCGGCAATCGTATATTCGCAGAAACAGCCTGACGATTTGAGCATCGACAGCAACGGCTCGCGAGATGTAGTCGGCGAGGTTGATCTGGTTGACGGTTATGGAACTGTCGAATTTAGAGCCTCCGAATATCCATATGGTCCGATTTCTTTACGAATCCAGGTTTTTAAAGATGGCACAGAAATAGACAACTGTTATCTTCAACTTTACAATAATGTCGGCGTTAAATGGAAAACAGGGCTTGACAACGCGCCCGTGAATCCGGTAACAGCGGGGATGGATGTTGTCTATGCGGATGATTTCAAAACTATGCCAACGATTTCAAGAAGCGGGATCGGTACCCAATACGCCTCCGCGAAAATAGACGAAGAACGGGGCGGCATGTTTGGCTGGGCAGCGTTTGAGGACTATGACGGTCCTTATAACCCGTTTGCCATTGCTGGCGACGAATACATGAGGATTACAACAACCTACCATCCAACGGGTTATGTACGGAATGATTATTGGAAGCAGAAGGCCAGCACCGGATATCTTTCTTCCGAAAATCAGGCGGGAACGGGCTTCCATACCGAGGGAGGCAGAAACCAATATTTTGAGGCCAGAATGTTCTTCGGCCCGAACCCCGGATTGTGGCCCGCGTTCTGGTTGCTTACGGCGAACGGTTATGTCCAGAATCCGAATATGCGCAATGAGCCCAGCGACGAACTGGACATTATTGAAGGTTACATGGGAACGCCGTCCGGCTACCAGATCGCATGGCATCCGTGGGGTTATGACAGGGACCCCGATTCCGGCTACGACCCCAGCAAATTGGGCGGCGGGTATAAGGTCAACCTGGATACGCCGGCGTTTAATCATATCAACTTGGCAATGGGATTCCATACATTTGGAGTATACATTACAAAGGAATGGACCTATTACTATTGCGACAATATTGAAGTGGTTCGGCATAAGACATTGCCGTATAGCTGGGAGTATGGCAATTACTTTATTATAAACGCGGCGTTATCGGATCACTACGGAATATCGCCGAATTCAGACGACCCGTTTGAAAATTTTGAAATACCTAACGGTTTCACGCGTTACGGCAATGAAAGCCACACCTTTGTGGACTGGGTGCGGGTTTATCAGGACCCGCCGGGCAAGGTGCGCTTCGAAAGCGAGCATTCGGTGAAAGCGCTGGCGGGAGACGTGGTGCGCGTTAATATAAACCGCAATACGCCAGCTGCGGATTTATCCGGGATCTATAAAATCGAGCTGCCCGAAGGGTGGAAAATTTTTGAGGGCGACAGCTTTGTTGACGTCAATGGAGTTTATGAAGCGGCGTTTTCGGCGGGCGTTTCAACCGATACTTTAACTTTCCTGGTTCCAAACGATTATATTGAGACGGAAAATATTAAGATTACGCCTGTGTCGAGCGACGGTGTTGAATATGATGCGATCGTCATCAGGGCGGAAGCCCGCAGTTCGGAAGGCGAGCTTGTCCGTGTGGACAGCACCACCTACCCTTACAGGAGTAAAAGCGGTGAAACGGCCGGTTCGTGGCTGAACTACGATCCGGACACCAATTTAAAAAATTATTTAAATTTTATAAGCGGCAACTGGTGGCGCGACAGCTGGAGCTGGATGTATGTCGCGGCTAATCCAAATTCCCGGATGCAATTCAAGTTTGACGGTGTTTCCGTTGCTTTGGAAATGATCCAATGCGACATATGCGGCACAGTTGACATCTATCTTGACGGGGAGTTTCAGAAGAGATTCGATTCCTACAGCGTTGACGCAAAACCGGTATTGGCGTTTGAAAAGAGCGGCCTGGAGGATGGCAGTCATACGCTTGAGATCAGGGGTGTTGAAGGGCCCCCAAACCGATATATCCGAATCAACGCGTTCGAGTACCGGTATATGGAGGATCCCACAGTTGCGAAATTTTGGACCGACGATACTTTCTTCATTGCGGGGCCGGGAGATGAACTCACGGTTACTATCAATCGAAACGGCGCGGCAGGCACCAAGTTCGGCGAATATGTAATCAACTTCCCCTCCGCTGGCTGGGAAGTTTTGGTAGGTGGCGAATGGAGGGCCGTAACAAGTCAACCTTTTTCAACAAACCATTATACGGATACGATCGTTCTCAAAGTTCCCGAAGGCTATAACAACAAAAGCGGCAAAGTAGTCATAACGCCGACGAGCGGCGACGGAACATACGACCAGATCAGGATTACCGTTCAGGCTCCGGATGCTCCGGAAGCCGAGCCGATTACCGGGAATGGCGAAATGATAATGGTTGACGCCAACAGCTACCCCTTCGTACGTCTCCCGGGTACAACCAATAACAGCTGGACAAATTTTGATAAAAGCTCTCAGCCGGTTGACTACTTTACGTTTAACGGCGGCTGGTGGTCCGATAGCTGGAGCTGGATGTATACTGCGGCCAGTCCGGGTCAAACGTTATCCTTTACGTTTGAAGGCGATGCTGTGGCTCTCTATGCCCGCTACCATAGCGGGGGCAGTCAGTTTGACGTATACCTGGACGGCGTCAAGCAAGCTTCCATTGACACGAATGGCAACAGCGGGAAAAGGAGAGTATTCAGCAAAAGCGGCCTTCCCGTTGCCAAGCATGTGCTTGAGATAAAAGTTACGGGTGCAGCAGGCCATGTAGCCATCGAAGGGTTCGAGTATGACTATATTCCGACCGAACCTCCAGTGACGACAGCCATTGTGTCCCCTGCAAATCCGGATGGCCAAAACGGCTGGTACGTCCAACCGGTAACCGTCACTTTAACTACTGAATCGGCCGTGGCAGAAACCGTGTACAGTCTCGATGGCGGAAATACATGGCAGACCTATACAGCACCGGTCACGTTGGATCAAGATGGCAGGTATTCCTTCAGCTATCGCTCGACGGACCATGCCGGAAATGTGGAATCACCGCATACGATAGGCCTCAACTTGGATATGACCGCTCCTGTGATTACGGTATCCGCACCGTCCGAAAGCAGTTACAGCGATGTCGGCGACTTAAGTTTACAGTTTACGGTAACGGA
>JAWLCZ010000179.1:0-7919 GCA_041686835.1 Paenibacillaceae bacterium | reverse complement strand
AGCAGCCGCGCCTTAAATTCCGGATCCTCCCAAGCTTTCTTAATAATCTCGACCTTCAAAGTATCCTTGGACATAGAACCACAACCTTTTTTAGGATAATGGACTAGCCCTTTCATCATAACACCAATTTGGTAATATTGTCCTATTATTTCTGTCATTTTAACAAAAAATGTGTAAATCCGCCCTCAAGCGCTAAATTTCGCGTGTAGTTCTCCACCTCATCGGCGTCCCTCCGAATGCCATGCGCGATGAACTCGGCGAACGCGAGAAGACGTCCCGGCGTGTCGGAAAGCCGTCTCAGTTGCTCGACATAGCCCTCAGCCATCTTGGCGAGACGGTCCACGGCAGCAAGGTTGTATATGGCCCTTCGTATATCCTTTTCATCCAATAGATCCTCGCTTGGCAGAGCAAGCTGTGACCGCACGATCGACAGGAATGCGTTGCCATGGGATACGGGCAGATCCTCCTGCCAATCCGCCCAATCATCGGACAGTTGAAGGACGGCCAGCGCCAAATCGATCGCCCCCTCCATATCAGCCATTCGATCCTGCCGCCCCGCTTGAAGCATGGCACCGCAAGCGCATATCTTAATGGGAGCCGCTTTATGGGCCAGCCGTCCGGAATCGCCCGGATTCATCGGCTGCGCCATCTCCGAATACACGACAGACGCCCACTCCCCCAGGTATTTGCCGTAGCAGCTCCACAGTATAGAATGATGGGGAAAATGTCGGCGATAACGCTGCTTGAACAGCTCGTCCAGCAACGGACTGAGCGCCAATAACCCGCGGATGTCCCCCGGGTTCTCTTCCTCTCCGTCCATCGCATCATCCAGCAGGAAAAAGTGGAGCATCATATAAATATTGCCGACCGCCATATCGCGGCACAGCTCGATCGGGCCATGCGTCTCTTCTCGCAACCAGTAAGGAAGCAGGTAGCAGATCAGATTCGCTCGTCCCCCGTTACGCAGCGGATGGCTGAGCGCCAGCAGCTCCTGCCCCTTCTCGCTCAGCCCTGCAGGAAGTCCCGCGATTTCCTCCGCTGCTTCCGCGAAGATGAATTCCAATTCATCCCGGTATTCCTCGATTTGGTCCATATCCTCAGGTCTCCTCGCCTACAGCATCATTGTGATTTGGAGAGCAATATATTCGGAGTGTAACAAAAATTTGGTGATCCGATTCCGTCTCTAGCATGGATTCGAGAAGCCCTTGATTGAAGTTGCGAACAAGCATATCACTTGTTCCACTTCCCATTTGTATTGAATAAAAACAAATCGATCCCCTCCCAAATTGAGGATTGACCTGTTTAGTTGTTACTATCATTTTTTAGCACTACTTGTTAATCCTTATCGTCATATCCGCGTATTATTGGCCGAAGGAAATATAGACGGGTGCAATCAATGACAAAAGCGCTTGAATATCCATGGAATTGAACGTCCCATCTCCGTTAGCATCGACATCGAAATGCCGCCTGTTCAAGAAACCGACGATCTGATGAATCTGTATTTTGTGAGGATTCGAAAAGTCCGAACTGAATACGGCACTTTCGTTTCGTACACTTAGAGAGTCGATGCCTGCAAACTGCGAATCAAATACGCTCCGGATGACATCTCCCCCCTGGATATCTACCGTGATTCGATCCCATATATATAAAGGCTCGCTCAACGCAAGATATACCGTCTTGCTGTCGGAAGAGTCATGGGTAGCCTGCGTCACTGTTATGGGGGTGCCGCCGGCATACACTTGAAATGCGCTTGGCGCTAATGTTTCCGGATTAAGCGGCTGATTGAATGTCAAGATGACCGTTTGACCCGATGCGTCCGATTGCGCATCAGTCACAGAAAACCCGGATACGAACAGAATGGAGTACGATCTTGAGGTCGCATGGTCTTCCGCGATCACTTGGATCTCTATCATCGCCGTCCCGTTCTCAGGGATTGTTACAGGGAAGGAAAAGAGCATTTGCCCCTCATCCGCTTCGTCAGAAATATCGATGGGGCTGTTCATCCCATAGGTTGCATCGATGATCGAGACCGTGGAACCGGCGGGCGCCATACCGTTCACGAGCACCTCATACACATCTTCGGTTACAGCGACGGTGTAAGATAAGATGTTGGGGGAAAAAGCCGGATTCAGCGCCCCTTCGCTCAATACCAGGTTGCCCAAGTCCGCGTTGCTCGAAGCCGCTCTCGTTACCGTTACCGTATAGATCGTGGTCGTCCCGTCCAATGACGTAACAACTACGGTGATCGGGTTGCTACCTACATCAAGGCTTATGTCGTGCGACGCTTGACCGCTTTCGACCACCATGCCGTTCACTGTAATAGTTGCCGTGATGTCGGAGATCGGTGTCAGCGCGATGCTGCCCACGTTATTCGCCACGTAGGCCGTGTAATTGGTCGTTGTGGCTTCAAACTCCGGACTCAAGGTACCGATTGACAACGTTAACCCGCTCAAATTGATATTGGAAATATAGCACGATTTAGGAACCCCAGGTACAGGATCGCCAAAAACCCCATTGTCGCAACCCGTTCCGTCGGTTAATGTTTTATACGCGTACACGCCGTCTGCTCCGTAACGCACCTCTTTCGTCCCCGAAAATGAACAATATTGCCCTTCGTCCGAACAGTATGTCCATTCGGTTTCCTCAGCGCGATTCGTTACGATCGAGTACGTTTGAGTCGTTCCATTCTGAGCTGTCACAAGCACATCGATCATATTTCCGCCTACGTTCAGGTCAAGCACGCCGCTTTCGCTGCCGCCTGCCACCGTCGCATAGGTGTTTCCATTCACCCGCACCTGAACCGTCGACGTGATCTCCGCCGCCGTCGCCGTCACCGTAAGCGATGACACATTATAAGCGACGCCGGTCGCATAAGATGTCGTGCCGGAGGCAAATACAGGGCTAAGCGCTCCGCTCGATAAGGTCAAGCTGCTCAGGTCCGCATTGGATCCTTGAACCCATTTAGCATACAACGTCGTATCTTCCTTGATCGGGTCACCGAAATCGAAAGCTTGTTGTAATTCCGCATCGGCGTACCAGCCCGCGAACGTATACCCCTCCTTCGCCGGAGCGGCTGGCTCCGTAGCCGAATCGCCATAGGCCACTACAATGCTGTTCACCTGCGTACCGCCGTTGCTGTCGAAGCTTACTGCAAGCGAATTTTCAAGGAACACTTCCATTTCGACGACTCCGACTTTCGCTTGGCCGTTTATAAATACGACTCTTACTTGATCGGCGGTAACCGTGTTAAAGGTTACGGAGTTCAATGCCTCCTGCGGATTCAGATTTGCCGTACTGTTCATCGCCGCCAAAGGCGTCGTCGGGGTATACGTCGGGTTGGTTACGGCCATCCAATCGTTGCCGTTCCAATATTCCACCGAATAACCGGCTGGCGGTTGTACTCCGCCGCCATCATGATAAATATACAAATTGATCTTGTTAAATGTCGTATTCTGGCCAAAATCAAGCGCCAACCAATCCGAGCTGTTCGGGGAAATATAATTGGTCCATCGGTCGCGCGGACTATCGTCGAACGAGTGTATCCCATTGATCGCACTCCAGGCGCTATCGCCGCATGGGCATGTGAACGAGGCCGAGACTTGCGGATACCCTGTCTGGGTTTGATAATTCGGATTATACGCGAGATTAAATTCACCGGTTGCACGAACTTGGCTTGACGCGGACACCAGAACCGCAATACAGGCAATTGATATAAGGAGCATAATTCCACTTACTTTCATCCCTTTTAATATCATTCGACACCTTCCCCTTACAAAATCTAAATTTCCGACGAGAAATACATTGGACCGATTGTCTGCCCCTTTTTTTGGATTATGGAAAAGACATTCACAGGAAGGTGAATATCTGAACGTTTCCAACTCGGCAGCCGGGGACCATAGAATGACACCGTTAGGCCCATCACTTTGTGCCCATTTGAAAGGTTTGCTATTATCATTGGTGCTTTATTCACAGGTACTGTAAATTTTTGTCGATTTTTATCCCTTTTTGAGTATATGTTCAACTTAGAAAAAATTCAATAAATTTCTAATCTACTTCTGGTTTGCAGAACGATTTTTATATCTTTATCATAATTCAGACGGGTCGACGGTGGAGAAGCATTACATCGTCCGACCTCGCTTCCTACAAAGATTCATGTGTCCAGTCCGGAAAATGCTTAAGGAGGATCCTTCGAGGTCCAAACGCCGGTTGCGCAAGAATGTTCTGAAGATGACTAAGCCCAGTCGAATACAACAGGAAAGCTCAGGGAACTATAACGCAAACATACGAAAGAGGAGCAAACATAATGAATAAGCTGATGGACGATAAGGTAGACGCTTATCGAATTGGCGTTGGGCATATGAATGAAACGCTGCCAGACGTAGTTGAAGCGTACCATAACTTTACCGCCCAATGTTTTGAAGAACATGTGGTGAGCGCGAAAAATAAACAGCTGATCGCCCTTGGAATCTCTTTGTACGCCAACAACGAAATATGTACGTATTATCATGTAAAAGAAGCATTGTCCCAGGGTGCAAGCCCAAGCGAGATCATGGATGCCGTTGCGGTTGCCGCCGCTGTTGGCGGGGGGCACGCCTTGAGCCAGGGTGTGACTCGAGTGCAACAAGCTTTAGCGGATACATAAATGATGGATCGGGGCATTCAGGTTATTACAATGGAGTACAATAACATGGTTCAATCGGCCAATCAACAGGACGTCTGCCAGGCTGTACCTGCTCGGCGAATGAATGCGGGTATAAATCCGGCATATAACATGATCCTAACGTTTCAACCGTCGTACGGGCTGCGCAATTCCGCAAACGCAAGCTCCGGCCGGAGAGCGCTTCATTATCTAGCTGGTTATCCGCGCGATTTCGATAAGCGGGATTGTCGGTATCCAAGCAGTACGGAAAGAGCGACCGTCAGAATCAGCAATACGATAAGCGCTACCCTCCATTGCCCTCCCTGCTGAGGATTGGTGAATCCGTATTGCGCGAGAAAGACTCCATTAAGTACCAAATAAGCACTTGTCGATCCAACCGTTATAAAGGAATACCAGCGATGGAGATTTCGGAAGATTCCCATATTCCAAGGTGCTACATCACCGTGGCTGTACACATGCTTAGGGCCGCCAAGCTCACGCAAGAACCATGGTTTCCACACCGCATCAGCAGGAGGCTTCATAATGCTCAGACGCATCATGAAGCCTCCGCAGCATCCTTCCAACCTCCGCGATCGCCTCATCGCTCCAAGGACCGGGGTGAACGAATTCCCCCTCAATATAACTCAGCATTTCGCGCCCCTCTTCGTCAATTCCGGAGCCGATGACGGACGGCAGCGACCCAAAGCCTGAATTCTTTACATGCCGCAACAGGGAGTGAATGCTTGGTGTCCATGGACCTGCGGGCCGAAACACCACATTTCCTTTCCGACGGACAGACTTTTCAGGAGAAAGTAAAATTTCATCGTTCAATTCAAAAGTACCCCTTTCACGAATGAAGGGGAATCTCGCAGTTTATCGGGCTAATTATGCTTATTCCCCATTTTAAAAATGTCACGGTCACACTGTACATGGCTTGTCATAAACATCGCCTCCGTTCTGTTGATACTTTTACTATATCACAAAAAACTTGCCGTTATGTTTCTTCGCAACGCTGCCGAGAGTTACCTACAGGCTTCCACGTTTATTGGTCTGCTTGACTTTCATCCGGCCGGATCAGTCCGACGGTCTCGAGATCATCAATTTTTAAATACATAATGCCGTTATATTTTTTTACATGAATATCGCTTAGAACAAAGTCGCGTTGCCGCAGCTTCCGAGCCTTTCCGACAAAGAGCCGTTCGTCCTTGTCGTTGTAGAACATGAAGATGCCTCCCTTTTCCCTGGTGATCAGGTGGAAATCCGTAAAACCATAGATATGGCTCAATTCGGGGGACTTTTTTGACAGCATAATTCAAAAGTCAATATACCTGACACATATTTCACTTTCAGAATAGAATACTAGACATTTGTGTTAGGATACATTACAATCATACCGATATACATAACATTGTTTAGAAAGGAAGTTTGCTCATGAACCGGAAAAGTTTGCTGTCGATCCTCGCGCTAATGCTCTTGTTTAGCACAATTTTCCCGTTTTCAGCGGGAGCCGAAGAAGCTGTATCCGTTGAAGCAGCAACGGAAAAAGAGGTTCCGAACCTTGTCATTGTTAGCTTGGGAGGAACGATTACTTCCACAGCTATGGGACGTGCCCTCTTCCAATCCTACGCTCCGAACGGAATCACGATTGGCGACGTGCTTGAGCGGCTTCAACCGGAAATCTCGGAAATCGCTAATGTTGTTGAAATCTATGAAATTGCCCCGAACTCTACAAGAGACGAATATTTATTTAACATGAGTCGTAAGATTGATGAAGCATTGGCCGACGACAACATTGATGGCGTGATCGTCAATGCCGGAACGAACACGCTGGAAGAAGTAGCTTATTTCGCAGATTTGACGGTACAAAGCAACAAGCCTGTCGTCGTCACGGGTTCGATGCGCCAGACGAACACGTTCTCCTTCGACGGGGAAGCGAATCTATTCAACTCCATCCGTCTGGCTGCTAGCGGAGAGACGACTTGCTACGGTACAGTCGTGATGCTGAACGATGAGTTCTTCGCGGCACGCGAAGTAACGAAGTCGGATGCACTGCGTCTGGACACGTTCGACGGCGGAAGATACGGCGCACTCGGCACAGTAGACGAGAACATTATCCGTACGGTTCGTGCCCCAGCTCGTGTGATGGCTTGCGGTACGGAAGAATGGAAAACTCCGTTCGACTTGACGCAGATTGAAGCTACAGACCTCGCGAAGGTTGAAATTGTATATGTATACACGAATGCAGACGGTTTACCGATCAAGGCACTGGCCGATGCAGGCGTTGATGGTATCGTCACAGCAGGAACTGGCGCAGGCAGCATCATGTCTTCGCAAACGGAAGCAAGAAAAGAAGCGATTGAGAATGGCGTTCTCTTCGTAAGTGCCACACGTGCAGGATCGGGTGCTGTATATGATAAGGACACGCCAGGAATTATCGGAGCAGCAGACTTGTTGCCGCAGAAAGCGCGGTTGCTTCTGCAGCTTGGTCTTACTTTCTCGGATGATCAAGAGCAAGTTAGACAATGGTTCGAGTCGATCGGTGTACCGGAATTCAATATGTCCCGCTTCCGCGAGTAGCTGCTAGTTCGTATCAAGCTATATTCATAGCGTAACGAATGGAGTGAACAACAGCCGTAATCTCTTGATAGACAAGGGATTGCGGCTGTTGCGATGCGCGGCATGAAATTGGTAGAGAAGCCTTGATGTGGATTGCAACCCGAAACAACCCCGTCGTAACATTACACACTACCGTAGTCAATTTCTGCGTGACGATTTTCCGGTTTGCATTGAGCAAGTTTTTTTCTTATTATTTTTTAACCACAGGCACCCAAAATTGTCCGTAGAACGTGCCATCGCCGTTATCTTGGCGGTAAGTCGCATTCGGACCGCCGATGTAAGCATAGTCAGTAATTTGGGCCAATACCTCGCCGAAAGCACGGTAAGTCAGCTGATCGAACAAAGTATCCTTGTCTCCGTTTCCTGCAACCACGATGTACTCGCTCTCTGGAAACTCTATGATGCGCGTCGCGTCAGCCACTGATTTGCCGGCTTCTACCGCGAAATAATTCCACGGTTTGCCTTGATAAACCTCGTTGACTGACCATTCGCGATCATCTTTCGCAGCTGCTTTGAGTTTGTCAAAACGCCCATCAGCCTTGAGCCTGCCCCAAAACTCAGCTTTTTCCTTTTGCAAAGCCGTCATATCCTGGAAATTCGACTGGATCGAAAAACCGTAAGCTGTCAAAGTGAATGACTTTTTGTGTTCAACTGTGTAATTCGC
>JAWLCZ010000178.1:0-7919 GCA_041686835.1 Paenibacillaceae bacterium | reverse complement strand
CCCGGTTACGACCGGAATCATTTACGCCGCGGCCAAAGCGGCTGTATCCCACTATACGGGCAGTCTCGCAGCTCAGCTTCGCCCGTATGATGTAAACGTCAACTGCATTTCCCCCGCGCCGACGTATACCGGCCGTTTTCTGGCGACGCGCACCGTCCCGAGCCAGGAAGGAAAACCCCGGCTGCAGCAAATCGCCCAACCGGAAGATATGGCCAAAATCGTGCTGTTTTTGGCCGGACCGCAATCGGATTATTTGACGGGCGAGACCATCGTTTGCCGGTGAAAAGAGGGAAGAGCGAATGAACGATCAACTTTCATACGTTATGGGTCCGGAGAAAGACGAACTGTACGCCATTCAGACGAATGCTCCCGGGCCGTCCGGTTCGCTTCCGTTGACGCCGGACATGCTGCTTCACGCGCCCAGCGGCGATCTGTTCGGCTTATCGCAGAATGTCGGCATGGGATGGCGCCCGAACGAGCTGCAGGGCAAACAAATTCTCATTTTAAGCACGCAGGGCGGTATGCGGGCCGAAGACGGAACGCCGATCGCCCTCGGCTACCATACCGGACATTGGGAAGTCGGATTGCTCGTGAAAGCGGCGGCTTTGGAAGTGCGGGAAAAAGGAGGCATCCCGTTTGCCGCCTTTGTCAGCGATCCGTGCGACGGCCGTTCCCAGGGAACGACCGGCATGTTCGATTCTTTGCCGTACCGCAACGATGCGGCTGTCGTGTATCGGAGGCTGATTCGTTCTCTCCCGACGCGCAAGGCGGTCGTCGGCGTGGCAACGTGCGATAAAGGACTGCCCGCGATGATGATTGCGCTGGCGGCCATGCACGATCTGCCTACCGTCATCGTTCCCGGAGGGGTGACACTGCCGCCGACGATGGGGGAAGATGCGGGCAAAATCCAGACGATCGGCGCGCGATTCGCGAATGGCGATATTTCCCTTGAGGAAGCCGCGGATCTCGGTTGCCGCGCCTGCGCCACCCCCGGCGGCGGCTGCCAATTTCTCGGCACCGCCGCTACTGCACAAATCGTTGCCGAAGCGCTCGGCATGTCCGTTCCCCATTCGGCGCTTGCGCCATCCGGCCAACCGATTTGGGAGGAGATGGCGCGGCAGTCGGCGCGCTCCGTCATCGCGATGGAAGCCAAAGGGATAAAAACAAGCGACATCATCACCGATGCGGCGATTCAAAACGCCATGGCGGTGCACGCGGCGTTTGGCGGCTCGACAAACCTGCTGCTTCATATTCCCGCCATAGCCCATGCGGCCGGCTGCACCGTTCCGACCGTGGACGACTGGATTCGCGTAAATCGCGATGTTCCCCGCCTGGTCAGCGTTTTGCCGAACGGTCCGGTCTATCATCCGACGATTCGCGTCTTTTTGGCCGGAGGGGTGCCCGAGGTGATGCTTCATCTGCGCAAGCTCGGCGTCCTGAATGAGAGCGTGCTCACCGCTTCGGGAGAAACTTTGGGAACCGTACTGGATTGGTGGGAGTCGTCCGAACGGCGCGCACGCGTGCGCAAGCATTTGCTGGAAGCCGACGGAGTGGATCCGGACGATGTGATCATGAGTCCGGATCAGGCGAAAAGCCGCGGCCTCACCTCGACCGTCACGTTTCCTAAAGGAAATATCGCTCCGGAAGGGTCCGTGATCAAATCGACGGCGATCGATCCGACCGTTGTGGACCCGGACGGCGTTTACCGCCATACAGGCAGGGCGAAAGTGTTCACTTCGGAGAGGGAAGCGATCGCGGCGATCAAGACCGGCCGCATTGAAGCGGGCGACATCATGGTGTTAATCGGACGCGGTCCGTCGGGCACCGGTATGGAGGAAACGTATCAGTTGACGTCCGCCCTGAAGCATTTGCCTTTCGGCAAGCACGTTTCTCTCATTACCGACGCCCGTTTCTCCGGCGTCTCCACCGGCGCGTGCATCGGCCATGTCGGTCCGGAAGCGCTTGCCGGAGGACCGATCGGCAAATTGCGCGACGGGGATTTGATCGAAATCGCCATCGACCGCAATCGGCTGGAAGGAAGCATCAACTTCGTCGGGCAAGGAGAGGAAACGTTTTCTCCGGAAGAAGGCGCGGCCATCTTGGCCGAACGTCCGCCTCATCCGGATATGGCGCCGGATCCCGATCTGCCGGACGACACACGGCTTTGGGCGGCGCTGCAGTCGGTCAGCGGGGGGACGTGGAAAGGAAGCGTGTACGACGTCGAGCGGATTATTACGGCGCTGGAAGCCGGCAAAAAAGCGCTCGGCTGGTAGGCTGCAATCCATGAGCGGAAACATACTATCGTTTATGATGGAGGCTGAAAGCAAGTGGACATACGATTTAATGGAAAAGTAGCCATTGTGACCGGGGGAGGAAGCGGAATCGGCGCGGCGACGGCCAGACGCTTCGCCGAACAAGGGGCATCCGTCGTCATCGCCGATGTGAACCCGAAAGGCGGAGAACTGTCCGAACAGCTCCAATCCGAAGGATATTCCTGCGCTTATATTCGCACCAACGTTCGTTCCAATGAGGAAACGCAGCAGATGGTTTCCTTCGCCGAATCAACGTACGGCGGAGTCGATATACTCGTCAACTGCGCCGGCATCTTTCCGCGCGCGATGATGCTGGATACGACCGACGAACTGTGGGACAGCATTATGGATATCAATTTGAAAGGAACGTTCCGCTGCTGCAAGGCGGCCGTTCCGGCATTGATCCGGCGGGGGGCGGGAGTCATCATCAATATCGGTTCGCTGAGCATTAATTCGGGAGGGCCGGACATGTTCGCCTACGCCACATCCAAAGGCGGCATATGGACGTTAACCCGCAATCTTGCCAATTCGCTCGCGAAGCATAAAATTCGCGTCAACTGCATCAGTCCCGGCTGGGTAGCCAGTGAAGGAGAAATCGAGCTGCAGCGATCGCTCGGGCTGCCGGACGATTGGTCCGAAACGATGGGACACAGGCTTCCGCTGGGAAGAGTACAGGTTCCCGACGATATTGCCCGCACGATTGTATTTATCGCTTCCGATCTCGCCGATCAGATTACGGGCCAAAACCTGGCCGTAGACGGCGGCCTTGGATTGGGTTTGCGGTAAGCTTGCGTCGTATGGGCGCAGCAAATAGTTGTCACGTTCATTCCGATGTTATCCGGCGTGAACGTGAATTTTTTTAGCGCACCAAGGAGGGACGATTCATGGCATTAGGGAGGGAACATATCCGAATCGCTCCGGAAAAGCGGAAAAAGGCGTTCCCCGTTTATATCGGCGCTTCCCTGAAAAAAGGTTCGATAATGGCGGCGGAATATGCCGATTATCTGATTTTCGTGCTGTTGTTCGCGTTCAAACTGTACTGGTTTGCCAAACTGACGGGCAACGTCTTCACCGATCAGAGGGTGCTGTACTATTTGCGGGATGTATTTTCCTTCATCCTGCATCTTTTCAACGAGAGCGAACGGACGGGCTTGTTTAAAAAATTGTTGGGCGGCAACCTGTTGGCAACGGTCGGCACCGGAATGCTGTTTTCGTTCTGGACTCTCTTCTTCAGAGCGAAGACTAGACGGATTTTGCTGAGTATACTGAATGTTGCGCTTACCTTTTGCATTCTCGCCGATTTGCTGTATTACAGCTATTTTCATGATTTTATTTCGGTTGCCGTTTTGCTGCAATGGAGACAGGTCGGATCGCTCGGGGGAAGCATCAAAAGCTTGTTCGATCCGAAAGATGTGTTCCTTATTCTCGATATTGCCGTTGTCCTTCCCATCTTGATATTGTTTTCCCGGAAGCGGAACAAACTGCCGCGGCGGCAGCGGGCCCCATATGTAAAAACGCGGCTTATCGCCGCTTCCATGGCGTTTCTGGCAGGTTTTCTGTTCGTTTTTACGCCGATTTACGTATTTCTGCAAAAAGGCGGCTCATGGTTGTTCGAGAAAACGATTTCCAACACCCGTATTTACAATCTGACCGGGCTGTTCGGCTTTCATCTGTTCGACATTTATCAATACGCGGGCGATCACTTATTTCGCAGAAGATTGACGGAAGAACGGCTGGAGGAAATGAAGCGATGGTACGCGCAAAAAAGGGAAGACGAACGAGGACAGGCGAGTGCCCCTTATTTCGGCGCGGCCAAAGGCAAAAACGTCATGATCGTCCAACTCGAGGCGTTTGAAAGCTTCGTGATCGGCAAAACGATAAATGGACAGGAAATTACCCCAAATTTAAACCGGCTGATGAAAGAAACGTTTTATTTTGACCGCTTTTATCATCAAACGGGGACCGGAAGAACTTCGGATGCGGAATTTCTGGCGAACACGTCGCTTTATCCGATTCCGGACGGGTCGGCGTACATCCGTTTTCCCCGCTTGCATTACAGTTCGCTGCCGAAAGCTTTAAAGGAAGAAGGATATACGACTCACGTTTTTCACGCCTATGACAAAAATTTTTGGAACCGCTATCTCGTTTATCCGAATATCGGCATCGATCATTTTCACAGCATTGAAGAGTTTGACATGACCGACCGGGTCGGATGGTCGATCAGCGATGAATCGATGCTGATGCAGAGCATACAGAAAATAAAAACATTGCCGCAGCCGTACTACGCCTTCCTGATTACATTAAGCAGCCATCATCCGTTCGATTTGCCCGATCAATTGAAAAAGCTCGATCTGCGCGGATATGGCGACGTCCTGTTCAAAGACTACATTCAGGCTGTCCATTATGTCGATTTTTGTGTCGGCAAAATGATCGATTCGCTTAAGGCGGAAGGGCTCTGGGACGATACGTTGCTGGTGATGTACGGGGATCACGACAGCGGGCTGCCGCGGGAAGGAGGGGATTTGGCGAAATTCCTGGATGATGTCAAGCCGGCCCGTTTGGCGCTATCGCGTCATTCGATCCCGCTTTATGTCAAAATTCCCGGCCAACAGGGAGGAAAAGTGTTTCACCAAGCGGGAGGACAAATCGACATTGCCCCGACGGTCCTGCATCTTCTAGGCCAACCGGGCGGCGCCTATATGATGGGGACGAGCCTGTTTTCGCAGCAGCCGCGTTTCGTCGTGTTTCGCAACGGTTCGTTTACCGATGGCCGCGTTTTTTATGATGCGTCGTTGGACGGTGAATTCGCAAACGGAACATGCTTCGATCTGGAAACGGAACAACAGACGGAGCTTGAGAGGTGTAAACCCGGATACGACCGTATGCTGCGGGACTTGTCCATATCGGATGATTTAATATTGGGGAACGGATTCGATAAACTGAACATGAACACGCATAGCGAGGCGGATCGTGAATAAATATGGAATCAATGCGGAAGGACGGATTTCCTATATTCAAATGTCCGGCAGGGAAACCCGCGTTTCCGGAGAAAGAGTATAAGAACAGTATAGGAACAGTGTAGGATGCCATCGACGGCAGCCATACGAGTGAAGGGGGAATGAGTATCTTGACGAATCGCGACGGATCAAAACAACTCTTCGTGTACGTTGGGTCTTACGCGAACCATACGGACAGCGGAATTTACACGTTTTCTTTTGACACAGAAACCGGTGCGTTAAGTTATATCGACAGTGTCGACGGCATTGCCAACCCGTCTTACTTGGCGGTGGATTACGGGCGCAGCCGGCTGTACGCCGTAAGTGAAGTGATGGAAACCGGCGGCCAGCCCGGCGGGGCCGTAGCCGCGTACTCCGTACAGAGCGATAACGGCAAGCTGACGTTGATGAACCGGCAGCTGACGCACGGAGGAGCACCGTGCCACTTGAGCATCGATCATACCGGCTCTTGTTTGTTTGCGGTCAATTACGCCGGAGGGAACGTCTGTCTTTTTCCGATTCATGACGACGGCAGTCTGGGCGAAGCCGCGCATGTTGTCAGCCATCACGGACGCGGTGTACTGCCGGATCGTCAGGAAGGCCCGCATCCTCACTCGATTTTGCCCGATCCGACGAACCGGTTCGCACTGGTGGCCGATCTCGGCATTGATGCGATCAAACTGTACCGAATCGATACGGCCGCCTGCAAACTCGTTCCTCACGGCGAGGCGGGTTCGAATCCGGGGGCGGGACCGAGACATTTTGTTTTTCACCCGAATGGCGCATTCCTCTATGTCATCAATGAACTCGATTCGTCCATCACAACGTTCGCTTACGATGCGGAAGAAGGGAAGCTCGCGCCGATTCAGACGGTGCCTACCCTGCCGCCGGACTATGCCGGCAAAAGCACCTGCGCGGATATCCATATCCTGAAGTCCGGCAAATTTCTGTATGGCTCGAACCGGGGTCACGACAGCATCTCCGTGTTTGCCGTGGACGAGACCGACGGGACGCTGACCTTCGTCGAACACGTGCCGACCATGGGGAAAACGCCGCGAAATTTTGCCGTGTCGCCGGACGGAAGATTTCTTCTTGCCGCCAACCAGGACTCGGATTCGATTGTTACCTTCGCGATCGATCCCGACAAGGGGACGTTGCGGCAAACAGGTGATATTATCATGGTTTCCCGGCCCGTTTGCATCAAATTTTTCGTATGACCATTTTATTAAAGCAGCTAGACGCATAAAAGTGCTGTGAAGCACAATTGACGTCATTCGGCCGCTTCCGTGTGAACCGCGGTTAAAGCGAATCTTCTTTGACGAGCATCGACATTGGGAACGGTTCGTAGCGAAACATAAGGACAAACTGCGTCCCAATGTATTGAAGGAAGCGGAGAAGTTTCGCAGATGCGGAGAATCCCAAAAATGGCTTTAAGTATATGTTGCACAAAATGCAACATATCCCCAGGGAAAAGGGCACGGAGCGCAATAGATTGCATTTTGTGCAACATAAACCGGTCAAATCTTCATCTTCGCACGTTTTGCCCCCAATCAGTTGCATTTCGTGCAACATAAATGGACGAACAGCAAGTACAGAGCATTTAAATTGCATTTTGTACACGATATACTCTCTTACAGGGAAGCAGCCGTTGAAAACGCCCCATTGCATCATCGCCGGCCGGCTGCGGAACGTATGGCTTTCGCCGCGCCAAGCAGCATTTCGGCGGTTACGCCGTGCAGTTCTTCATCCCATTGGCCGGAATTTCCCGCACAATGAAGCAAAAAGAAATGGAGTGCAGCATGGAACACGATTTCAGCTGTGGTTGGAACTCCATCCCCATCCCTCCTAAGCTCGAACGCAATGGATCTGGTTAGAGGATTCAAAGGAACTGGCGGTCATCTTCCGCCTATTTTTTTTATCTGGCGCCGCTGCCCGCTCTCCTGTACAAGTTTTGAAAAATCTCCAGAAACAAGGAAAATCTGTTTGTTTGTCGAACATATATATCATTCGCCGAACGATAAGAGGAAAGCGGTGAGTTTTCGGCTTATGAATTTCCGTATCCGGATTGTCGGACATGATTCGAAAGGAACGAGTAACGATGACCAAACGTGAATTTGTCATATTTACGTGTTTGATCAATGAACTTAAAGAATTAGGCACAAAATTTTACGGAATTTATCGACAAGCCGCTGCTCGATCGTTTTCTGGAGACAGGGAAACAATATGTGCACTTGACGAACGAAGATATACGGAAAGAATTGATTGAAATATTGACGGACATGGCTGACAAGTATTTTAAATAATTCCACATCGCAGAAAACAGCGGTAGCCAGGAACCTGACTTGGAGGAGTGATCCGGTTTGAAATTCCGGTCCGTTGAATTGAATGATAAAGAAGTCATACTCGATTTGCACTGCGAAATCAACTACGAGTGTGATGCTCCGTGGGCGAGAAAAGTACCGTTTGAGGAATACAAGAAAAAATGGTTCTCCACTTCACAGCCGGAAACCTTTTTCAATCACCTCATGCAGACGAAAGAGGACGGAAGAACGATAGCCGAAATCGTTGAAGATGACGACAAAATCATCGGTTATATCTGGGTTATTTTTAC
>JAWLCZ010000177.1:0-7947 GCA_041686835.1 Paenibacillaceae bacterium | reverse complement strand
GTTCAAGATGATGATTGACGGCAAAATCACGATCGGCGAATTTTCGAAGTACTACTTGAAAAGCGTGATGGATAAGATGAATTTTGTCGAAAAAGTAAGCAAATGTCCGATTCGGTAGTCCCGTTCCGATGTAAACGATGCTTAAGCATGTAAAAATATCGGCATATATTGCCTTTCGCGCCGAAACGTTATACAATGGAATATGAATTTCCATTTTTATTGCAGAGGTGAAAGGAAACGATGCATCGTTCCGCAGTTCTTGCAGTCGTATTGGCTTAACACAAGTGAAGTATGCCCATTTTCGCCAATACGAGCCAAACTGCAAGAAGCGGAAACGTCCTTTGCACCGTCCATTTCCCGGGAGGAATATCGCGTTCCAGGGAGGAACATCATGCCGCCGCGGCCGTACATCGCCGCAACCGGCTTAAGATGATCGTTCATAATGCGGGTGGAGCGTTTCGCTCTGCCCGTTTTTTGTTTCGCCGGAAGCGATCAACCCGTACGTCGCATTCTCCCGGGCAGCGGGTATTCTGGATATCGCCGGCAAACGCCCTCCGGGCAAACCGCTCCGTCGATTCCGCGGAAGAGCCGTCCGACTTGCCTTCTCCGCTTCTTGCAGCCGGCCGTATGGCACATCGAGAAAGGAGAAGAAAGCATGAGCATATTGCAAGTCGAACATGTCACTCATTCATATGGAGACAAAACGATTTTGCGCGACGTCAGCTTCAGACTGTTTGCCGGTGAACATGTCGGCCTAGTCGGCTTGAACGGCGCAGGAAAATCTACATTGATGCGCATTTTGACGGGAGAGCTGATTCCCGATCAAGGAAACGTCCGGTGGCTGCCCGGTATTGAGCCGGGATATTTGGAGCAGCATTTCGAGCCTGAAAGCGGCGACACGGTAAGAGACGTGCTGCGCGGCGCTTTTGCCCCTCTGTTCCGGATCGAAAAGGAAACGCTCCAGCTTGCCGAACGTATGGCATCGTGCGCCGGCAGCGAGCTGGACGGGCTGCTGCGCCGTTATGCGGATGCGCTGAATGTTCTGGAGGCGAGCGGCTTCTACTCGCTTGATGCGACCATCGAAAAAGTTGCCGCCGGCCTCGGACTAACGGCCATCGGCCTCGATACCGCTGTCCGGCGGCTGAGCGGCGGCCAGCGTACCAAAGTGCTGCTCGCCAAACTGCTGCTGCAGCAGCCGAAAGCTCTTCTGCTTGACGAGCCTACGAACTATCTGGATGCGGATCATGTGGCGTGGCTCGCCGATTATTTGAAATCGTACCCGCATGCGTTCATTCTCATCTCTCATGACACGGCGTTTTTGCAGGCGGTCGTTAACGTCATTTACCATTTGGAGCATCAACAACTCATGCGCTACGCCGGCAGCTATACCGATTTTCTCTCCGCATACGAACTGCGCAAACATCAAGTATGGGACGCTTATGAGCGGCAGCAGGAGGAGATCCGGAAGCTGGAAACGTATATTCAAAAAAACAAAGCCCGCGCTTCCACCGCCAAACTGGCCAAAAGCCGGGAAAAGCGGCTGGACAAGATCGAACGGATCGAGAGGCCGTCCTTGTCGCCCAAGCCGAATTTCGCCTTTCGCGTCCACGTGCAGCCTGCCGGTATCGTGATGGAAGCGAAACGGCTTGTGGTCGGGTATGATCGGGCGCTGCTCCCGCCGTTCGATGTAAAATTGAAACGCGGAGCCAAGGTGGCGATCGTTGGGGCGAACGGCATCGGCAAAAGCACCACGCTAAAGACGGTGCTCGGTTTCATTCCGCCGCTCGGAGGGGAGGTATCGCTGGGCGATCGGGCGCATCCGGCGTATTTCGCGCAGCATGTATCGTCGGAGGCGGAACATACCGCTTTGGAGGAAATTTGGAGCGCGTTTCCGACGCTTACGCAAAAACAGGTCCGCACCGCTCTCGCGCGCTGCGGATTGCGAAGCGAACTTGCGCTGAAGCCGCTCAAAACGTTGAGCGGGGGTGAGCAGACGAAAGTGCGGCTGTGCAGGTTGATGCTGTCCGACAGCAACTGGCTCGTCCTGGACGAACCGACCAACCATCTCGACACCGAAGCGAAGGCGGCTCTGCAGCAGGCGCTGCGGGCTTATTCGGGCACGGTGCTTGTCGTCACCCACGAGCCTGAATTTTACGAAGATTGGGTGACGGACGTGTGGAATCTGGAGTCGTGGCGCAAACCGCTGTTTTCATAAAACCGGCGCCAAACCGGCGCCCGCCGACAAGACAGCGCTCCCCTGCCGCCGACTGGCGGCAAGGGAGCGCTGTTGTTCTTTAGCCCGCATTTCGTACAACTCGTTTCATTGTTCCCGTTTATCAATTCAAACTTACGTCGGGCTTATATTCTTGCCAATTTTCCATGAACCGGAACAATACGACGGCCGCCTGCGCCCGGGTCAGCGGTTCATCCGGATAAAAACGCGTGCCGTCCCCCAGCATGATGCCCATCGCATGCACAATCGCCACCTGCCCCGGGTAATCGATTTGGTTTTTATCGGAGAAATCCAGCTGAAAAACTCCGTCCTTTTCCGCCAGCTTGTTATAACCCATCGCCTTGACGAAAAGATCGGCCGCTTCTTCGCGGATCATCGGATCGTCCGGGCGAAAGGCGCCGCCTTTATCCAGAAGGCCGATACGGACGCCCCACTCTATTGCCGCATAGTACTCATTATTCTTCGGCACGTCGTCGAAGCTCGGGGAAGCTTCTTCCCTTCCGGCGAACGGTCCGGGGAATGATCCGTTAAACAGCTTGAACATCATCTGCATAAATTGGCCGCGGTTTATCGCTTCATCCGGATTCACCCGCCCGTTCTTCGCCTCAATCACTTTCAAATCAAGCATGTACTGCAGCTGTTTTTCCGCCCAATGTCCTTGAATGTCCGTTATGCCTTGCTGACCGGACGTCTCCGTCCATTCTTCCCCGGTGCCCGGATCGCGCAGCTTGCCCGTCAGCGTGTCGATAAAATACGGTTTGTTGTCCTTCGGAACGATACGGTAAATCAGCGCCGCCTGCAGCGGTTCCGGCTTTTTGTCCCCTCCTGCGGCCCGGTTTCGCTCGTAAACGGACTTTTCATCCATGATCCGGTATTCCATCCGCAAATCGATATGATTCAAAAACAAGGTTTTCGCTTCGTCAGGTCCGATCGCATTTTGGGGTTCCGGCACTTCCAGCTGATGGTTCCAGTTTTGGTGGAATTCCACCACCTTCCCGCTCTCGGCGGAAACGGAAACCGCCACATAGTTGAAGGAAACGGGAATGCCGCCGATACGCCGTTCGAATTGGAACCGGTATACCGGGAAAACCGGGTCCGGCGTTTCCTGCAGCGGGTAAGATAAATACAACTGGTGCAGTTTATCTTTGCTGTACTGCCGCACGAATTGCAGCGCCGCTTCTTTCGCCCGTTCGAAAGCTGCCGGGTCACCCGATGCCGTTCCTTGTTGTTCCGCCGCGCCTTTCTCCCCGTCGTTCCGTCCGGTTTTCTCCCGCAAATACGGGGTTATGTCGACACGCAAAATTTCGCCCGTTTCGGCGTCGATTTCACCGCCCGTCCAGCCCATGCCGCCGTTGCGGTACCGGTACTCAAACATGACGCGCCATATTTTGCGTTCCGGCCCATCCTCGGATTCAACGGAAGAGATCGTCACATCGGCAGGAAGCTCCACCATCGAACTCAGCCGCTGAATGATTTGCTGCTGCGTCAGCGGCGCCGCAAGTTTGGCCGGCGGTGCGGCGGCGGCGCTGTCGGCGACCGGACTATCCGCGGCCTGGCTTTCTTTCGCGGGTTTGCCGGAGTAGTCCAGCACGTTTCCGGTTTTCGCATCGACCCAATTCATCGGCAGTTCCGGCTGGTAAGCCAAAAATACTTTCGGCGGTCGTTCCTGTCCGGAAAAACCGGTATATACTTGCTGATACGCAAGCTTCATCCGGAGATCCCGATTCAGGCGCGCGAGGACGTCTTCCTTGCTCAACACTCCCTGCGGGCTCGCAAACCGGACATTGTCGACAGGGGAGTAGTACAGACCTCTTAGTTCCCCGTTGCCGTTGACGCGCACGGAGATAGAGCTGTGCGGAAACGGGATTCCGTCCTGCAACCGCGTAAAACGGATTTCATAAGTATCCTGGGGGGTGCGGATCATTTTCCCCCAATCTTCCCCCTGCCGGTCATCGTATTGGAAATCGTCCGCGGCCTCTCCATAAATTCGGGAAACATAAGCTTCCGCCAATTTGACCGCATCCTCATACTTCACTTTCGGCGGAAACTTGACTTTCCCGTCCCGATCGCTCCCGCTCACGTCCAGCCTGAGAACAAGTCCCGTATCGGCGGCGACGGAGACATTGATGTATTCAAACTGCGGCCCTTCCTTTCGCCAGCGGATTTCCCACACGTCGTCGCTGTCGTACGGCCCGTAAGGTTCATTTCTTCTCGACACTTCCGGCCCCGAGTATCCGTCCAATTTCCCCGCCGCCTTCATAGCGATTTCGATAGCCCGCTCGCGGGAAACGTTTGGTTCGGAAACGGCTGCTGCCGCTGCCGGCATAGTTGGGGAAGATGAACTTTCCGATGCTGCTCTCCATTCCACCTTTTTGTCCGCCGATTCGACCACCGTCTCCGCCGCGGAATATCCCGGAAACGCCGTCCACGCCAATGCGGCCGCCAACGTTCCGCGCAACCAAACGTGCTTCCTTCGTCCCGTCATCAAGCTTTCCCCTCCTTTAAATTGGAAAATGAGTCCCTTTTCCTTATCGATATGGGTTTCAACTGTCCAGTCACGCCGGCGCACGGCTTATCATTCTCAGCAATGCGGCGCTTTCTCCAGGGATGTTCTCGCCTAACCGGGCCGCGGCGACGGGCAGCATCCACTTCATGACTTCGCCGGCCGACGCGTTCCTGAGCCGCAAATACGTTTGCATATAGACTTGATGGACGATAAGACGAACGGTATTGGCGAGCGCTTTTTGCACCGAGCCTTCAGGCGGACTGCCGGCGCGAAGCAGCAAGGAAGTCATTGCCGCGTCGGCAAACGGATCGCCGCGTTTTACGGCAGGCCAGTCGATTACGATGGGCCCCGAGGCGGTCAGGATAATGTTGTCGGGATGAAAATCCCCGTGGCACAATCCATTGCCGTCAGGCAAACGGCGGAGCGTTTCGAGCGCTCTTTCCCTCAGCGGGCCTTCCAGCTGTTTCGCCCTTTCAATTCGGTTCTGCAGCACGTCTTTTAACGACGGGATGCCCGGATCATCGAGCGCATGCCGGTGGATTTCGGCGTGAAGCTCAGCCAGCAAGCGGGCGATTCGCGTTAATTTCCACGGATGCGAACGCAATTGTCCGAGCAGGCTTGTTCCTTCGATACGCTCGTACACGATTCCGGTTCTGCCGTCGATCTCGATCAATTCCTTGACGGCGGGAACGGGCAGTCCGGCTTTCCAGACAAGCCGCGTGACCCGATATTCGTGCTCAATGCTGCCGGCGGAGAAGCTTGCGTAAAACAGCTTGACGACTTCGCCTTCGCCCCAGGCGTAGATTTCCGCCTGCCTTCCCCGTCCGAGCAATTTTCCTTTTTCCATCGATTCGGCTCCTTTATATCCTTAAAAAAAGTCGGTTAAATAGGTGGTTGCGACCGGAATCGTTTGTTCCAAACGCGTCACTTCCGCGGCATCCCCTTGCAGCCGCCCGATCGCATGCAGGAACGACGGGCGCTGGTAGCCGAGCAACATCGCCGTTAGCGTCTGGATGTCGCAGGAGAGCAGGGACGAACGATACTCCGCTCCGCTTTCGCTCTCCGCCTTCTTCACTTCCGCCCGGCCGTCTTGATCAATGGCCACGCTAAAGACTCCGTTGTTCCAGGCCGCATGTTTATCTTCCACGGCAAGAAGCAGCCGCTGACTCTTTCCTGTGGCGGCAAACGGATATTGTCCGATAAATCCGGGCACGTCGACAATCCGCGCCATGAAATACGGCACCGTCTCCTGCTTGAACCGCGGATTCGGCAGCAAAAAAGACAGCCGATCGTTTTCCGGCGCGTTCAGCGTCACCTTGTCGATCATTGAATCGTGGTTGCTGATGAATTTCCACATCGCCCTGCGGGCCGTTTCGTCATGAAACACCATTTCGCGGATGGTCATTTCCCGGTTTTTTACCTGGTAAAGCAAGTACCCCCGCGGCTCGCGTTCCGCATTGTAGTAGACGGCAACCTGCCCTTTGTTCCGGCCGAAGATGCGATGCTTCCACCATTCTTCGTCCCTGCGCAGCATTCCGTTGAAAGTAACGGCGTAAGGATCGTAGATACGGTTCAGCAGTTCCCAATCTTGCCCTATGCGTTCGATGGTTCCTTCCACCGCGCCCAACTGCGGCAAATGGACAAGCTCCACGGTGTACCTTTTATACTCTACGTACGCTTCCCAGCCGTATTTGCGGTAAAACGCGAAAGAAAACGGAGCGAGAAACGACACCGTCTGCCCTTTGGACGTCATCACGCTTAACGCATGTTCCAGCAGCCGGCCCACCATCCCCTGGCGGCGGTATTCCGGCCATGACGCCACCCCGGCGATTCCCCCCATGGCGAAGGCGTGACCCCGAATGTATGTATGGAGCGGCAGTATCGTCAATTGTGCGGACAGTTTTCCGTTCGTGAAATAACCCCACAATTGCTCGGGCTTCGCTTTCTTCAGCTGCTCCTCCCTCTCCGCAGGATTGATTTCATATTGAAACGCGAACTCGGACAACGACAGGCTTTCATCGAGTTCTTCCACTTGCAAGTTACGAATCTGATCCATT
The DNA here is from genome assembly GCA_041686835.1 of Paenibacillaceae bacterium. Lineage (GTDB taxonomy): Bacteria > Bacillota > Bacilli > Paenibacillales > JAWLCZ01 > JAWLCZ01. Next base: position 1,151 of record JAWLCZ010000177.1, on the reverse strand, counting down.
GGTCTCCCCCTTCATCATGATGATATACGGACGGGCAAACACTTACCCGGGCAAATGCCGGCGGGCATGCTCGATCCAGGCGATCAGCGGGTGCCGGCTTTCGCGGTAACGGTCCGACCACTGCGAAGCCAATCGGTCGAACATGACCGCGCAGCTCTCCAACGTCGCGAGAATACCCGCTGCGGTATACGGCTGCCGGACGGCATCCAATTCCGCAACGGCGAGGTTGCCCACGCCCCCGGTCCGGTGATGGCTCGTTCCCTCCGCCCGATCCCGCAGCAGCATGGCCAGCACGCAGCAATCCTGCACCATCTCCAAAGCGAGGTGCAGCGCAATGAGCAGATCGCCGCGCATCACTTTGTTAACGGACAGCATTCCTTTAAACCGGAAGCTGTTGGCCATCGACTCCAATTGTTCCGGCGTTATGAGCCGCAGTTCGGGACGTTCGAATGTTTTGGCCAGCACACCGTCTACGGCGGCCGATCGCGAAAAGAGCACCTGCGCCCCTTGCCAGAACGGGATGGACGGCCACTCGTCGATTCGGGAGAAAGACGATTCCGTCGTCACGATCAGATCGATCCTCCGAAAGTCGGTATAGCAAATCCGGGTGACGCTGTAGTGCACGCCGTTCGCCGATTGATCGAACGCATAGATCTCGCCTAACGGTCTGAGCCAGTCGGTAGCCGGGTAATAACGGTCCATTGCGCCGTCGCTGATAACGATAACGGCGTCGATGTCGCTCCAGACATCTTGGAAGCGCTGCCGCGATTCCGCGGAAGAACCGAACAAAAACAGCGCTTTCACATCTTCGCGGGGACGCAGCAGCTCGGTTAATTGCCGTAGTGTGTCTTCCTGCCACATATCCGTTACCGTTTGCCGATTCCGATCCATTCGTCCTCATCCCTTCCCGCCGTATTTCATATTCATTATACCTGTCGTTCCCGGCATTTCCAATATTTCAAATCATAACCGTTCGCCCACAGCGCGAATAAAATGAACCAAAGACATTTTCAGGCAAAGGAAGGGTACCGTTGAATCTGAAACAACAAGTCGAAGCGGAAATGAGGCGCATCTCCGATCTCGTAATTCAAAACCAGACGCCCGACGGTTCGTGGCGTTATTGTTTCGAGATGGGGCTGATGACCGACGCG
>JAWLCZ010000176.1:0-7963 GCA_041686835.1 Paenibacillaceae bacterium | reverse complement strand
GACGAACCGCGGCGTTCTGCCCAAACGAGATCCGTCGTTTGTGTTTCCCTTACCTGGCTCTGAAGCGCAATAGCACGGTGCCTAGAAGCAAACTGCTCCAATTCTCGATAAATAGTACTTCCGATTCCTTGATTTCTCCACTCTGGATCGACTTGTATAGTAAGATCAAAGTAGCCGGGCTTCAGAATTGGATCCCACGGCCCCGACACCGCCATCCCGAATCCGACCAACCGTGCATCCCCGGTAATCGCCGCAACGCGATGCATCACCGTTTCTTCCGTACGCTTTCGGTCCTGCCATAATAGGGTATCCAAGCTAGGCATACCGGGACCGTGTTCACGTACGATAGCCGAAAAGTTGTCGGGGGATATCGGTACAATAAGTATGGACATGATTTGCCCTCCCATTATGTACTAAACTGTTTACGGGATGGTTCCTTGAAAGGTGAAAAACGAGGCATAAGCCACCTAACGTCAGAGGTTTCGGTACATCCTCTGACGATGGCGGCATTACGCGAACTACCCGTTGCTGTCGGCTTAGTCCGAAGCCAATAATTTGTGCACCAGCCCGCTCAATGTTTCTTTACTGATAAAGGGAGCGAGAGCTGCCAGCAGGTCGGGATCGAGATCTTCAGGTTCCATTTCCTGTATGAACCGCTCCAGACGTTCTCTGCCCAGAAAAGGCGCGAGCTGAGCAAGCTGATGGGCATCGGGCGTCTCTTCTTCCAGCACCTTGCTCGTAAGCCGCTCTAACGTTTCGCGGCCGACAAAAGGAGCGAGCTTGTGTAGAACGTCCCAGTCCAGATCATTGTCTTCCACTTGCCGGACCAACCGCTCCAAACGTTCTCTGCCCAGAAAAGGGGCAAGTTGGGCAAGCTGATGAACATCGGGCGTCTCTTCCACTGTTTTGTCCACGAGCCGATCCAACGTCTCGCGGCCGACGAACGGAGCGAGCTTGCGTAGAACGTCCCAGTCCAGATCATCGTCTTCTACTTGCCGGATGAACCGCTCCAGCCGTTCTCTGCCCAGGAAAGGGGCAAGTTGGGCAAGTTGATGAACATCGGGCGCCTCTTCCACTGTTTTGTCCACGAGCCGGTCCAACGTATCGCGACTGACGAACGGAGCGAGCTTATGCAGGTTGCCCCAGCTGGGTTGGATGTTTTCCGCTTTGCGGATAACCATGTCCAACGTTTCCCGCCCGAGAAACGGCGCCAGCTTTACTATGAAATCCATCGTGAGGAAACCCGTATCCAAACGTTCCGAAATTTTATGAAAAGTGCTGGCTTTCAACATGGGCGCCGCCTGAACGATATCGTCCGGTTGAACCTGGCCTGTGTTGACCATCTCCGCAACGCGTTCCGGACGTTCTGCCGCGATGGCTTCGATATTCATTTCAGTTTCTTTGTGCGGATGCCCGTTTTTCCCGCCGTTCAAAAGGTCGTCCACGGTTACGCCGAACATTTTGGCGAGTCGCGGAAGCGTCCCGATATCCGGCATCGATTCGCCCCGTTCCCATTTAGAAACCGCCTGGTGGCTCACATTCAATTGTTCCGCGAGCTCCACCTGGGTCATGTCTTTGTCTTTCCGCAAGTTCGAGATATAGGCTCCAATCTTTCGCAAATCCAACATTTCGGTCCCTCCGCTTGAATATTGGGACAGTGCGCACTGTCCAGACCAGAGTAGCATATGGACGGATCGCGAACCACATACCGTTGGTTGAACAGACGTGTTCTCAGGACACTTTTATTTTGCAACCGGCAGTTGAATGGTAATGGAACTCTGTATATACATTCGATGCATTCTCCTGTTTTCCTGCGAAGGATTACGCATCGAGCATACGCCGCATCGCCCGGTTCAAACGTTCGACCGCTTCGGGCAGCAGCTTCGGATCCGTATGGGAAAAATTAATGCGCATCGTATTCCTTTGCGGAGATTCGGCAAAGAACAGTTCCCCGGGAACGAAAGCGATTCCTTCGGCAATGGAATGTTGAAGCAACACGGTCGAATCGATCGATTCGGGCAGCTGCACCCACAGAAACATCCCCCCTTGGGGTTCATTCCAGGTGACTCCCGGCCAATTTTGCTTCGCGAAGAGAGCAATCAGCAGCTTCATCCGCTCATAATAGGCTGAGGAGACAGTTCGAATGTGGCCGTCGAGATCAAACGCCGCAAGAAGCTCAGACAATGCCCGCTGGTCGATCGTGCTGGAATGCAGATCGGCTGCCTGCTTCGCCTTCGCCATCATTTGAATCAACTCCCGGTTGCCGGCGGTCCAGCCCGTCCGCAGCGCCGGGGCGACGATTTTGGAAAAGGTGCTTGTATACACGACATGCGATTCGCCGCCGTATTGTTGGTCGATCTCGCATAACAACGGGATCCGCAGCCCCGTATCGAACCGGAGTTCCCCATATGGGTCGTCTTCGAGAATGAGCGTACCGTACTGTCTGGCCAACTTGACAAGGCCTTCACGGCGATGCAAGCTCCATACGCGGCCGGCCGGATTGGAAAACGTCGGCGTGACATAGATCAACTTTGGGCGCCATCTGCGAATTTTCGATTCCAAATCGTCCAGCAGCATTCCTTCGCGATCGCATTCAACGCCGCGTACGTCGGCGCGGTACGAGTTCAGCACCTGCAGAGCAGCCAAATAGGTGGGAGACTCGACCAGCACCGTATCCCCCGGATCAATCCATATTTTGCATAGCAGATCGATGGACTGCTGTGATCCTGTGGTCACAATGATTTGTTCCGGCGAAAAACGCACGCGTTTGGCCGCCATGCGTCCGGACAGTTGTTCCCTTAACGGCAAATAGCCCTCCGTGACTCCGTACTGGAGGACGGAAGAACCGGACTGAAATACGCGCTCATACGCCTCGCGGACCGCTTTCAGCGGAAACAGCGATTCTGCGGGCAGTCCCCCTGCAAACGATATGATTCCGCCTCCCTGTGTCAATTTCAAAATGTCCCGCACCGCCGAAGAAGTCAACCGGCTTGTCATCGTTGAAAATCGAAGATTCACGACAATCATCTCCCAAGATATGCTGCTCACTGTTATACTATGATCATTAAAAAACTGTAACACTCTGGCAGAAAGACGTAGGCATAATAGTGATGCAGCGAATTTTACCGTATCTTATCTCCACTGGCATATAACAGTAAAGAGTGAAATATAACACTTGGGGAGCGTCGATCGCATGCATATCGATTTGAAACACGGTTCCGGCAAATCGTTGTCTCTGCAGTTGTTCCAGGCGTTATCCGATCGGATCCAATCGGGACTCATCGAACCGGGCACAAAACTTCCGTCCGTCCGAAGCTTGTCTTCATCTTTAAAGGTAAGCGTGGTTACCGTAAGCAAAGCGTATTCCCAACTGGAATCGGCGGGACTCATCCGCTGCGCACAAGGCAAAGGCTGTTTTGTCGCTCATCGTCCGCGGGAACATGCAAAAAGTCAACTCACGGACTCCCATTCGTGGCAGATGGCTTTGGTCGATTACTTGCCGAGAGCCCAGCTGTGGAGATACTTTAACGGTTCCTCCGTCCGCTACCAGTTTCATCTCGCCTCCATTCAACCGGAGCTTCTGCCGTCGGAAGAGATTGGCAAAAATATGCACCGGCTCGTAACGAACGATCCTTCGCTCATTGCCAATTACGGTCCGTTCCAGGGCGATTACGGGCTGAGGGAAACACTTGGCGAATATTTTCGGGAACGGGATATTCAGGTGAAGGCGGAAAACTTGCTGATTACGAGCGGAGCGCAGCAGGGAATCGATTTGGTCGCCCGTACGTTTGTGGGCGCCGGCGATGTCGTATATATGGAGGCTCCCACCTATACGGGAGCTATCGATGTATTTACGAGCCGCGGAGCGAAAATCATTACCGTTCCGATGGATCAAGACGGGATGCGGGTCGATATGTTAACCAAACTTTGCGATGTGCATCCCCCCAAAATCATTTATACCGTACCTACCTTCCACAATCCGACCGGAATCACGATGAGCGCCTCGCGGAGAAGGAGTCTTCTTGAGTTGGCTCAAAGCTATCACTGCTTGATTGTTGAAGACGATCCGTTCAGCGATCTGCATTTTTCCAAAATACCGCCCCGCTCCATCAAATCGCTGGATCGTACCGGACACGTCATCTATATTAAAAGCTTCAGCAAAATGCTGTCCCCCGGCTGCAGAATTGCCTGCATCGCGGCGGACGGCAGCATTCTGAACCGGCTCGTGGCGGCAAAGACGATCACGGATCTCGGCAGCCCCCTGTTAACGCAGAAAGCGGTGCAGTCTTTTATTTCATCCAAACGATTCGAGCAATATGTGAACGGGATGAGAAACGTTTTACAATACCGCTGCCAAATTGTTACGGAACTTCTGCGCCAACATTGTCCCGAGCCGGTCTCCTGGATACCTGCCGAAGGCGGCCTAAGTCTGTGGGTGACGCTGCCATCCCGGGTGAACACCAATGACTTGTTCGCAATGGCGCAAAACGAAAGCCTTGCGATTTTGCCCGGTTCCGTATGTTACGCGGCCGAACCGGAGTTTCGGCATATTCGTCTCTGTTTCTCGTACATGAACGAATCCGGCTTAAAGGAAGGGGTCATTCGGCTGTGCCGTATCATTGCCGCATATTTGACCGACCAGGTGATATCCGAACAAACGCCGATCATGTAACCCCCAAGGTTCGCCATACGAAATACGGCACTCTACAAAGAACATTCGTGAATACGATGCCCACCGGTTGGAAACCAATAAAACGATAATTTCAGTTTAACGAAAACCGGGTGTCGGAATGAATGGCGAAATTTTGCTGATTGAAGACGAAAAAAAAATCGCAAGAGTGCTCATGCTCGAACTGACCCATGAAGGTTACCGGGTTCGCCTCGCGGAAAACGGCAAAGAAGGTCTCGAGCTCGCTTTGTCGGAATCGTGGGATCTCATTTTGTTGAATATTATGCTGCCGGAAATTAGCGGAATGGAGGTTTTGCGAAAAGTACGGCAAGCGAACATCACTACGCCGGTTATCATACTCACCGCCCGCGATACGGTTCCCGACAAAGTAAGCGGGCTGGATCAAGGCGCCAACGATTACGTGACCAAACCGTTTGCCATCGAAGAGCTTCTTGCGCGCATCCGGAATTTGCTGCGTATGGCCGGCGGTTCCACGGACAGTGAAGACCGCGTAATCCATGCGGCCGATTTGCGTATCGACATGAACACCCGAACGGTCGTAAGGGACGAACAACAGATTGAATTGACCCCGAAGGAGTTCGATCTGCTGCAATATCTTGCCCGCAACCAAGGCCGGGTTTTGACCCGGGAACAAATCATATCGGAGGTTTGGGGCTACGATTTTGTTGGCGATACGAATGTGGTCGATGTGTACATCCGCTATTTGCGCAAAAAAATCGATGAACCGTTCGAGCCCAAATTAATTCAAACGATACGCGGAATCGGTTACATGCTCAAGGAGCCCGAATCATGAGCCTGAAGACGAGGCTGATATGGTTAACCGCGCTCTGGATTACATTTGTCCTCACTTTCTTTAACGTGTTCATTTATTATTATTTTGTCAATATCTCATCGCAAAGCGAAATCAAGCTTCTGTGGAATAAAGCGCAGATCATATTGCGCAATCCGGCCATCCGCGTACCGGACAATTGGCTTAAGCCACATCTGCTGGAAGAATTTCTTGAAGCGGATACGATGATCCGGATCATCGGCCCGGACGGTATCGTGAAGACGCAGGCCTATACGAACGAGGCGCTTATCCGCAATCCTCCCGTTTATCGGACAAACTACCACACCAAAATTGAAAACGAGGCAGGCACCCGCATGCTGTTCATCCAGGTGCCGATTTTCCATAAGGACAAGCAAGTCGGGGTGTTGGAACTCGGCAAAGCGCTGAAATTGTTAAGCGATTATTTGGACATTTTATTCACGTCATTAATGGTAGCCACAGCGGGTACCTTATTTTTTTCGATCGTGGGCGGATTTTTTTACACCCGGCTTATTTTTCGGCCGATTGGGCAGCTTGTGCAAACGATGCAAATGATACAAAAGAGCGGGACATTCGAAAGATTGGGCGAAGATTTTACATCCAAACGGGACGAATTGGGCAAGCTCGGTACGGCTTTCAACGAAATGATCGAACGGCTGGAGGAAAATTACAAAAAGCAGAAGCAATTTGTTGCCGATGCTTCCCACGAATTGCGCACACCGCTGACGATTATAGAAAGCTATGCGAGCTTATTGCAGCGTTGGGCGTCCAGTGACGAGAAACTGCGGGAAGAAGCGATTCAAGCCATTCATTCCGAGGTGAACCACCTGAAAACATTAATCCAATCGATGCTGAACTTGGCGGACACGAACCGCGAGACGAGCATGCGCAAAGAAAAAGTTCGGTTGCTCCCGCTAATTGAATCGACAGTGCGATCACTGGAAAAGACGCTGCGCCGTGGCATCAGCCTGCAAAGCAACGCGGATGATATCGTCCTGGATGCGGATCCCGGGAAAATCAAACAACTGCTCGTCATACTGCTCGATAACGCGATCAAGTACAGCCGCAAACCGGTGCAAGTAATCGTAAACGAAGCCGCCGCGCATGTAACGCTGCAAATTATCGATCAAGGCATTGGCATCCATGAAAGCGAAATTCCGCGTCTCTTCGAACGGTTTTATCGCGTCGATAGAGCACGAAGCCGGGATACCGGCGGCGTCGGCCTCGGTTTGTCTATCGCGGAACGCATCGTGAACATGCACGGAGGAACGATTGAAATCGCCAGCGAAGTCGGAAAAGGGACGACCGTCACGGTTCAATTGCCGAAATCATAGCGGCCGTGTCAATGAAATGAACATTAAAAAATTCTCATCGATTTCTAATGTGGCGCGATAAAGCAAGGAGCCTTCTTTATTCCCGCAAACGCCGGTAATTTGTGCCAAAAAATCATATGTTATAGTGTGCTTAGGTCATCGCCTGATAACCAAATCATAAGGAGGAAGGTTAAATGACGAACCTGAGCACAAAAATCGCAGGCAAAACATTCGTTGCATTGGTCCTGAGCTTCTCCATTCTCATTGCCGGTGTTCCGGCGATACCGGGGCAAACGGCGCATGCGGCAACATCTACGGCAACATTCAGCGATATATACGCTACCGCCATTAAAAAATTGGGCGTGCCTTATAAAATGGGAGCCGAATGGGAAAACGACCGCAAATTCGATTGTTCCGCATTCGTTCAATACGTTTTCAAACAAAATGGAATCAAACTGCCGCGCACATCCAAGCAGCAATCGAAAGTTGGAAAATATGTTCCAAGAAATCAATTGAAGCCCGGTGATCTTGTATTCTTCTATTCTCCGATTCATCATGTGGGCATCTATATCGGCAACGGCAAGTTCATCCACACTTACGGCAAACCGGGAGTCACGATTTCCAATCTGAACTCCGGTTGGTGGGACAAGCATTACACCACAGCACGCCGGGTGCTGTAATCGAGTAGGAGGGGGCGACTAACCCCCGTCCTCTCACACCACCTAGCATGCGGGTCCGCACTAGGCGGTTCCAAAAGGTTGACGAAGTTCCAGATAACGTGCAAGTAAACTTTTCAGCCCTCGCGCTTCCCAGAAGGGAGTGTCGAGGGCGTTGTTCAGGTTCCGAGACATTTCCCATGCTCCCCGGCGGGAGTTAGCTATCATGTAAACCGCGAATTCCGGCACGCCCAACGCCCGCAGTTCCCGATAGCGCGTTTGCACCCGTTTCCATTGTTTCCACAGGCACATCCTCAGTCGCCGCCGTATCCACTGGTCTAGTGATTCGCAGTGGTTCTTTGCCGAGGCGATGTGAAAGTAGCCTGTCCATCCCATGATGTAGCGGTTTACTTCCTCAATCCGCTGTTCCATGGATACCGACCGGGTTCTGGATGTGATGGCGCGAATGCGTTCCTTGAATCGCTCAATCGTTTTC
>JAWLCZ010000175.1:0-8145 GCA_041686835.1 Paenibacillaceae bacterium | reverse complement strand
GGTGATTTTATCGGGATTTGATCCGATTCGCAGAGAGATTGCCCGGACGACGCTGGAAAAACTGGTCGCAGACGGACGCATTCACCCGGCCCGCATTGAAGAAATGGTGGACAAATCCCGAAGAGAAGTGGATGAACGGATTCGGGAATACGGTGAACAAGCCACGTTCGAAGTCGGGGTTCACGGGCTGCACCCGGATTTGATCAAGATCCTGGGACGTTTGAGATTCCGGACGAGTTACGGGCAAAATGTGCTGAAACATTCGATGGAAGTGGCTTATTTGTCAGGATTAATGGCTGCGGAATTAGGAGAAGACGTTACTTTGGCGAAACGTGCCGGACTTCTTCACGACATAGGAAAAGCGCTGGATCATGAAGTTGAAGGTTCCCATGTCGAAATTGGTGTGGAAATAGGCAAGAAATATAAAGAACATCCCGTCGTCATTAACAGCATCGCCTCCCACCATGGCGATTGTGAAGCGACATCGGTCATCGCCATGCTCGTAGGCGCGGCCGACGCGCTGTCCGCCGCCAGACCGGGAGCGCGCAGAGAGACGTTGGAAACGTATATTAAACGTCTGGAGAAGCTGGAAGAAATATCCGAGTCGTTTGAAGGCGTGGAAAAATCGTACGCCATTCAGGCGGGACGCGAAGTTCGGGTCATGGTTCAACCGGAGACGATCGACGATGCCGAAGCGTTCCGGTTGGCTAGAGACATTACGAAAAAGATCGAAAGCGAATTGGACTATCCGGGACACATTAAAGTCACGGTCATTCGTGAAACGCGGGCAGTCGAATACGCGAAATAATCGCTTTATCTTCGAAAAGTGGCTTATTGTCGGCCACTTTTCGGCATATATTAAACCTAATGACAACGTTTGGAGGAGAAGAACATTAAAGTATTGTTTATAGGCGACATTGTCGGTGCGGCGGGGCGCAGAGCGCTAAAACATACGCTCCCGTACCTGAAAAATAAACATAAGCCGGACATCGTGATCGCAAACGGGGAAAACGCCGCGGGAGGGCGGGGGATTACCGCCAAAATCGCTTACGAAATGTTCGATTGGGGCGTAAACGGGATCACGCTTGGCAACCATGCCTGGGATCATAAAGAAATATTCGACTTCATTGACAGCGAAGAAAGGATGGTCCGTCCGGCGAACTATCCGTCCGGCACTCCCGGGAAAGGATATACGACAATCAAAGCGGGCGGAAAAGAGCTTGCCGTCATCAACCTTCAGGGCCGAACGTTTTTGCCCCCGCTGGAATGCCCGTTTCAAACGGTCGATTCCATTTTGGAAAAAGTGAAAAAAAAATCAAAATGCATCCTGGTTGATTTCCACGCTGAAGCCACTTCGGAGAAAATATCGATGGGCTGGCATTTGGACGGCAGAGTGTCTTTAGTCGTCGGCACCCATACCCATGTGCAAACCAATGACGAGACGATTTTGCCGCAGGGGACGGCTTACGTAACCGACGTCGGCATGGTCGGTTCCCGCGAAGGGGTGTTGGGCATGGAGAAAAATGCGGTGCTGCAAAAGTTCAAAACACAGCTGCCTGTCCGTTTTACGGCGGACGACGGAAAATGGCATTTTCACGCCGTATTCGTGGAAATCGACGAGCAAACGGGCCTCGCCGTCTCCATCCGTCTCATCCGCATGTATGAAGACGAACTGCAGATGGAATAGGTTTTGTCCGGTATTTCATATCATTCGCAATATTACGTAAACTTTTCAAGTTCCGTGAAGGAATTTTTTCGTCCCTCCTCGAATATGTATTAATACTGGAATCAATCCATCATTCCCGAGGAGGTACTGTTCATGGAAGTATTAAAAGTTTCAGCAAAATCCAATCCAAACTCCGTTGCCGGTGCACTGGCTGGCGTATTGCGTGAGCGTGGAGCCGCCGAACTGCAAGCTATCGGCGCAGGTGCACTTAATCAAGCGATCAAAGCGGTAGCGATTGCAAGAGGATTTGTAGCGCCGAGCGGAGTTGATTTGATCTGCATACCTGCTTTTACGGATATAGTCATTGACGGGGAAGATCGGACGGCCATCAAATTAATCGTGGAACCGCGATAATAACGATACACGTAAAGTGAAAAATAGGAACGACTGCTCCTTTGCATTGGCTCCCTACACAGGAGCTTTTCTTATAAGACCCAACAACGTTGCGCTATCGCCAGACGAGCCCGAATGTTGCGGAGCAAGCGCAGCTTCGAAAGCGTCCGCTATTTGTCGGGGCTTTTTTATTTTGCCTTCCCGGGAGGTTAATCATGACCATTATCGATACCCATTGCGATGTGCTGAGTAAAATGCTGAACGATCCGCATATCGATTTTCGAGACGAACATTCGGGACTGGACGCAAGCCTGCCCCGTTTGATCCGGGGCAATGTGGCTGCCCAATGCTTTGCCGTCTACTTGCCGGAGCGCATTGCCACCCCCCGGTTTGAGCATGTGCTTCAATGCGTCGATTTATTTTATACGAAAATTGTATCGCATCCGCGCATGATGTTCGTCAAAACGCGCGCCGATCTGGAGCTTGCTTTGCAGGGAGGGAAAATCGGCGCATTGCTTACGCTCGAAGGTGCGGAAGGTTTGGAGGGCAACCTTGCCAATTTGCGCATCTTGTTTTATCTGGGCGCGCGAATGATCGGACTAACATGGAATCACGCCAACTGGGCGGCGGACGGAGTGATGGAACCCCGCCAGGGCGGGTTGACGGCGAAAGGAAAAGCATTGGTTAAAGAGTGCAACCGATTGGGAATGATAGTGGATGTATCGCATTTGGCCGAAAGGGGCTTCTGGCAGCTGACCGAAATTGCGGCACGGCCCTTTGTCGCTTCGCATTCGAATGCGCAAGCCGTCTGCCCGCATCCGCGAAATCTGAACGACGAACAGATCAAAGCGATCATTGATATGGACGGAAGAATTGGCGTCACGTTCGTCCCTCCATTTGTCAACTCCCGCCGAGAGCCTGTTGTAAGCGATTTACTGCTGCATATCGAGCACATCTGCGCGCTGGGCGGAGTGAATCATATCGGCTTCGGCTCCGATTTCGACGGTATCGAACGGTGGATTCCCGGACTGGAGCATGCCGGAAACTATGATCATTTGGCAAATCTGCTGTACAAACACTACAAGAGCGAGCAGGCGGAAGGGTTCCTGTACCGGAATTGGTTTCATTTTTTTAAAATGAATTTGCCGGAAAAAGCTGATTACTGATATTGATTTTGTATGCATCTCCGGCTTATTCATCTCATATACGCATGAATATCATCGAAAATAGCTATGTTTCGCTTTCGGTAAAACCCTTGCTTTTTGTCTGATGAAGTCATAAAATTTATTTGTCAAATGTTAAGATTTTATTTATAGGGTGTTATGATTACTTGTCATACATTATGATACCATCTCGCAATCGTACTGAACTCAAAGGAGTGGGCATTCGTGATTAGCCAGCTATCATGGAAGATCGGGGGACAACAGGGTGAAGGGGTTGAAAGCACCGACCGGATCTTCTCGACAACTTTGAACCGACTCGGATACTATTTGTATGGGTACCGCCATTTTTCTTCGCGGATTAAGGGCGGACATACGAATAACAAAATCCGGATCAGCACCAAGCCGATTCGGGCCATTTCGGACGATCTCGATATTTTGGTCGCTTTTGACCAGGAAAGTATTGATTTGAACGTGCACGAGCTTCGCCCAGGCGGTGTCATCGTTGCCGACGCAAAATTCGGCCCCGTCGTACCTGAAGGCATCGATGCACGTCTTTTTGCGGTTCCGATTACGGCGATCGCCGAAGAGCTCGGCACATCGCTGATGAAAAACATGGTCGCCACCGGCGCGTCGATCGCTTTGCTCGGTCTGCCGCTTGATGTGTTGAAAAAAGCGGTTGAAGAAGAATTCAGCCGCAAAGGGCCGGCTATCGTGCAGAAAAACATCGAAGCCGTAACGAGAGGCGCCGATTTCATATTGGAGCAGGCGGGCGGTCCGCTGGAAGAGTTTCGCCTGGAGCCTGCGGACGGAAAACAAAAACTGTTCATGATCGGCAACGATGCGATCGGCCTTGGCGCCATCGCGGCGGGATGCCGTTTCATGGCCGCATACCCGATTACGCCGGCGTCGGAAATTATGGAATATTTGACGAAGCGGCTGCAGAAGTTCGGAGGCGCCGTCATTCAAACCGAAGACGAAATCGCGGCGGTGACGATGGCCATCGGCGCCAACTACGGAGGGGTACGCGCATTTACCGCTTCGGCCGGTCCGGGATTGTCGCTCATGATGGAATCGATCGGGTTGTCCGGCATGACCGAAACGCCGGTCGTCATCGTCGATACGCAGCGTGGCGGTCCGAGCACCGGGTTGCCGACGAAACAGGAACAAAGCGACATTAACGCGATGATCTACGGAACGCACGGGGAAATTCCGAAAATCGTCATTGCGCCGAGCACGGTCGAAGAGTGCTTCTACGATACGATAGAAGCTTTCAATCTGGCCGAGCAGTATCAATGTCCCGTCATCATTCTTACCGACCTGCAGCTGTCGCTCGGCAAACAATCTGCAGAGAATCTGGAGTACGACAAAATTCAAATTAACCGGGGCAATCTGGTGAGCGATCTTCCCCCGCTGGAAGAAAACAAACTGTTCAAGCGGTATGAATTTACCGAAAGCGGCATTTCCCCGCGCGTCCTTCCCGGCGAGAAGAACGGTATTCACCATGTAACCGGGGTGGAGCACGATCAGGAAGGCCGTCCTTCGGAAAGCCCCGCCAACCGCAAACAAATGATGGATAAACGGCTGCGCAAGCTGAAGCAGCTCAAGATGACGAATCCGATTCACGTCGATGCGTCTCACGAAGAGCCGGATTTGCTTATTATCGGCATGAATTCCACCGGCGGCACGATTGCCGAGGCGAGGAAGAAGCTGGAAGCGGAAGGCGTCAAAACGAACCAGATCATGGTTCGCCTGATTCATCCTTTCCCTACGGAACAGTTGAAGCCGTATGCGGAAAAAGCGAAAAAAATCGTCGTCGTCGAGAACAACGCGACAGCGCAGCTGGCGTCGCAAATCAAACTGAACGTAGGGTACGCGGAAAAAATCCGCAACGTGTTGAAGTACGACGGCACTCCGTTCTTACCATCGGAACTATACCATGCGTGCAAGGGGCTGAACTAGATCATGGCTACATTCAAAGATTTCCGCAATAACATCAAACCGAATTGGTGCCCGGGCTGCGGCGATTTTTCCGTACAGGCCGCCATCCAAAGAGCCGCCGCCAACGTCGGTCTTGAACCCGAGCAGTTGGCCGTCGTCTCCGGTATCGGATGTTCGGGACGCATTTCCGGTTACATTCATGCTTACGGTTTTCACGGTACGCACGGACGGGCTTTGCCGATCGCGCAAGGGTTGAAAATGGCGAACCGCGAATTGACGGTTATCGCTTCCGGCGGCGACGGAGACGGATTTGCCATCGGCATGGGACACACGATCCATGCGATTCGCAGGAACATCGACATCACCTATATTGTCATGGACAACCAAATTTACGGGCTGACGAAAGGGCAAACTTCGCCCCGCAGCGCGGAAGGCTTCAAAACGAAAAGCACGCCGGAAGGTTCCATCGAATCCCCTCTGGCGCCGCTTGAAATGGCGCTGGCCGCTGGCGCCACCTTCGTCGCGCAGGCGTTTTCCGGAAATTTGAAGCAGTTGACGGCGCTTATCGAAGCAGGGATTAAGCATAAAGGATTTTCCTTAATCAACGTATTCAGCCCTTGCGTTACGTTCAATAAAATCAACACGTACGACTGGTTTAAAGAAAACATCGTCGATCTGGACGAAATCCCCGATTACGATCCTTCGAACCGCGTATTGGCGATGACCAAGCTGATGGAAACGAACGGCATGCTGACGGGGCTCATTTATCAGGACAAGCAAAGAAAATGCTACGAGGATCTGGTGCCCGGCTTTAAGGAGGAGGCGCTGGCCAAACAAAACATTCATTTGACGGAAGCCGAATTTGACCAGCTGGTGGCCGAATTCAAGTAACGCGAAGTCTGGAATGAAAGCGGACAGGCATATGGTGCATACCGTATGCCTTTATCTTATGTATGGGCATAATGGACAATAGATGAAACAGAGATGAAAGGCAGGGCGTTTCGCATGAAAATCGTTCCGATCGGCGTATCGGCGCGCCATATTCATTTATCGCCGGAGCATATCGCCGTATTGTTCGGCAAGGACTACGAATTAAACGTGCTCAAGCCGTTGTCTCAGCCCGGGCAATTTGCCGCGAAAGAAACGGTCGCCATTGAAGGTCCGAAGGGAAAATTCGATAAAGTGCGCATTTTGGGGCCGGCCAGAGGCAGCACGCAGATCGAAATTTCGCGTACCGATGCGTTTGCCTTAGGGATCAATCCCCCGGTCAGGCAGTCGGGCGACATTGAGGGCACACCCGGTGTGAAAGTGATCGGTCCGGCCGGATTCGTCGAGCTGGAACGCGGCGTCATCGTGGCCGCGCGCCATATTCATTTTCATACGAGCGACGCGGAAAAATGGGGGATTTCCGACAAACAGCTGCTGAAAGTAAGAGTAAACGGCGAGCGTCCCCTTATTTTCGAACAGGTGCTGGCGAGAGTCTCGGATCATTTCGCCCTCGACATGCATATCGATACGGACGAAGCGAACGCGGCGGGTGTAAAAACGGGGGATACGGCGGAAATATTGGACTGAATCGTTTTTGTGCCGATGGAATGATTTTATTTTGTAAATGGCGTGTCCGGGATGCTATAATAAGTAGAATCGGGGCAAAAATTGTTGCAGAAAGGAAGGGTGAAGATGAAGAAAGAACTCCCTGTCGTCAACCGGACAGAAACGAAATCCGAGAAGGATTATTCCATATATTTTCAGCCGCCTTCTTTAGCGGACGCCAAACGCCGCGGCAAAGAAGGCGTACAGGTTCACTACCATTTCTCCATTCCGGATGAAATGAAAGAGTTCGGCCGCGGAAAATACTATATGATCAAAACTTACGGCTGCCAAATGAACGAGCATGATACGGAAACGATGAAAGGCATACTGGAACAGATGGGCTACGCTTCTACCGAAGATAAGCATCAGGCCGACATCATTTTGCTGAACACCTGCGCCATCCGCGAGAATGCGGAAGATAAAGTGTTCGGCGAGCTGGGCCATTTGAAGCCGTTAAAGGTGGAGAAGCCTTCTCTCATCCTCGGCGTTTGCGGCTGCATGTCCCAGGAAGAAGCGGTGATCAACCGCATTTTGCAAAAACACGCGTTTGTCGATCTCATCTTCGGGACGCATAACATTCATCGTCTCCCGCATCTGATTAAAGAAGCCCATTTCAGCAAAGAAATGGTTGTGGAAGTATGGTCCAAGGAAGGGGACATTATCGAAAACCTGCCGAAAAAGCGGGAAGGGATGAAAGCGTGGGTGAACATCATGTACGGCTGCGACAAGTTCTGCACCTATTGCATCGTTCCTTATACGCGCGGAAAAGAACGCAGCCGGCGCCCGCAGGACGTCATCGCCGAAGTGAGGGAGCTTGCCCGCCAGGGCTTTAAGGAAGTTACCCTTTTGGGGCAAAACGTGAACGCGTACGGCAAAGACTTCGACGACATCCGGTATTCGTTCGGCGATCTGATGGACGATCTGCGGAAGATCGACATTCCGCGCATCCGCTTCACCACGTCCCATCCGCGCGATTTCGACGATCATTTGATTGAAGTGCTGGCGAAGAAGGGCAACCTTGTGGAGCATATCCATCTGCCGGTACAGTCCGGAAATACGGAAATATTAAAGAAAATGAGCCGGAAGTATACGCGCGAGCAGTATCTCGAGCTCGTTCGCAAAATCAAACGCGCGATTCCCGACGTGTCGCTCACGACCGACATTATCGTCGGATTTCCGGGCGAGACGGAACAGCAGTTTGAAGACACGCTGTCGCTTGTCCGGGAAGTCGGGTACGATTCGGCGTTCACGTTCATTTATTCGCCGAGAGAAGGAACGCCGGCGGCGCAAATGGAAGACAACGTTCCGATGGAAGTGAAGAAGGAACGTTTGCTCCGGCTGAACGATCTCGTCAACCAATTAAGCCGCCAATCGAACGAAAAGCTGAAAGGT
>JAWLCZ010000174.1:0-8180 GCA_041686835.1 Paenibacillaceae bacterium | reverse complement strand
ATCTCTGCCGATCGTTTCGTTCACCGTCTTCGCGTTTCGCAAAATGAGTCTTACATCATAGGACACCGATTCCGAATCCGGCGTCGGATAAGTTCCCATCAAATTGCGTTTCACCCGATCGATGGCCTGCAGCGCCTTTATATCGGTGACGGTAAGGATTCTTGCCCCGGCCCCTATCTGACTGTTAAGCATCCGGCGCACTCCCGCATCCGGCGCTGGGGCGACCTTTCCGGCGTCAAGCCCGTTATGGGCCGCTTGCCTCCCGGCTCCGCCGCTTCCTTCTCCGGTCTTGGCCCGCACGTTGACCGGGCTCATCCGGTGAATGTTAGTAACCTCCGGATTCGTATCCTCTGTCGTATTCCCGCCCTGGACGGTGTCGGTGCCGCCGTTCGGCAGAGCGGGCCTATCCGGATTCGGCAATCCGACAATGACCGTATCGCCTATCACAAGCACTTTGGCGCCGCGTATACCGGATTCGGCCAGCTGCGATTCAATGGAAGAAGATAGTCCCCGGGTGAAGTCAAGCGTTCCCGTATTGCGGTTATCGGTCAATGAGCGGGTTCCGTTATCGGACATGCCGCGTTCAACAACGCGGGGCGTTTCGCGGTTATCCGGTTCGGCCGCGCCGCGCCCGGCCTGGCATCCTGCAAACAGCAGCGAAGACGCCAGGGCCAGCAATGCCGTCTTAAGCAAACGTCGGTACAACATTTCAAGCCCCCCGAATTTCATGTTCTAGAGCGGCGAATAGATAACGCTCCTTCATATAAAATCCCCTCGGTTCCCTTTATTTAGAAATGGGATTTTTTACATGCGGAACGGGCTTGAAAGCGAAGGGCGCATAGCGAAGGCGCAAAGATCGGCCGGACAGCCGACAGGGCGCCGTTTCCGCCTCAACAGCCTTCCGGGTTCGGGGAAAAAACAGAACAACGAGTTGGCAGTCCGTCGTTTTGAAGCCGCTTTGTACCGGAACTCCGCCTATGGAGTCTGACCACACGCCTTGCAGCGAGGCCACGCGCGCGGGAGAGGCGCGCTTATCAACGGCTATCGCAAATACGGTCAACTTCACGCAGCTCTTCTTCCGTCAACCGTTCGTCCGCATAGCGGAGAGCATCGTGAATCTGTTCCGGACGGGATGCCCCCAGAATGGCGGAAGTGACGGTCCGGTTGCTGAGAACCCACGCCAGCGCAAATTGGGCGAGCGACCAGTTCCTCCGATCGGCAAGTGGCTTTAGCTGCTCGACGATGGCAAAGTTGCGCTCGTCGGACATCAGCATTTTCAAGCGCATCTCTCCGGCCGCGCCGCGCGTTCCTGCCGGAGGCGCTTCACCGCGGCGGTATTTCCCCGTCAGCAGTCCCCTGCCCAGCGGGCTGTAGACGATAACTCCGACCTGCTCCGACTCGCAAAAAGGCAGAAGCTCCCGCTCGATATCCCTGGCAATGATACTGTACTGCGGCTGCACGCTCTCGAACCGGTGCAGGCCATGAAGCGCACTGATGCCGTGCGCCTTGGCGATTTGCCATGCCGCGTAATTGGAGCAGCCGATATAGCGCACTTTTCCTTGCCGCACCAGATCGTCGAGCGCCCGCAGCGTCTCCTCCAACGGCGTTTCCGGATCGAAGGAATGCACTTGGTACAAATCGATATAATCGGTCTGCAGCCTGTACAGGCTGTTTTCCACGGCCCGCATAATATGATAGCGGCTTTGTCCCGCATCGTTCGGACCCGTGCCTACCCGGCCGTGCACTTTCGTCGCGAGGATGACCTTGTCCCTTTTGCCTTTCAGCCATCTTCCGAGGATTTGTTCCGATTCTCCCGTCTGCAGCGGGTTGTTGTTGTCCATCCCTTTTCCGTACACATCCGCCGTGTCGAACAGCGTAATCCCCGCATCCAAAGCGGCGTCAAGCACCAGGCGCGACTGCTCCTCGCCGATCCATCGGCCGAACGCCATGCAGCCTAGGCTCACTTCGGATACTTTCAATCCCGTTCTTCCCAGTTTGCGGTGCTGCATTTCAGGCTCATCTCCCTTCGTTTTTTAAGCGCTTCCATCTCATTATTCGATATAACCGTTGCGCAAGTCAATCGATTTCCAGCATAATGAAGAATAGAATTGATTTTAATAGAATACGGAGTGATAGCCATTGGAAATTCGATTGGTACACGCTGATGAGATGGAACAGGCGGTCCGTTTGTCCGATTCGATTTTTCGCGATGCCGAACAAATATCGATGGGCCCGGCATTTCCCACCGTCTTTTCAACCAGTCTCGGACAATCGTACGGAGCGTTTGAAAACGGAAAACTAGTATCCTTCATGGGGCTCGTTCCGTCCATCATCCGAATCGGCGCTGCACGTCTGAACGTCTTCTCGCTCGGATCGGTCTGCACGCATCCGGATGCAAGGGGAAAAGGTACAGCCAGCGCCATTCTTGCCAAAGTGATGGATCATGTTCGCCAATCCGGCGCTTCGCTGCTCTTTGTGTCCGGCGATCGTTCGTTATATACCCGGGCGAACTGCTGCCGTTTCGGCGCGATCAAGCGTTTCGCGCTGGACGCTTCCTCCGCGGAAACGTTAAGCGGCCGCGCCGGTGCGGAAATCACAATACGCGAAATGGGAGCGTACGATTGGTTCCGGTTGCATAAGCTGGCGTCGCAAAGAAGCGTTGCTTACGAACAGAGCGTCTGGGATTTGGCGATGCTCATCCAGGCCGAAGCGTACGGCAGTTGTTTGAAGCTACACCATCGGGTGCTCGTCGCGGAAAAGGGCGGCGACGTATCCGCCTTTGCCGTCGTCGGCGTTCCGAATGAGCCCGGCAGCGAACGCCCGGGCGTGGCGATTGAATGGGCCGGCGACGAGGCTTCCGTGGCGAAGCTGCTCGCGGAAGCTGCCGCGCGCTATCGATTGAAACAGCTGAACATTCCGGTCGCTTGGCATGAAACCGGACTTGCCCGGCTGCTGGAATCGGCCGGCGTTCCGTTTCAAGCCGATCAAAACCAGGGCACCGTATATATTTCCGATGCGGCACGACTCATCGATCAGCTCCGCCCCTATTTGCTGGAGCGAAACGCCGGGCTGGGCGGGAAGCTCCGTATTGAATCCCGCGACAACGGTCTGAACGAGCTTATTCTGGATGACGAAAGAGCCGTGTTGAACCCGCAGCAGCTCGTCTCCCTTCTGTTCGATCCGGAACCGCAAACGGAAATGCAGCCCCGTCTGAAAGAACGTCTTGCGGATCTGTTTCCCGTACCGATTCCGTACACGTCCGGATTGAACTACGTATAGCTTGGGGAAGCAGCGTTGAATACGCGGCGGACCAGCGGAAAGATGGTGAGCTGCCAGCGCCGCAGACTCTACCCACAAGAAAAACCGTCCGGACAAATCACCGGACGGTCCTTTCATGTGCAAACCCATACGTTCGAGCGCGTGGAGGGACGGGTGTGGGGCTCTAACCGCTGTTGAAATCGTTTAGTTGGAATGGATTAGGAGGAAATCCAACGATTTTTATGGCGGCCGCTATCGCTTTTCCCCCCGCTGGTGCTGTTCATAACACCCGTTCCCTTTCTTCGCAGCCGCCATGTGGCGGGCCGTGCGCCGGGTTGGGGTCACCCGCCATGCAGCGCCGTAACGTGCGCCAGTAGAGGCGATGCTTCGTCACGGCTTTAACGCTTCATCAAGCTTAACCTTTCCATATCGTAAATAAAAACCGTGGTGAGGCTGTTGAGAAAGTCCAAATTAAAGTTTTCTGCATTTGAGAAAGTGGGGGTATCTGCCTACACCACTGTTAAAATCGCGTTATCTTGAATGGATTATTCGGTAATAACAGCGATTTTAAAGGTGGACGTAAACTTTCCGGCAGATACCCCACACCCCTATTTTTAAAGAAAACTTGTCGTAGGGACTTTCTCGTCAATCTGACCACGGAATCCGATCCGTGGTTTCTCTATTTCTGCCATCTCTATTCGATCGGGCTGCCAGTGACGGCGTATCCTTGCGCATGCCGCCTGTTCGCCTGTTATTGTCTGGAGCGGATTTCCTGGCGCATAAACAGCACGTAGGAAATGGCGAAGCAGACCATGGTGGCGGCAATCAATGCGGTAAGCTGCGGCCAGACAAGCAGCAAGCTTTGCCCGAGCGGAAGCGGGCTCGGAATCGCCCCGACGACTTGTTCCATTGTCAGCGGCCCAAGACTGCGCACGTCCGGAACCAATAGCGTCGTCGTCGCATCGCTGAACAATTGGCTCGGAGACAGCCTGGCGAGAAAAAGAATCGATTTCTGGTAACCGAGAATGTCGTCGGCGCTTGCGTCATCCGACGGTGCGACGGCACCCGCGATCAAGTTGACAATCATCGAAAAGAACACGCTGAAAAAAATCCAAACGGCGATGCAAGACAATGCCGATGTAGCCGGCTGCCGGAAACGAACCGAGAATAAGACGGACAGGTTCAGCCAGAACGCGACGTAAAAAATGCTGAGCAGCAAAAAAAAGACGAGCCGCAAAAATTCTTCCGGCGTCGGCGGTATGCCGATGGCGACGATGCCTAAGCCCATCACCATGAAGCCGAGCGCGAAAAACATGACGCTGATGACGAGAAGCGCCGCCAAAAATTTCGCATTGATGACGTAATCCCGGTGAATCGGCTGGGCCATGAGGCGGCTGAGCGTCCCTTTGTTGCGCTCCGAATTCACTGCGTCAAACCCTAACCCGATGCCGAGAAGCGGTCCGAGAAAGCTGATGAAGGTGATGAAAGGCGGCAGCGCCGTATCGGGATCGGACAAAGTAAACAGGCGCAGAAAGAAAAACGATTTCACCGCATCCTCCGTAGAAACGGTGCTGCGCATCTGCATCATTGCCGTGTACAGCGAAGCGATGCAGGTCAGCGTCATAAGGGCGAGCAGTATCATAAAACGCCAACTGCGCACATGATCGGACACTTCTTTCTGGACAATCGCCCAGAAAGGATGGAGCAGCCGATCTTTTTTCAATGCCCCGTTTTTCACGCCGAACTCCCTCCTTCAAAATAGCGGTGGTATATTTCATCAAGCCCGTACTGTTTTTTATTCAAATAAGTTAGCGACGCTCCGCAGCCTACGACGGTGCGGGCGATTTCGGCGCTGATGTCTTCGGTGCAGCCGATTTCCATCAGCCCGTTCCGCCGCGTAACGCGGATGACTCCGTCGAGCTGCTCCAGCTTTTCGGCAAGTTCGTCGGAAAGCGGCGATACGGCAATCTCAACCGCAATCGGTTCTTCCGCAAACAGCTTTGCCGATAAAGCGTGGATGTCGCCTTCGGCAATCAGTTTGCCGGCTACGAACAGCCCGACCCGATCGCATATTTGCTGAACTTGATGGAGATGATGGGATGACAGCACGACGGTAATGTGCTCATCCCTGCTCAGTTTGCGAATCAAATCCAGCAGTTCTCGAACCCCTTCCGGATCGATGCCGAGCGTCGGTTCGTCCAATATAATCACTTCCGGATTTTTGATGAGCACATCGGCCAAACCCAACCTCTGCCGCATCCCCCGGGAGTACGTCCCGACCTTTTTGCCGGCGGCATCGGTTAATCCGACTCTTTCCAACAGCCGATAGGCACGCCGGTTGGCCTCCGCTTCAGGAATCCGGTTCAGTCGGGCGGTGTACAGCAAATTCTCCAGTCCGGTCCTGTCTTCGTAAAAACCGACGTCGTCAGGCAAATAGCCTACCCGCCTTTTTACGAGTATCGGCTGCCGCGTCGAATCGACGCCGCACACCCGGACCGTGCCCGACGTCGGTTCCGTCAAGCCGAGCATCATCAGTATCGTCGTCGATTTCCCCGCGCCGTTCGGGCCGAGTAGTCCGAATATTTCCCCTCTTTCAATCGTCAGCGTCAACTGATCGACTGCCGTAAAATCCCCGTACGTTTTCGTCAACTGCCTGAGCTCAATGACCGGTTCGCCCACGTTTTATCGCCTCCCGTACGTACGGAACAAATAGTAAACGCCCCCGATGACGCCCAGAATGATGAGGATGCCGATCCAGCCCCATAATACCGATGTCTTGACGGCGACTCTGAACTGCGCTTCCGCCGACTTTTCCGGCGTCTGGGCCTTCATGGAAACAACGTAATCCCCGGCAATCGCTTTTTTGTCCGCTTTAATCGTCGCCTGCACATTGGCGGACTTTCCGGGTTCGAGCACATTAATATTTTTCGTGTCGAACGTCACTTCCCAGTTGGCCGGAGTCGTCGCGCTCAGCTCAATATCCCTGAGCGGAGCCGTCCCGGTGTTCTTTACGGTCAGGTCGATCTTTTTCTCGTCGCCCGCCGTCACTTCCGTGCTTAAATTTCCGTTGGGCGTGCTCAGCTCCAGATTGTAGGTGCCTGTAATGACGACCTCAAGTTCCGTGCTCGCCGACGTCGAATTGGCGGCAGCCTGAATCGGAATTTTGTACGTTCCCGCTTTGATTTCATTCGGCGGCTGCACCGCAATGCTGATATCTTTGGACGAATTCGCGTCGACGTTGACCGAAGTCACGTTTTTTCCGTCGACCGTATACTGAACGTCCCACCCGCGGGGCACATCCGCCCGGAGCGCGTAAAGCTGCTTCTCCGCCGTCCGGTTGCGGAGCGTCGTGCTGAAATTGAACGTGGAGTCGGCATGTCCTTCCATGTTCGGCTGCTCGGTCGTCAGTTCCGTCTTGTACGTGCCTTGTTCCGATACGTTAATCGTCAATGGAAGCGAGCTGGTTCCATTGGCTGTGACGGAAAAACGGTACCCGCCTTTCTTGACTTCCAGCGGCACCTTGACATCGAGGTTGACGGTTTGCGGTTCATTCGGTTTGACCGCTACCCGCTGTACGGGCCGTCCGCTTGCGGTCAGATCGTACTCCCATTGTTCCGGCATATTGCTGACGGACAAATCGACATTCTGGATTCCGCCGCCGTTGTTTATCACTTCGATGGAATACGATATCGTTTCGCCAGGCGGCGCGGAGAGGCTCGTATAAGGGGTATACAGCGTCACGCTCCCGTCGGCGTAAACCGCGGCTCCGACAGTCGTCGAACCTATCAAAACCGCCATCATGAAACTAAATATCGTTTTTCCAAATCGTTTCATAAAGACCCTCCTTTAAAGTTGCTTTCAAATTCATTACGAACGGCTTGGCGGTTTGGATTTACGGGTCGAGGAAAAAAAGCTTAAAAAAACATAAAAAATGATCGGGGTGTATTTCATTCCGGCATCATTTTTGCTACATATGAAGTATACACTTCAATTGTGTTGAGGTGAGACGATTGTCCCAACCCAATGAGGATATCGTTCGGCTGCTTGTTGAAATGCGCAACGGTTCGATCGATGCGTTCCGCTGTTTTTACGAACAGTACGCGCCGCTCGTATACCATATTGCGCTGCAGATAACAAAAGACCGCATGGAAGCGGAAGACGCCTGCCATGACGTTTTTGTGGAAATATTAAAAAAAGCTCACCAGTACGATCCGTCTCGCGGCAGCATCGAATCGTGGCTGGCGGTGAAAACGCGAAGCAGATGCCTCGATCGGCTGAAACGCAAAAAACCGCTGCTGCTCGAACGGGTGGAGCCGATCATGGCGGCCGGATCGTCCGCGGAGGAGCGGGCTATATCGAAACTGGAGCGCGAAACGCTGCACATCGCAATGGAGCGGATTCCGGACGCTCAACGCGAGGCGCTCTACGGCATCTACTTCCAATCCCAAACCCAGCGGGAACTGTCCGAGCGAATGAACCGGCCGCTCGGAACCATCAAATCGTTCGTAAGGTACGGTTTGCAAAACATGAAAAAACAATTGGGGCTGTTGGGATGGATGGAGCCTTCCGGAGGTGGCAAGAAACATGGATCGTCATAACTGCGGATGGACCGAACAGGAAATCGTCGATTTCGTTCTGGGGCATTTGCCGGCGTACAAGCGAAATCAGCTTCAGCTTCATCTCGCCCATTGCGACGGATGCCGCAGCCTTCACAGGGAATGGGCCGTCATGCTGGGTACGGCGGCTGTTACTGAGACGCCTTCTGCGGCAGTCCGCAGAAGATTAATGAAACAGGTGTGGTGGAGAAAATGCTTATCGCTGTTCTCCGTTCGGACTTCCGCCGCTTTGGCGGCAGCAGGGTGCATCGCGGCTATAGTCCTTGTCATCGGCTTGTTTTCCGCTATCCGCCATCCGGTCGAAGA
>JAWLCZ010000173.1:0-8266 GCA_041686835.1 Paenibacillaceae bacterium | reverse complement strand
TTTCGTAAAAGTCGCTTTTTCTGGTGGTGGGTCTTTTTTTTCTTTCTTGCCTCAGTGTATCCATATTTAGGGACTTTTATTTTCGTATAAAAATGCAACTTATTGCGCTCTGTGCCCTTTTTTCCCTGGATAAGTTGCATTTTGTGCAACATATGCTGACGCGATACATGCGGTTGACCGCCACCATGTGGCGAGGCTCGCGCTGAGTTGGGGTCACCCGACGTGCAGAGCCGCAACTTGCGTCATGAGCCGTACGCTGGGAGTTGCGCTCCAGGAGCCGCGCGCTGGGAGTCGCGCTGCGCGCGGCGAAAAAGCGCCCGCGCCATTCCCCCGTTATTGCTGTAGCGCATTCAACGCGACAGACAAGCCGGCCAAATCGCCGACATTTTCTTCGAGCCCGGCAGGCACGATCCGGCAGACGTCCAAAGCTAACGGCAGCGCCTCTTTGCGAAGCTCAGCCAGCACGATCGGCTCCAGGAGCGAACTCTGCCGGCCGTATATGCTGCCGATGACAATCCGCTCTGGATTGAGAATGTCGACCAGCATCGCCAATCCGCGGCCCAGTTTGCGTCCGACGATTTCAAACAGTTCAAGCGCCAGCGGATCTCCGTGCTGCGCCGCCTCCCCCACTTTTTTCGCCGTAATCGCGTCCAAATCGTGCACAGTCGGGCAAAACATCGGAGGTTTGCCCGCCGCAATTCTTTGTTCCGCCATGGAACGGGCCAACTTGGCAATGCCGCCGCCGCTGCAAAAACCTTCGAACGATCCGGCCTTGCCGTAACCGACCGGACCGTCGTCATCGATGCGAACGTGCCCGACCTCGCCGGCCATATCGTTCGTACCGGAATACAGCTGGCCGTTCAGGATGAGCCCCGCTCCCATTCCCGTGCCGAACGTGAGAAAGATCATGTTGCGGCAGCCGACGCCCGCCCCCCATTTCCATTCGGCGAGCGCGCAGGCATTGGCGTCGTTCTGCAAACCGACCGTTACGCCGAATCGCTGCCGAAATGGCGTGAAGACATCGATTCGATCCCAGTTCGGCAAATTCGGGGGCGAACAGATGAGACCGGCCTTGCTGTCCAGAGGTCCGCCGCAGCTGATGCCGACGGCTTGAAGCTCTGTGACGCCATGTTCGGCCATCAAGCGCTCCAAGGCTTCAACCAATCCTTGAATCGCCGCATGGGGGGATGCCGGCGTCGGAAAACTCGATTTCGCGATAATTTCGATCGACGTGCCGGCGGCGTGATCCCATTTTCCGAGACAAACCGCGCATTTCGTACCGCCAATATCCACTCCGGCCAGTATGCTCATGACGCAAAAAATTCCTCCTCCAGCATGATGCACAGCGCATGATATATCGGCAAATGCCGCTCCTGCACGTCGGGCGTGCTCTCCCACGGAACGCGTATCGTCACGTCGCACAGTCCCTTCATTTTTCCGCCGCTGCGCCCGGTCAGGCCGATCGTGCGCATCCCGACGGCGCGCGCCACCTGCAGTGCGCGAATCACATTGACGGAGTTGCCGGACGTGCTGATGCCGATCAGCACATCCCCCTTAGCGCCGTAACCGTATACTTGCTGCGCGAACACCATGTCAGCCGCCACGTCGTTCGCATACGCCGTCATGAGCGCCGTATGGCTCACCAGCGAAATGGCCGGGAGCGCTCCTTGCAGATGATCGGCAAGGTAAGCGCCGTCGTCCGGAAACTGTTCGATCAATCGGCTTCTCATCGTTTCCGGAATCGGCCGGCGGGACATAAATCCTTTCATCAGCTCGCCGACGATGTGCTCGCTGTCCGAGGCGCTGCCCCCGTTGCCGCATATAAGCACTTTTCCCCCGCCGCGATAGGAATCCCGCATCATTTCGAAAGCCGCCATCACATCGCCTTTGCAATCGGATAACTCTGGGTATTTCGCCAACAGATTGTCCAGTGCCGGCTTCATCCGTTTTCCCCTCTTTCCCGCTGCCCGGACGACGCCGACGGAGAATCCGCCGTTTTTCCTCCGGACAATATGGTGATAAAGTCGGACGCTTTTCCCCCGCTGCCCAGGAAATGGGCAATCTTATCGGCAACCGTATTCTCCACCGCTTTCCGTCCCCGTTCCAGCAGCTCCGGCGGAAGCGACCGGCATTCCTCGTCCGTCATGCGCTCTTCGCGTCCCAGAGCGCTCAGCAGAGCGAGTTCCAGGTCGGTGGCGATATTCACCTTGCTAATCCCGCCGCCCGGAAGCCGGATCGCCCGCAGCATCATGTCCGCCGGGACGCCGGAACCGCCGTGCAGCACGAGATGAACCGGCGTTAACGCGCGTATGGCGCTAAGCCGGTCGTAATCGATTGTCGGCTGCTTCACCATATAGACGCCGTGCGCCGTGCCGCACGAAACCGCAAGCGCGTCGACTCCGGTTTCCCGCACGAATCTTTCCGCTTCCACGGGGTCCGTGTACAATTCTTCGTCTTTATCGGTTTCCACAAAATCGGTCGTGCCGATCATGCCGAGCTCCGCTTCGACCGACACTCCTTTGGAATGCGCGTAATCGGCCGCCTCTTTCGTTATGGCGATGTTTTCGTCCAGACATTTGTCCGAAGCGTCGATCATGACGGACGTGAATCCAGCATCAATCGCTTCTTTAATAACGGACAACTGCTTCGTGTGATCGAGATGAAGCACAACGGGAACGGAAATCGATTCCGACGACACCGCGGCGTAGAATTCATCGGCAAATTCCCGCGGCGTAATCCCGTACCGCTGCATCTCCCGCTGCGAAATTTGCACGATGAGCGGCGAACGCGCCTTCTCCCCGGCACGCAATACCGCCCGGATCATCGGCGTATACCGCGGCGAAAACGAGCCGAGCGCATACCCGCCCTTTTCCGCCTTTTCCAGCGCCTGTTTCAATGTAATTACATGATGCGGTCTTGTTTTTGCATTCACAGATGTTCTCTCTCCCCGAACACAATTTGGAATATTTATATTTTATAAAACTGCCTCAGCGGTTCCTGCAGCGGTAAAAAGCCTTGTTCGTACAACGTCCTGTAGCGGCGATGGCGTTCGGCATCCGGCCATACGGTCTGCACTTGCGCGCTTTGCGCCGCCGCGGCCGCCGCTTCTTCCGCATCGGCGTACAATCCGCAGCCGACGCCCGCCGATAGCGCCGCACCGAGCAGGGTCGCTTCCGATACGGAGGAAATGTCCATCCGGCAGCCGGAAACGTCCGCTTTCGCCTGTATCCAGAACCGGTTGCGCGTTCCTCCGCCGACGGCAAGAATTTTATCGATTTTCGTGCCCGTCGCCTGTTCCGCCGAGCGGCGGATGAATTCCATCTGGTAGGCGGTTCCTTCGAGCACCGCCTGTACGAGGTCGCCGCGGGTGTGCGATTTTTGCAACCCGACAAACGCCCCTTTCGCCTTCGGATCCGGCAGCGGCGCGCCGCTCCCCGACAAATACGGGAAGTACAGGATGCCGGTCGGTTTATGTTCCACCTTCGACAGCAGTTCCAGAATTTGCTCGTAAGACAGCAGCGTTTCGCCGATTTGCGCCCGGATCCATTCCACCGAGCCGCCGGAAGCGGAAATGCCGCCCATCCAGAACATGCGTCCTTTTGCGGCGTGACAGCCGTAGGAGAGCCCGGAAGCGAATTCCTGCCGCCCCAGCGTCCCTTCCTCCATTGTGCCGACGAGCGTCTCCGCCGTCCCCATCGAATCGTAAACGTTGCCCGGACGGACGGCGCCGACCGCCAGTGACGCGGCCACATGATCGTGACCGGCGACCGCCACCCTCGTTCCTGCGGCAAGCCCCGTCAACACGCCTGCATCGGGCCGCACCGCGCCGAGCGGAGTACCGCTCGGCAGCGCAGCCGGAAACAGGGCGGGATCGAACCCGAAATGGCGTATCCACTCCGCGTCCCATTCCTTTTTGTCGATGCGGAACGCATACGTCCGCGCGGCCAGCGAATAGTCCGTCGCCATGTTTCCGGTCAGCCGGTAGGCGATGTAATCCGACGCGGAAAGCCATACCGCGCCTTTCGTCAAATCGCCGTATTGCTTGCGCAGCCAAAGCAGCTTCGGCAGCCCGTATTTGAAGCTGTTGTGGAGACCGCTTCTGCTGAACCGCTCGAGCGCCTCCGTTTCGCCGGCGATTTCCTCCGCTTCCTTCATCGAGCAGGTATCGAACCAGGGGATGAACGGCGACCGCGATTTACCCGATTGCGTGTCGACCAGCAGCCCGCTCTCCGCCATGCTGGCGATGCCGACGGCGGCGACGTCCGCCGCATCCGCATCCGCAATCACTTCCTTGATCGCGGAAGCGACCGTCCCCCAAATTTCTTCCGGATCATAGTAATAATAACCTTGCTCACTGCGATGGGTCGCCGTTTTTCGGCCGGCGATTCGGATGGCGGCGCCGTTTTCGTCGAACAGCCCTGCCTTGCAGTGTGTCGTTCCGATATCGATTCCAAGCAGTTTCACTTGCCGTTTGCTCCTTCCCATCTCTGTTTGACTCGTTCCATGCCGAGCCGGGGACTGGATAAAAACCGTCCGCGTAAGCGTTCCGGAAGCCTTGCCAGCACCCTGGCCATGGAAGCTTGCGCAAGAACGACGCAATCGACCGTGCCGATGAGTTCGGCAAGCGCAGCCGCCACGGCTTCGTCATGCCCTTCTTTGTCCCCGCCAAGCAATTTCCGATACGCCTCCGCAGCCAACATAGGCACCAGGTCCACCGGTTTTCCCGCTTGTTCCGCCTTTTCCCTTAACAGCGCCATCGTCGGCTTCAGCGTTGTCGGCAGCGTGGCCGCCACGCCGATCCGCGAGCCGAGCCGAACCGCCTCCTCCGCCATCGCTTCGTCTATCCGAACGATCGGAACGGAAACGTGCGGCTGCGCCTTTGCCGTCAATTCACCGACCGACGAACAGGCGTTCAGAATACAGCCGGCGCCGGCCTGTTCGGCGAAACGGGCGTACTGAATCC
This sequence comes from Paenibacillaceae bacterium, assembly GCA_041686835.1. GTDB lineage: Bacteria > Bacillota > Bacilli > Paenibacillales > JAWLCZ01 > JAWLCZ01. The sequence goes on along the minus strand of JAWLCZ010000173.1, from coordinate 3,303 downwards.
ATCTTTCCGCGATATCGTCAACATTTCCTCCGTTCGCGGCAAGCTGCGGCAGGATAGAGTCGTCGACAAAATTGATGATTTCGCAGCCGGGAATCATTTCTTGCGCCAGCGCTTTCAACGGTTCGACCGTGACCGGCGTCGTATGGATGATCGCCAACTTCATGTTCATGCCCTTGAACCTGCCGCCTCTTGCTCGTACCGGCTGCGCAAGTATTGGGAGATGACATGGTTGACGAACATATGCGTATCTTCAACGATGCCGTAGTCGCCGGACGGAATGACAAGCGCGATATCCGCAAGCTGCTTCATTCTTCCTTCCTTCGCTCCGACCAAAGCGATGACCGTCGCTCCCTGTTCCTTGGCATATTGAAAAGCGCGGACGACGTTCTCCGAATTGCCCGAAACGGACAACCCGACGACGACGTCCCCCGGGCGAAGCGCGTTTCTAAGCGGTTCCACGAAAATGTCCGCATAGCTTATATCGTTGCCGAGCGCGGTAATCCACGCCATGTTGTCGGTCAGGCTGGAAATGCGGAACCGTTTGATTCCCTCCACGTTGACGCCTTTGCCGAAATCGCACGCCCAATGGGATGCCGAAGATGCGCTGCCCCCGTTGCCGATGACGAATACCTGCCGATCGTCCCGACGGGCTTGTTCCAGTTCCTCCATAATGCGGTTGACCACCTGGAAATCGAGCTGCCGGATCGTTTCGGCAAATTGGGCCGAATACTGTTTGTAGTAAGTTTCGAACATGTTGAATCCACTCCCTAATCCGATAATCGTTTTGCAAATACGAGACTGGCCGCTCCCAATAAGCCCGCCTCGTAACCGAGACCGGTCGTGAAGACGGGAATCGTCCGGTTGGCGTCGCCGATGACGGAGCGCCTCAGTTGATGGCGTATGCCCTTCTCCAGCAAATCGAACGACAAGCTGACGCCGCCGCCGATAATGATCGCTCCCGGATTCAACAGATTGACTGCGTAGGAAAACGCTCTGCCGATGTACATTCCCGCCTGCTCGTATATTCGCTCCGCCGTCTTCACTCCGGCCCGCGCCGCAAAGGCCACATGCTCCGCCGTAACGGGCACGTTGTTGTCGGTTACATATTTCGACAAATCGTCGGCAATCCCTTTTTTTATGCATTCCTGCGCGGTTTGCGCAATCGCGGTGCCCGAGGCGTGCGCTTCCAGACAGCCGGAATTGCCGCAGCCGCACTTTCTCCCGTTTTCCCATTCCACGACGAAATGTCCGATTTCTCCGGCAATGAGTCGTTCCCCTTCATAGATTTTTCCGTCGATAATGAGGCCGCCGCCGATCCCGGTACTGATCGTAACCCATAAAAAATGGCGCAGGCCGCCCGCTTTGCCGAGCAGCAGTTCACCGAGCGCGCACGCGTTCACATCGTTGGCGATTTCCACCGGCTTGCCGGGCCAATATCGCCCGAGCAGCTCTCTGACGCGGACATCCCTCCATCCCGCATAAGGAGCGTGAATTAACACGCCTTCATCCGGATCGGCCAGACCGGGAACCGTTACTCCGACCCCCGCAATCCGCCCGGCATCCATACCCGTCTCGCTCAAACATTCGCCCACCGCCTGCGCGCATTTGGCAAAATGAACTTCCGGCGAATCGGTAATCTGCGTGGCAAAACGCCGGGTGGAGATGACTTCCCCGTTTTTGCGCACAAGGCCGACCATCGTTTTCGTGCCGCCGAAATCAATAGCCAGAACGGTGTGTTCTTCCGGCATCCGTTCCACTCCCTTTCCCTGAAGTAACCCATAATACGTCCTATCACTTGGGGTCATCGTCATATGCCGAATTAAAATCACCGCAATACAATTCGTCGGCACCGGGACAATTTCCTGCCTCCGCTGCGAATTCGCCGCAATTTATGAATGATTCGTAATGAACGACTTCAGCCCCGTTTCGCAATTGGAGCCCCGGAAACCATGCAGGGCTGCAAAGCGAAAGGAGCCGAAACGATCCGTTTCAATATTTCACTCCGCCATCAGCCAAGCCGCCAATGACAAAACGTTGCGCGCAAAGATATAAAATAGCCGCCGGAATGGAAGCGATAACCGATGAACTCATCAGCAGCCCCCATATATAGGTATCGGAAAACTTAAAGCTGGCGATCCCGATCGTTACGGTTTGCTGGCTCGGACTGGTCGTTACGACAAGCGCGTATAAAAACTCATTCCATGACATCGTAAAAGCGAAGGTCGCAACAACGGCAATTCCCGGCGCGGCAATGGGAAGAACGATCTTCCACAGCGTTTGCAGGCGGGTGCAGCCGTCAATGAGGGCGGCCTCCTCCAGGGAAACGGGAATCGACTTGAAGTAACTGAGCAGCATATAACAACAATAAGGAACGATAAATGTCGGGTATATAATGAGCAAACCGTACTTATTGTCGGCAAAACCGAGCCGGCTGACGAGGACGTACATCGGAATGAACAGAACCGCAGCCGGCATCAGGTAACAAACAATGATGCTTTTCATAATGAAATTCCTGCCGCGGAACCTCAGCCTAATTAAGCTGTAAGAACCGAAAATGCTTATCGCCATTGAAATCAAAGTAGACAGGCCGGATACGTATAGACTGTTTTTTATATTTCCCAGAAACCCTGTATTCTTAAATAAATCGGAATAGTGCTGCGCTGTAATTTTCGTCGGAATCAGCGACGGTTTGGAACTGTACATCAAATCGTTGGGCGTGAACGAAGTTTTGACCATCCAATATACCGGAAAGAGCGTCCAGATTAAACCGACGACCACAATAAAATAAATCAGGACACTCTTTTGAACGGCGCGTAAAACCGATGCTTTCAATACCAGCTGCCTCCTCTCAATCATCCTTGGCGAGCCGCCGTGTCATGAAGAACATCAATACCAGCATAATGGGAATCACCGATCCCGCCACACTGAGCGATTTCCCCATATCGTTCTGAAGAAAAGCCACTTCATAGGTGTATACCGAAATCACCGCCGAATTGTATAAAGGCCCTCCTCCGGTAATCAGGAAAATATTTTCAAAATCATTGAACGTCCAAATCGAAGACAACATCGTCGTAATGACAATCACCGAACGGATGGAGGGAATCGTCACGGAAAAAAACTGGCGAATCGCTCCTGCTCCGTCCATTTTCGCGGCCTCATACAACTGTCTGTCGATAGTCTGCAACCCTCCGAGAATACTGAAAATAAAGAAAGGAATGCCGCGCCAAATATTCACGATGATAACCGAGACCAAGGCGATGCGCGGTCCGCTCAGCCAGGCTACGGGTGTATGTATCAGACCGA